>SIBG01000019.1 GCA_009695305.1 Opitutus sp. | reverse complement strand
TGGTAGCCGAAGCTGAGGTTCACGACGGTGCGCGGGGCGAGGAAGCGGCTGCGGGCGGGTGAGCCGTCGGTGAACTCGGTGATGGACTCGCCGGTGTAGTTCACGATCACGCGTGAGGTGACGCCGCGGTGTCGCCAGAAAACACTGACGTTGCCGATGCGGGGGACGAAGCCCTCGACGTCGCGGGTGTCGCGGCGGCCGCGGCCACCGTAGTCGCCGTGGGCTTCGAGGGCGGTGAGGTTGGCGGTGAGGCCGAGACCTTTGAGCCAGCCGGGCAGCGAGGTGAACTGCTGCTGGTAGCTGAGCTCCCAGCCCTGCACGAAGGCGGTGCCGGCGTTGGCGCTCGAGAGACGGGTGAAACCGCCGTATTCGCCCGCGTAGCCGTTGTCGGTGCCGGTGCCGATGGTGCCGCCATTGATGCCGGCGACGATGAAGTCGCGGATGGTTTTGTGGAAGAAACCGACGGACAAGTTGCCCACGGGCTCGAAGTAATATTCGAGCGAGGCGTCCCAATTTTTCGCCGTCTGCGGGAGCAGCGAGGGATTGTTCACCGTCAGGGTTTGCGCGGCCTCGTTGATGGTCTCGTTGGGGAGGAGGCTCGTCATCGGCGGGCGACCGAAGCTCGTGGACCAGCTGAGGCGCGCTTTCCAATTGGGCGAAATGTCCTGCGTGAGGTGCACGCTGGGAAACGATTTGGTGTAACTGCCGCGGAGCTCGCGGCGGGTGTTGCCGTAGTCGCGCAGGGCGGAACCGACCGGATCGGCGGTCTGTTGCGCGACGGTGCTCGGGACGCGGGCACGGACCCAGCCCCAGCTGTTCGTATCGGTGTCCTCGACGCGAACGCCGGTGAGGAAGCCGGTGTTGCCGATGCGGCCCTGGGCCATCGCGTAGCCGGCGGTGACGCCCTCGGTGACGCGGCGGGTGCCGGTGAACAGGTTTTGCTGGGCGAAGTAGCGGTCCTCGTTCCAGAGGGCGGACGTGAGCGGGTTGCGGTCGGCGAAGAATTGCGACGCATACCAAAACGGGACGATGAGACCGGTCTTCGTGCCGTTGACATTGCGGATCGAAGGATCGGACGGGAGCGTGGTGCCGAGGTAGGTCCAGCGGCGGTTGCGGTTGACGTCGTGGGCGAACTGCTCGCGCCAGTGGACGCCGGTCTTGAAGAAGGTGCGCAGGGTGGGCAGGTCGAATTTCAGATTGGCGCGGGCTTCGCGGACCTCGTGGTTGTTGTCGACGTTGTTGTTTTGGAAGAAACCGTTCATCCGATAGCTCTCGGGCTTGGTGATGTCGGCCCCGGCGGTCTGGGTGAAACGTGGGTAAAGGTCTGACTGCGTGCGATCGAGGATCCAGCCGAGATTGTTCACGCGCATGGTGAACTGGCCGCCGTCGTTGCCGAAGCCATTGTTGATATGGGTGGCGCTGAACGCGCCGCCGTAGTCGAGGCGCAAGCGGCCGAGTTCGTGCTCGGCGCCGAGATCGAACGTGCGGGTGCGGAGATAAAAATTGTTCGGCCCCTGCGTGAGGATGTCGAAATTGGAGGCCGTGGATTGGCGGACCTGGGTGATGCGGTCGGTGTAGCCGGGCAGGATGCCGGCGGTGGCGTTGGCGCCGGTGACGGGCAGTGCGGGATTGAAGACGACCTGGTTGGTGAACGCGCGGGTGGTGAAGCGCAGTTTGCCCATCTCGTTCGCGTCGTTGGCGATGGTGTTGAGCGTAAGCTTGGTCGTGGGGGAGAGGCGGTATTCCGCCTTCACGTTCACACTGGCCTGCTTGCGGTTGTTGTATTGGTCGAAGGTGTTGTAGTCCCAGAGAAACGCGGACCGGTTCGTCGTGTTTTCGAAATCGCGCGTGGTGCTGTGGGCGGCGCCGACGTTTTCGCTGTAGAACGTGTTCACGACGACGCCGAGGTTGCGCTGGCCACCGGCGACATCGAAGACCTCGGCGTAGCCGACGTTGAGCAGCGGATGGCTGCGGTGCGTTTCGCGCAGCGGAATCTGCGCGGTGAAGGGCGGGGCCCAGCGCGCGGCAAAATTGTAGGTGACGCGGCGTTTCTCGCGCATCGAGAGTGGCGAGCGGCTCTTGAGGTTGATGGTGCCGCCGAGGGAATCGGCACCTTTGTCGGGCGTGTGGCCCTTGATCAGCTCGAGGCCCTCGAACATCGCGCCGGTGAGATTGTTGATGCGACCCTGCCGCGCCATCGCGCCCTGGGTGGAGAGCATCGCGCCATCGAGGGTGATGTTGTTGAGCGTGGGCCCCATGCCGCGGACGGTGAAACCGTCGATGCCGTTTTCGAGATTGAGCGCGGACGAAACACCCGGGAGCAAGATCGCGAGCTCGCTTGCACTCATGTTCGGCAAATTGCCGTAGGAATCCATCGCGACGACGTTCTTCACATTGGCGGCGTTGCGCTGGGCGGTGATGGCGGCGGCGCCGCCCTCGCGTTCGCCGGCGACGGTGAAGGTCTCCAGTTTGTAGATGCCCGTGGTGAGATCGAAATCGCGCGTGGTGGGCTGGTCGGCGGTGACGGCGACGGTGGCGCGCACGGTGTCGAGACCGGTGTAGGTGACGACGAGTTCGTGGGTGCCGGCGGGGACGGAGCCGAGGACGTAGCGGCCAGTTTCGTCCGCGAGGGTTGAGACGCCGAGCGCGGGAATCTCGACGCGGGCGCCCTGCAGGAGGTTGCCGGTGGCGAGGTTGGAGACATTACCGGAGAGGGTGGCGGCGTGGGTGGACGCTACGGCGAGAAGGACGGACAGAGAGACGGAAAGAAGGAGCGACGGGGATCGGCCTAGCGCCGCAGGGCAGGAGGAGGTCATCGGGGATGGGGTCTCGGGTTCCGCCTCTCCCGAGGCGGTGGACTGAAGCACTAGACGCGGCGCGGGAGCGCGGCGAGGACGTGGGCGGCGACCGGAGTGCCGCTGATCCGAGGTTTACGGGAGGGTCTTTAGATAGATGTTTTTGAACTGAATCGTCATCGGCTGACCTTGGTGGAGTTGGAGAGCGATGACGCCGGACTTGGCAATGGAGGTGTCGGTGTCGGTGACATCGGCGGTGACGACGCCATTGACGGTGTGGGTGAGGTGGTTGCCCTCGGCTTTGATGACGAGTTCGTTCCACTCACCCAGTTTGTAGGCGGCGGCGATAGCCTCCGTCGGTGTCGCCCCGGGGAGTTTCTCGACGGAGGTCTGTTTCTTCTTGGCGTCCTTCTTCGTCGCGTCGGGCGTCATGGTGGTCTCGCCGATGCGGATTTTTTCGCCGGACTTCATGAGAATGCCGCGGCCTTTTTCCTCGTAGAGCATACCGGTGTAATTGAACGGAGAATCGATGTCGGCCTGATAGCCGGCGATGACGAACGCGGCGGCGTCGACGACTTTGCTGCGATATTGAACGCCGGAATTGCCCCAGCTTTTTTCATTCTGGCCAGTGAGGCGGAATTGCAGGCGCAGTTCGAAGTTGGCGGGTTGGGCGTCCTGATAGACGAGAAACGTGTTTCCCTTCGTGGGCTTCTCGGCGGTGGTCTGGCCGGTAATGACGCCGTTTTTCACCGACCAGAAGCCGAGGCCCTTCCAACCGGTGAGATCCTTGCCGTTGAAGATTTCTTTGAAGCCGGCGGGGGCGGCGAAGGCGGAGGCGGCGAGGGTGAAGGGAGCAAGCGCAAGGAGCGCGGCGAGGAGGGAGGTGCGGAGTTTCATGGGAGACGGGATTGGGTTTGGTTCTTTCTCTTTCCTCTTTCTCTTACTCTTTCGTCAGAGAGAAGCGGAGCAGAGGATAAAGATTGAGAGAAAGAGGAAAGAGAAAGATGGGCAGTCCGTTTCTAGTGTTTGTGGGCGTCGGCCGGGGCGGGGGCGGGCGCGAGGGGATTGGCCTTGAGGTAGGTGGTGACGTTTTTCGTGACCACGAGCTGACCATACATCATCACCCAGTGGCCGGGGAAGGTGCAGACGTATTCGTAGGTGCCCTCGGTGCGGATCTGATTGCCGGGGATTTTCAGGGTCTCGTTGCGGCCGGGCTCGATCAGTTTCGTGCCGGCGATGATGTCGGTGGACTCGGGCACCCACGCGCGACCCTGGCGATCGGTGAATTCGGGGGCGAGGGTCATGGCGGCAGTGCCGACTTTTTCGCGGGTGCCGGGTTTTACCACCACGAGATTGTGGGGCATCACATCGGGATTTTCGAAGATGATTTCAAACGGGCGCCCGGCCTCCACGACAATGCGGGGCACGTCGTATTTCATGCCTTCGGGGACGGAGCGGACCACAAACATCGCGACGCGCAGGCTGGAGAGCTTGTCGCGCAGCGGATCGGACTCGGCGGCGGGGAGCGTGCCAGCGAGATCGTCGGCGACTTGGATGGTCTCAACGTATTCGCGGCTGGTGCGCTCGCTGGCGTGCGTCTGGGCGGCCCAGGCGATGAGCGCCCGAGAGGCGGTGATCGCGGCCTCGGGCGTCCAGCTCGTGCGCGGGAGCCCGCGGATGCCCTGCGCGGCGGTGGTGGCTTCAGAGCCGCGCTCGATCAGGGAGACGAGGGCGGCGAAAACTTTTTCTGGTTCGCGGCGCGAGGCGACGGCACAGCGGATGGCATCGCGCTGGATCGCATTCACCACGCGGTCGGGTCCCTCGATGTCGGTGAGGTTCTTCGCGAGGATGGGCATCACGCGTTCGTAGGCGGTGGCGCGGAGTTCGGCCTTCGGAATGAGATGGATGCCGCCGAGGAGCGACGAGAACGAGAGCGGCGAGCCCGCCGCCTCCGCCCAGACGCGGTCGAGCGTGCCATCCGCGAGCGCGGTGGCGGCAAAGGCCCAGGTGCGCGCTTCGGAGTTGTCGGCCAGCGCGAGCTTCAAGAGCGCGGGGCGGTGGGGCGCGAGCTCGGCGGGCGACTGCTGGAGGAGCAGGCGGCCGACGTTGCGCACGTCGATCTCGGCGGGCGAGTCGATGGTTTCGAGGAGCAGCGCGACGACGGTGAGGTGGCGGAGTTTCGCCAGCGTGGCGAGGGCCTCGGCGCGGACGGCGTCGGTCACGCCCGTGCGGCCGAGGAGATTTTCGCACACGTCGGCGGTGCGCGGCATTTTCAGGATGTCGGCGACAGTCAGGGTGCGCAGAAGATAACGCGCGGCGGCGGGATCGCCCTTGGCGAAGGTGGCGCCTTCGCCGAGTTTCTTGCGCCAAAGCGGGCGGAGCTGGCGGAGCGTCTCGCCGATCACGTAGTCGAGGTAGTAGTCAACGGGAAGCTTGGTCGCGGCGAGCGCGACATCCGTGGCCTCGACCGCATCAAAGAAGCTGGCCGCGCGCACGGCGTGGAGCCGGACGCGCTGGTTCTCGTCGCTGGCCTGGCGCTGCACGAGCGCGAGGGCCTCTGGCACGCGGTCGCGCCAGTAGCACAGCACGCGGGTGGCGGCGGCGCGGGCCGCGGCACTCGGCGAGCGGAGGAGTTGCTTGAGCAGGTCGACGCTCGGGACGTTGTGCCACTGGTGGACCCAGAGCGCCTCCGTGAGATGATGCGCGTAGTCGGCGGAATTCTTGTCGAGGCCGGCGACCCACGTTTTCACGCCGGCGATGACCTCGGCGGTCGCGTGCTTGCCGAGTTCGATTTTCGCCAGATTGCGGACCTGGTTTTCCTCGCGCTGGAGGAGCGCGAGGAGCGCGGGGATCGGCTCCCCGTCGATCTTCGGCTGCCAGGCGAGCGGGCGGCCCTCGGCGGTGATGCGGTAGATGCGGCCGTGCTCATGATCGCGGTTGGAATCGCGGAGGTGGCTCTGGAGATGGCCGATGAGCGGGTTGTGCCAGTCGACGACATAGAGGGCGCCGTCGGGGCCGGTGGCGGTGTCGATCGGGCGGAAATTGAAGTCCTTCGACTGCACGATGTCCTTCTCGCGGGTGCCCTTGATGCCGGCGCCGTCGTCGCTGAGGTGGACGCGGAAGATGCCCTGGAAGCCGATCACGTTGGGGTTGAGATAATCGCCCCAATACTCGTCGGGGAAATGCCGGCTCGTGAGAATCGTGCTGCCGGCGCTGGGCCGCGACGGGCGATCCCAGATGGTTTTCAGCTTCGGGTGCTTCGCGGGGTAGTCGATGCGGCCGCTGAACGCGGGGCCCCAGTAGGTGTTGTTGCCGGTGGCGTCGGTAATGATGTCGTTGCCCCAGTAATCAAAGGCGCGGCCGTGCGGATTGGCGAAGCCGTAGGCGGCGTAGACCTCAAACTTGCCCGTGAGCGGCTCGAAGCGATGGATGGCGCCGTCAATGTTGCGCACGGCGCCGGCGACGGTCTCGACCTGCGTGCGGTGAAACACGCCATCACTCAGGAGAATCGCGCCGCCCGGCTCGTAGACGAGCGAGTTGGCGGTGTGGTGCGAGTCGGCCGAGTCCATGCCCATCAGCACGCGCTCGACGATCTGGCCCTTGCCGCCGACGTCGCGCACGTAGAGGAGATCCGGCGCCTGCATGAGCAAAATGCCGTCCTTATAAAACTGGAAACCAGTGGGGCAGTTGAGGCCGTCGAGCCAGACCGTGCATTTGTCGGCGCGGCCGTCGTGGTCGGTATCCTCGAGGATGATGATTTTGTCGGTGACGCGCTGGGTCGGCGTGCGCTCGGGATAGCTCGGCCAGACGGCGACCCAGAGACGACCCTTGGGGTCGAAGGCGAACTGGAGGGCCTTGGCAAGTTCGGGGAACTGCTTCTCGCTCGCGAACAAGTTGGCCTTGAGGCCGGGCGCGAGCGTCATCTGCGCGATGGCCTCGTCGCCATCGAGGAACGGATAGGTGCCGTCAATATTGGCGCCGGGTTTGTTGGTGCCAAACGCGGTCACGACGGGGAGCGAGACTTGTTCGACGGGACCTTTCTTGCCGGCGGCGAGCGCCCAGGCGCGGCGCTCGAGGTTGGTCGTCATCGCATCCCGCTGCGCCATCTCCTCCATCATGACCTGCGTGTTGGTGATCTTGGGCGCGTCAGGGTGCGAAACGTAGGCGATCTTGGAGCGGTCGCCGTAAATGTTGTAGCCGTCCATCGAGCGGTAGTGGGAGTGCCACATTTCGTTCTTGGCGTTGACGGCGGCGCGGAGTTCGGCGGCGGCGGGCGTGTCCATGGCGGGCGCGGAGCCGCCGAAGAGCGTGGGGTAGATTTTTTGCGCGAGCTGGCCCTCGCCGGCGTCGTTGAGGTGGACGCCGTTGATGGTGAGCGGCGGCTGGCCGTTTTTCGCGGCCGCGGCGTAGAGTTCCTGCGAGGGCGCGAAGAGATTCACGAAAGTCACGCCGGCCTGATCGCCCGCGACCTCGGCGATGGCCTGGGTGTAGGCGGCGAGGTTTTCGTTGATCTTGGGATCATAGGCGAAGTTGGAGTCGGGGTGTTTTTCAACTGCGATGGGCGAGAAGAGGACGAGGCGCGGCGCGCCCGGGCCGCCATAGTTTTTGGCGCGGGTCTCGCGGATGAAGTTGCCGAGATCCTCCTTGAACTTCGGGAGGCCATCGGGGCCGGCAAAAGATTCGTTGTAGCCGAAGAAGGAAAACACGACGCCGGCCTGGACCTTGGTGAGCCACTCGTCGGGCGTGCCGAAATCTTTCGAGCGCGCGCGGGTGACGACCTCGTCGGCGGGGAACGCGAGATTGCGCACGACGATTTGGTGCGACGGGTGTTTCGCGAGCATCATCGTCTCGAGCCAGCCATGGTGCTGCATGCGATCGGCGAGCGCGTTACCGACGATCGCGACGCGATCGCCGGGGTTGAGGGCGATCGGGGCGTTGAGGACGGCAGGGCTGGCCGGTGAGTTGCGAACCGGAGCCGCCGCAGCGCGCTTGGCCGGTGCGGGCGGGAGGGTGCCGCCCACGGGGAGAGTTTGACCAAGGGCGTGGTCGGCGGGAGTGAGCCCGGTGCGATAACCGTTGAAGCCAAACATGCGCGGGGCGTAGGGATCGACGAGGCGGACGTCAGCTTTCGCGGGGACCGCGAGGCCGGCGGCCCAGTAGGTGCCGTTGACGATCAGGCGGCGGAGCGACTCGTTTTCGAGGTCGGTGGCGGCGCCCAGCGTCGTCGTGAGAATTTTTGCTTCCTGGCCGGCCTCATTTTTGTGGAGGCGCGTCCAGACGACCGGCATCGCGGGATCGTTGACGGGCTGCTCGACTTTGTCGGCGGCGCGCTTCTTGCGGTAGTCGGCGGGGACGTCGGTGGGGTTCATGCCTTTCAGCACGAGGCCGCGGGCGAGAATCTTGGCGTCGGCGGGCGGCGCGGCTTCGTAAACATCGCTGGTGCCGAAGAGGTCGGTGACGCCACGGAGGAGCGGATCGGAGGCGTTGGCGGGCTCGATGACGCCACGCGTGGCCTCGATCTTGTGTTTACCCCAGTGGGAAACCCACGTCTCGCCGAAAACCTGTTTACCAAATCCGCCGGCCCACGGAGTCTTGGAGTTCCAGGTGTAGGCCGACCACTTGCTGCCGGCGGGGAAATTGAAGGGGTGGGTCGACGTGCGGATGGCGATCATCGGCACGCCGCGGCGATAGGCGGCATCGAAGCGCTGCATCACCTCATCGGGCCAGACGCGCCAACGGAGGACGGCGATGATGACGTCGGCCGTGTCGAGCGCCTCGGCGCCGGGCAGCGAGGCGTTGTTGTTGGGATTGATGGTGCCGTCGGGATCGAGCGGGAAGAGGACCGTGGTCTTGAAGCCGTGGCGCTGGCTCAGGATTTTCGCGAGCATCGGCAGCGCTTCCTCGCTGCGATACTCCTCGTCGCCGGAAAGGAACACGACGTGTTTGCCTTTCGCGGGAGCGCCGGAGGGCGGCTGGAGGACGAGCGTCGTCGGTCCGGCAGCGAAAGCAAAAGGTGTGACCACCAGTAAAAACAGGCGAGCGAGGCGGCGAAAAATCATGGGGTGCGGAAGCCGGCAGCGGCGATTTGCTGGCGGAGGAAAGCGTGGCCCTGCTCGGCAATTTCCCAGGCGGGGGAAAACTCACGCCAGACATTAATGGCGTTGGCGAAAGCCGGGTCGGAGCGGCTGAAGGCCTCGACGGTGAGCCAGCCGTCGTAACCAACACGGGCGAGGGTGGAGAGACTTTCCTGAAAATCGATATGGCCGGAGCCGGGCGTGCCGCGGTCGTTTTCGCTGAGGTGAACGTGCGCGAGCACGGGCGCGATGTGCCGGATGGCACCGGCGAAGGACTTCTCCTCCATGTTGGCATGGTGGGTGTCGAACATCGCGCGGACGTTCGGATGGCCGGTCAGCTCGATGAGGCTGCGGAGCTGCGCCATGGTGTTGCAGAGGTAACACTCGAAACGATTCAGCGCTTCGGGGCAGAGGGTGACGCCGGCCGGCCGGGCGTAGTCGCCCGCGGCGCGGAGCACCTCGGCACTGCGCTGGTATTCGTCGGGGTGGATGTCGGTGCGGGTGAACGTGGCAAAGGCCGAGTGGAACGGGCCGCAGAGGAGATTGGCGCCGGAGTCCACCGTGAGGTCGATGTTCCACTTGATGACGTCGAGGGCCTTCGCGCGCACGGCGGCATCGGGGCTGGCGGGATTCGCGTCGGCGCCGACGATCGTCACGCAGGTGATGCCGAGGTCGAGGTCCCGGACAAATTTACGGAGGCGCTTGTAGGCGGCGGGATCCTGCTGGCCGAGGCAGATCTCGATGCCATCGTAGCCGATTTTCTTGAGGCGCGCGATGTGCGGGAAAAAATCGTCCGAGATGGAGGCGGTCCAGACGAGGAGGTTAAAACCGAGTTTAGGCATGGGGAAATGGGACTGAAAACGCTCAACGCTTAACGTTCAACCCTGAACGCTCACGTGCGGGCTTCGGGTTCGCAGGGTTGGAAGGTGAGAGTCAAACGTTGAGGGCTGAGCGTTCGCGCGGGCGGCGGCCCGCTACGCCTGTTTCACGTTTACCCAGCGCCGGCTCTTGGCGGACTGCAAGACGGCGTCGGTGACATAGTCGGTGGCGAGTCCGTCCTTGAAGTTCGGCGTGCAGCCTTTGCCGCTTTCGAGCCCTTGGATGAATTCCACCATCGCGTGGACAAAGCTGTGCTCGTAACCAAGCTGGAGGCCGGGCACCCACCACTTGCCGCAATAGGGATGATCGCCGTCGGAGACGTGGATGCTCTTCCAGCCGCGTTCGATCCCTTCGTCGCTGTGGTCGAAGATCTGCAAGCGGTGCAGGTCGTGCAGATCCCACTTGAGACTCATGTGCTCGCCGTTGATTTCGAAGGTGTAGAGGGCCTTGTGGCCGCGGGCATAGCGGGTGGACTCAAAGAGGCCGAGCGAGCCATTATTAAAGTGACAGTGGAAGAGGCACGCGTCGTCGATGCCGACTTTCTCGACCTTGCCGGTGAGGTTGTGTTTGCGCTGCTTGACGAATGTCTCGGTCATCGCGCTCACGTCCTTGATGCCGCCATTGAGCCAGAGCGCGGTGTCGATACAGTGCGCGAGCAGATCGCCCGTGACGCCGGAGCCGGCGACCTTCACGTCGAGGCGCCAGAGGCCGGTGCCCCCCTGCGGGAGGTCGGGAGAGATGGTCCAGTCTTGGAGGAAATTGGCGCGGTAATGAAACACGCGGCCGAGCCGGCCGGCGTCGATGAGGTTTTTGGCCAGCACGACCGCGGGGCAGCGGCGGTAGTTATACCAGACCATGTGCGCCACGCCGGCTTTCTTGACGGCCCGGAGCATTTTTTCCGCCTCCTTGCCGTTGAGGCCGAGGGGCTTTTCGCAGAGGATCATCTTGCCGGCCTTGGCGGCGGCGATGACCTGCTCGGCGTGGAGGTTGTTCGGCGTGGCGATGTCGATGACGTCAATGTCGTCGCGGGCGATGAGCTTTTTCCAATCGGTCTCGATGGACTGGTAGCCCCATTTCTCGGCGAACGCTTTTACTTGGGCCTCGTCGCGACCGCAGACGGCCTGCGGGACGACCTCGTAGCTGGAGGGGAAGAAGTGGTTGACCTGATGAAAGGCGTTGCTGTGGGCGCGGCCCATGAAGCTGTAGCCGATGAGTCCGATGCGGAGTTGTTTTTTGGCCATAGGAGTAAGAAAAGTTTTTTAACCAAGGATTACACGGATGAACCCGGATGGAGCGATGCGAGGCGCAAATTCATCCGTGATAATCCGTGCGATCCGTGGTGAAGAAGGATGGGGGATGTCAGCCGACCCAGCCGTGATTATTCCGGACCTCGATCATCGCGGCGAGGATGTCGTTCCAGGTTTGCTGCTTCATCAGGACTTCGTTCGGGAACATACAGCCGTCCCAACAGATGTGCTTCATCTTTTTCGTGACCTTGCCCTGGCCGTCGCGGAGCCAGTAGCCGGAGTCGCGGGGGATGTTGAGTTTGCCTTTCGGGTCGGTCGCGAGGCAGTGGCGGCCAGTTTTTTCGTGGTCGCCGGAGCCGAAGACGGTGCCATCGTTTTGCGCGACGTGGAAATCGATCGTCCACGGGCGAAGCGCCGCGGTGAGCTTCGTCATCGCCTGGTGGAACGCGGCGGGCTCGTAGTGATAATTCTTCGGCACGATGCGGTGCGCCTCGGCGTTGGCGCCGAGCGTGTAGAGGTGCGTGTGGGACATGTCGGCCTGAAATCCGACGACCTTGGGCATGGCGGTCGCTTCGAGGAGGTTCACCATGTTTTTCCACGAGTGCATGCCGCCCCAGCAAATCTCGCCCTCGGCGGCGAGGCGCTCGCCGTTGTCCTTGGCAATCTTGCCGGCCTCGCGGAAGGACTGCGCGATGAGCTTGGTGGTCGCGCTCGGGGCTTGGTCCCACGCCGCCACCCCCGTGGCGCTGTCAATGCGAACGACGCCGTGGGGGCGCACGCCGAGTTCGCGGAGTTTTTTGGCGATGCGGATGGCCTTGCGAACGTGGGTGACCCACGCGGCGCGGGCTTTTTCGTCGCCACCAGCCGCCGCATCGAACCACACGGGCGCGACGACGGAGCCGACGACGAGATTCTTCGCCTTGATTTTCGCGGCGAGGGCCTTGATGCCGTCGTCGGAAATATCGATGTCGGTGTGCGGGTTGTAGAGGAAAAGATCGATGCCATCGAATTTCACGCCGTTGACGTCCGATTTGGCGGTCAGGTCGAGCATGGTATCGAGGTCGATGAACGGCTCAGCGCCGGGGCTGCCTTTGCCGACGAGACCGGGCCAGGCGGCATTGTGAAGTTTGGGGAAGTTATTGGCGGGCATTTTGATTTTGGATTTGAGCGTTGGGAGTTCGGGCGGCGAATCAGAACTTGTTCTTGCGATAGGCGCCCATCTTGGGGGCGTGAGGGTTAACTTCAGGACCAAAATAGCGGAGGCAGACCAGGGGCTCGGTGCTGCTGGTGTTCTCGAAGGTGACGCCGGCCTTCGCGCCATCGGCGGTGCAGAAATATTCGTCCTCGGTCAGCTCGTGGAAACGGATGAGTTTCGGGCTGACGAGGGGTTGACCGTTGATCTGGCCGCTGCCCTGCACGCAAATCAGGCCGTAGGCGCCCGTGTCTTTGACCGTCGCCTTGGTGCCGGGATCGACGGTGAGTTCCTTCGCGGTGAACCGCTGTTCGTCGTCGACCTTGCCGTAGACGATCCAGCGGTCGACATAGCCTTCGCTGCGGGTGTCGGCGACCGGGACGGGTTCCAGATAGTGGTGGTCCTTGAATTTCGGATCCACGTTTTTGGCCCAGTCGAGCTGGTCCACGATGAAATCGATATCGCGGTGCTTGCTCTTGGGCATGTCCTTCACGAGGAGGCTCCACGGGACCTCGCGGCCCTCGACGAGGTTTTGATACATGCCGAAGACATCGCTGCCCCACTGCGGTTCGTAAGTGCAGAGGCTGCCCGGGGCGTGGAGAATGCACGGATCGATGAGCCAGCCGGTGCCGACCTTGAGGCGGTAGGCTTTCGAGAGATCGAGGATGCCATTGTCGCCCTTGTTCCAATTGGCGATGCACTGGCGGACCTGCGCCCGGGTCGTGCCGGGTTCGAGGCCCATGAACGTGTAGGGAAAATTGTTACCCACGTTGTTGTGCTGCGGCGGAAAATAATACGATTCGGGTTTCCCCTCCTGGCCGACGAGCTTCGCCTGCGCCGCCGACTGGTGCATGTGGTGCGGAATCGGCCCCATGTTATCGAAGAACTTCGAGTAAACCGGCCACTTGCCGTATTTTTTCCAAATCGGTTGACCGATGAGCATGGCGCCGCATTCGGCGACCGCCTGGCGCAACGTAAAACGTCGTTTGCCGACGACGCAGTAGCTCAGGCCTTCGTCCGGCACGCGGCCTTCATTGGCGGCCTCAGTCGTGGAAGCGAACCAGCGCTCATCGATCCCGCCGCGGTTCAGGCCGTAGGCGTAGGTGTCGTCCGGGTGGAGCTTCAGGCGCAGGCCTGGCTGGAGGAATGAGCGCGGCACCCACGCGGGGGCGAGCCGCAGGAGGCCGCCGGTGGCGGCGAGCGCCGCCTCGACGAGGGGCTGCACTTTGACGCTGATCGTTCTAAGACCGGTGACCGAATTCATGGGCGATGGCAGGGAGAGGGCTAAGACAGGCGAGGGACGCTCGCGGGTGGATGACGGGGGGACAACGAACGAGCATCGTAATCGAACCAAAGGCAATCGCCTAGTAAGGCAGCGGCAAGTTTTGGTGGAAATACGGCGACGGGGCCGCACCCCATCGGTCCTCAGCTCTGGAAGCGCGCGCGGTAGGCGCGCGGAGTGTCGTCCATGACGCGGCGAAATTCCTTGGTGAAATGGCTCTGGTCAGCGAAGCCAAATTCACTGGCGATTTCCGCGAGGGATTTCCGGGAAAACACCAGCGGGCTGCAGCTCATCCGCACGCGAAGCTGGCGCACATAATCGTGCGGCGAGCTGTGATAGGCCGCGCGGAACTGGCGCTCGAAAGCGCGCACCGAGAGGCCGCACGCCCGGGCCAGATTCTTGTTGGTCAGGTGTTCGCCGTAGTGTTGGCTGATGAATCGAATCGCCGTGCTCAAGGGCGAATCGGATGGCGTGCCCGCGGCGTTGGGCCGGAGCGGACGCGTCACGCCCGCCGTGCCGACGATGCGGCCGTTCGCGTCGCGCAACGGAACCTTCGAGGTCACGCACCACCGGGCGGTGTGATCGAACCGGCCGACGAGTTCGACGCGGGAGAGGATGCGCGCGCCCTTGAGCACGCGTTCATCGTCGATGCGATATTGATTCGCCAGCACTTCGCCACAGAGATCGTAGTCGGTGCGGCCGATGATTTCGGCGCGGTGGTTCAGGCCAAAATTAAGCAGAAAGGAGACGTTGATCCACTGGTAGTGGCCCGCCTCGTCTTTCATCCACAACGGCGTGTCTTCGAGATAGTCGAAGAGCTCGATGACCTCGGGCGCGACGGCGCCAATGCGGCGGAGGGTGGTGAGCAGGCTGGCGTCAGTGGAATTCATACACGGCCAACCGGAGCTAAGCCCCGACCGACGGCGGTGGGAAGCCCGGAGTCACGGCCCGCCGGAGTCCGACGTCTCCCCCACTCTGCCATCCGCTACTCGAACGCGACGCGCGAGCTGGTCCGCCGGTCGTCATCGATCTCGGCCGCAAAGCCGGCACCAAACTCGGCGCGCTCATTTTCGCCGACGCCGGGGATGCCGTCGACTGGCGCGATGGGTGCGGCGCGGCCGTCTGGTCAATCGATGCCTACATCGTAGGCCTCAAGCAAAGCGACGCCAGTGGTGTCGCCGACTCCTCGCACGACCACGGTATATCGTCCGGGCGCCAGCGCGACCAGCAGCGCCGCATCCTTGCTGCCCGGCGTCCACGCGAAGGCCCCGACGCGCGCCGCCGCCGCGACCAGAGCGGCTGCTTTTACCGCATCAACGCTCCAATTGTCATTCGTGGCGACGATCCCGCCATCGCGGTCAAACAGTTCGACGACCGGATCGGCGAGCAGACCCGCCACCTCGAACGCCGTGAGGGCCGGGCCACTGGCGCGAATCAAAACGGTTTTGGCCGAGCCTCCGGAAACGACGAATCCGGCAATCTGAACGGCACTGCCAACCCCGACGAATCCACGCGCGGAGATATTGATCAACTTCGGATTGATGATCGCCAGCGCGGAGGAGAAAAGTCCCCGCATTTGCGCCAGGACCAGCGCGGTCTGATCAGGCGGAGCTTGATAGGTGGCTTGCATCGGGCTAACCGTCACCGTGTCGCCGGCGGCAAAGGCGTTGCTCTCGCTCCCCGGGTTGTGATCGGGAGGGAGCCCGGTCGTGGTGGGAGTCGATGGGACGCCGGGGTTCGGGGTGAACCGAATCACCGGATCCCCACCGGCACCGATTTGAGTGAAGGCAAACCGGTAGGACGCCGCGGTCCGTTTGCTGTCCAGGCCGGGAACATTCACGTTCAGACCGATGCCGGCCGGCAGCGCGATCTTGCCGCGATCGTCGAGCGCAGCGACGACGCGCAGCGTGATGGCTGCGAGCAGCGGAGCGGTCGCTGGGTCGCCGTTCACGCCACTCACCGCGATGGCCGGGATCCCTCGTTTCAGCGCGGTGATCGCGGCGCCGACCGTGCCAGAATGAGGCGTGATGCCCCCGAGATTGTTGCCGATATTGGGGCCGGAAAGCACGAGGTCGGGTGCCGCGCCCCATTTCGCCTGCGCCGCAATATCGATGCCGTAGAGCGCGGACGCGGACGGCGAACTGTCGACGTAAAATTGATCGGCGGCGATGGTGGTCGGGCCCACGCCCGGCGAGCCGGTCGCGATTAATCCGCCGGAGGATGGGGTGCTCGTCCGCGGAAGATCCGACAACGCTCCCAGTAGCGCCGACAATCCACTTTGGTTCCGATAAGGCGCCGTCAAAATCACGTCGTGACCAGCGGCCTTCAGGGCGGTGAAAAGCGCCTGAATATTGCGGCTCTCAAAGCCGTCGTCATTGGTCAGCACGATCCGCATCGCCATCATCGGCCCCACTCCGGCGGCCAACATTGCAATCAAGGTGGCTCGTCGCAACTGGCGACGGAAAGGAGTGAGGCGGCTGGTGGCGGAGAGTTTCATGGCGGTGAGAAGGGCTTCCGGTGGGAAGCGCGGAGTCGGAGCGGAAAATCGCTCCCACGCTGCCTCGGCGTCAACTGCGATTCGAGTGATCGCAGCGCGGCGTTCCATCCAGCTCGCGGCGCCTGCTGAGCAGCGACCAGCCAAGCGGCGCTCGTTGAACCGCGGCCCCCTGCTCCATTTCCAGTAACCCGGCGGCGCGCCGCGCGACCTCGCTACTTCGCGATTTGGCCCGGAGCGATGCCCCGACCGAGTTCAAATGCGGCCCCCACCGCGCCGACAACCGCGTGAGCCCGATCCAGCACCAGATCATGGCGCAGACGATAGACCGTCTCGATGCCGGTGCAGTGCGCGCCCAGCAGATGGTCCAGGCCAAACTCCCGGAGTCGATCGCCAGTCCATTTCAACGTTTCGTCCGTCGCGTTAAAGAGGTGAATCCCACCGACCAACGCGTGCACTCGCGCCGGCCGGACCACGGCGCGCGCGGATTCGATCGTATTGATCACGCCAGCATGACCGCAGCCGGTCAGCACCACCAAGCCGTTGGCGGTGTCGCAAACCAAGGCGATATCCTCTGGCAGATTGTCCTCCATTCTCCCCGCGGGTGCGGTCACCCAGTCGCTTCCACTCCAGTTGCGCTCCGGATGTTGGCGCGCCACCGGGCCCGTCAGCCAGACGCCCGAAAAAAGTTGCACCGGTTTTTCGCAGACGAGAAAAACTCCGCCGGTGGATTCATATTCTGATTTGATCGCCAGCATCCGATTTTCCATCGGCGCATTGGGTGCCGCCGCGCGCGGATAAAATATCCCCAAGCCAACATGAGTGCGGGCCAGAGCGCCGGGCGCCTTCGTCATCACCGACCTGCGCAGCGTCAGAAAACCGCCCGTGTGATCATCGTGCGAATGACTGAGCACGACGTCCGGCACGGTGGTCAGATCGATTTTCAGCGACTCAGCATTCCGCCGGACCACGTCGGTGTGCTTGCCAGTATCGAACAGGATTCGATGACCATCAGCCTCGACGAGTGCCGCGAACCCCCATTCGCCCAGCTCCCGTCGATCGGCGAGCATCGTCGACAGAATAGTAATCTTGAGCGATTTTACCTGCGCGGGCGCGGGCAACCCAGGCTCGGCGCCGAACCCGGAAATGCCCAGCAGCACAAAGAGCCCGACGCGCGGAAAGCGGAACATGGAAAATCAGAACCACAATCTCGCGAGATTGCCAACTCCCGCGCGCTCGACTACTCGAACGCGACGCGCGAGCTGGTCCGCAGGTAGTCACCGATCTCGGCGGCAAAGATCGCGCCGAACTCGGCGCGTTTCTTTTCGCCGACACCCGAGATTCCCTCCATCTGCCCGATGCTCTCGGGATAGGAGCGCGCCATCGCGCGGAGCGTGGCGTCGCCAAAGACGATGTAGGCGGGCACATGGCGCTCGTCGGCGAGTTTTTTGCGGAGCCCGCGGAGGCGTTCGAAGAGAATCTCGTCGCACGCGATGTCCCCTTCGCGGCGGGTGGAAACGCGTTTCGCTTTCGGCAAATCCATCGGCTTGGTCAGCGTGATCGGCGCGCGGGCGCGGAGCACCTCCCGACCTGCTTCGCTGAGTTCGAGCGTGGCGTATTCGCCCTCGGCGACCGCGACGTAGCCGAGGCGCATCAGCTCGCGGCCGACGGCGGCCCACGCGGGGCGGGAGAGCTCCTTACCGATACCGTAGGTCGTCAGGCGCTCATGGCCCCAGCGACGGATTTTGTCCGTGTCGGCGCCAGTGAGAACCTCGATGACGTGGTTCATCCCCACGCCGAAGCGGCTGTTTTGCGCGATGCGGTAGACGCAGGAGAGAAATTTTTGCGCGACGATGGTGCCGTCGTAGGTGTCGCGCGGTTCGGCGCAGTTGTCGCACGCGCCGCAGTTAGCGAGCGGGAATTTTTCGCCGAAATACTCGAGCAGCTCCGCGCGGCGGCAGGCGGAATTCTCGGCGTAGTGGACGATCTGGCGGAGCTGCGCGCGGGCGACCTGCTGCTCGTGGGGGTCGGTGATTTCCTCGAGAAAGTGGGATTGCTTCGCCACGTCACCGGCGCTGAAGAGGAGGAGACAGTCGCCGGGAAGCCCGTCGCGGCCCGCGCGACCGGTTTCCTGGTAGTAGCCCTCGATATTTTTCGGCAGGTCGTGGTGGATGATCCAGCGCACGTTGGGTTTGTTTATGCCCATGCCAAACGCGATCGTCGCGCAGATGATGCGGGTGTCGTCGCGGAGAAAACTTTCCTGATTGGCGGTGCGGGTGTCGCCGTCGAGCCCGGCGTGGTAGGCGCGGGCGGCGAAACCGCGGCTGACGAGGCCCTCGGCGGTGCGCTCGGTGGCGGCGCGACTGGCGCAGTAGACGATGCCGCTCTCGTGTTCGCGTTTTTTCACGAACTCGACGATTTGTTTCAACGGCTGATCCTTCGGGATGACGCGGTAGGTGAGATTGGGGCGGTTGAAACTCGCGACAAAAATCTCCGGCTCGCGCAACTTGAGATGGTTGATGATGTCAGCGCGGACGCGCCCGGTCGCGGTGGCCGTGAGCGCCATGAGCGGAATGCCGGGCAGCGTGGTGCGGAGCTTGGCGAGCTGGCGGTATTCGGGGCGGAAGTCGTGACCCCATTCGGAGACGCAGTGCGCCTCGTCGATGGCGAGACAGGCAACGTCCCACGCTTTCAGATTTTCCGCCCAACCCTCGAGCATGAGGCGCTCGGGCGCGGCGTAGAGGAGCTTGAATTCACCCCGATGGAGGCCGCGCAGGCGGGAGCGGGATTCGTCGGCATCGAGGGTGGAATTAAGGAAAGTCGCGGCGACGCCGCTGGCCTGGAGGGCGTCGACCTGGTCCTTCATCAGCGCGATGAGGGGCGAGACGACGACCGTGAGGCCCGGGCGGACGAGCGCGGGGAGCTGGAAACAAAGCGACTTACCGCCGCCGGTCGGCAGCAACGCGAACACGTCGCGGCCCGCGAGGGTGGCGTCGATGATCTCACGCTGGAGGGGCCGGAACGTCGAGTAACCGAAAGTGCGCTTCAGGAGCGCGGAGAGATCGGACTGGGCGGCAGACATCAGGCGGCGGTAAAAGCGGCGAGGGAGACGGCGAGGCCCGGAAATTTTTTTAGCAGCTCGCCGTCGTTGGTGAGCAAGGGCAGTGCGAGGGATTGAGCGAGCGCGACGTAATGGGCGTCGTAGCCGGTGATCTGATGTTCGAGCGCGAGCTCGAGCGCGAACACATGATCGGGCTGGCGTTCCTGCGGAATCATGCGCTGCAAGGCGCGGCGCAGGCCCGCGTTGGCCGCCGCCGGGCTGAGGCGGCCGGCACGCACGAGTTTCCAGAGCACGTTGCTGAACTCATAACGCCAGAGAGGGACGGTGATCCAGTCGGGGTCACGTTGGTAGGCGGCCAGGGCGAGCGCGCCGTGCTCGTTCTGCAAATGCAGGTGGGCGATGGCGGTGTTGTCAGCGACGAGCATTGCGTTCGCGTTTGACCGCGGCGAGAAACGCGTCCGTCAGCGGCACTTTGAGGCGAATCGGCACGGGCGGCGGCAGGGTGTTCCGGGGGATCGGGGCGTGCGCATCCAACCCGCGCTCAAGCGCGAGCATGGCTTCCTGCTGCAGGCTGCGCCGGCGCGTGACGGCGTGCTGCTTGAGGCGACGGTGGAGCGCGGGCGGGACGTCTTTGATCAGGATGGCGGGCATGCCGGGAAAGTAACGCGGCGCTAGCGAAACGCTAGCAGAGAATTGCGGACTTGGCAGGCGGAGGCCAGCGTGAGAAAGAGAGGGATGAATCTCGCCCGCTTCGCCTTGTCCGTGATGGTCCTGAGTCTGACGGCGCCGGCCTTCGGCGCCTCGCCCCTGCAGGAAAAGGTCCGCACCTGGCGCGTCGCGCACGAACGCGAGCTGATCGACGAGTATCGCGAGCTGCTCGCGATTCCCAACATCACCGTCGATCGCGCGAACATCCGCCGCAACGCCGACTTCATCGTCGCGATGATGAAGCGCCGCGGCATCGCGGGGCGGTTGCTCACCCTCCCATCGCCGAATTCCAACCCGGTCGTCTTCGGCGAAGTAAAAGTTCCTGGCGCCACGCGGACGCTGGTGCTCTACGCGCACTACGATGGTCAGCCCGTCAATCCCGCCCAATGGGCGCCGGGCTGGGAACCGTTTGCCCCGAAGTTCGCGACGGGGCCGGTCGAGCAGGGCGGCAAAATCGTCGAAGGCTGGAAGTCCGGCGACCCGATCGATCCGCAGTGGCGCCTGACGGGGCGCGGCGCGGCCGACGACAAGGCCGGCGTCTTTGCGCTCCTCAACGCCTACTCGGCCCTCGTGGCATCGGGCGCGAAGCCTTCCGCCAACCTCAAGTTCTTCTTCGAAGGGGAGGAAGAGTTTGGTTCGACGAGCCTGCGCGACATCATCGCGGCCCACCGCGAGGCCCTGCGCTCGGACCTGTGGATTGTCCTCGACGGTCCGTGCCATCCCTCGGGGAAAAAGGTCGTTATGTTCGGCGCGCGCGGCGATGTGAACATGCACCTCACCGTCTTCGGCCCGAAGCGCCCGCTGCACAGTGGCAATTACGGCAATTGGGCGCCGAACCCTTCCCAGCTGCTCGTGAACTTGCTCGCCTCGATGAAGGACGACGACGGCCGCGTGCTCGTGGCAGGGTTCGACGACGACGTGACACCACTCACCGCCGCCGAGCGGCGCGCCATGATGGCGATCCCGTCGATCGAGGGCGATTTGAAACGCGAACTCGGGCTGGCGCGATCCGAGACCCTAGGGCGCACTTTGTTTGAGGGCTTCGCGCTGCCCTCACTGAGCATCAACGGCATCCAGGGCGCCAATGTCGGCGCGCAGGCCGCCAACGTGATCCCGACGGTCGCGCGGGCCGTGCTGGACTTGCGCCTCGTGCCCGGCAACGACGCGCCGCGCCAGGTCGCCAAAGTAGTCGCGCACATCAAGGCGCGCGGCTGGCACGTGCTCGACCGCGATCCGACCGACGGCGAGCGGGCGCAGCATGCAAAACTGATTCGCGTCGAGATCAAGTCCGCTGGCACCAACGCCCAGCGGACGCCGATGGATCTGCCCATTGCGCAGTCGGTCGTCGCGGCGGTGCAGTCGACGGTGGATTACCCAGTCATCCTGATGCCGTCGCTCGGTGGCACGCTACCCTCGATTGTGATCGAGGAGATGCTCGGGGTGAAGCTGCTCACCGTGCCGGTCGTGAACGCCGACAACAACCAGCATGCGGAAAACGAGAACGTGCAGGTGCAGTTCCTCTGGAACGGCATCGAGACCTACGCCGCCTTGATGACGATGCCGTGAGCCGCGGGCGGCTCCGTCCCGGCTGTCAACGCACCTCGAACGGAATTTTCACGCTGGCGGTTGAAAATTTCCGATCCACCCGCTCGAACAAATCCACATCGAAGGTCTTCCCGATGTTGTTGCCCGCGAGATCTTCGATCGTCGTCGGCACGATGAGTCGATGCGCTCCCGGCTGCCACGCCCGCACCGGCACGAACGTCCACCCGCTCTCGTCCTCCCCGAGCGTCACCTCGCCCGCCAAGGCCCCGCCATCCGGGCCCGCGACTGCGATCATCCGCGAGGCGAGCGCGTGATCCATCGGTTCGTCAAATCGCACCACCAACGCCGCCCGCGTGCCCACCGCCGGGGCGCGCACCGTCCACCGCGCCGGATCTGGCGGAGTGCGATCCGCCGGGCCGACGCGAAACTCCTTCCGAAAATCCGCCCGCAACGGCCGCCCGGCGGCGTCGCGGCACGCGGCGTCGATCGTCAACGAGTAGGTTTTTCCGGTTTCGAATAGCGGCCCGAAGTCGACGAGCGGCTTCACGCCGCGTTTGATCCGACCCGGATCGATGAGCAGCGTGAGACGCGTCAAGCCGGGATCCCACAGTTCCTCGTCGAGTTCGAGGAAAGGCAGCTCGATGGCCCGGCCGGCCGCATCGCGCAGGTGAAGGTGGCGGTAGACGTCTCCCCGGCTCATCGGGGCGGAAAACTGCACGTAGAACTTGAGGAGGTTTTCCGGCAGCACCGCCGCACTCGGCCAGATCCGCGCCACCGACGTCGTCGGCACCATGCTCGGGGCGGGCAGTTGGAAAAATGCAACCACCGGGGCCGCGCCCGCCTCGCCGCCGGGCAACTGCGCCGGCCGGAATTCCGCGCGGTAGCGCACGCCCTGCTCAAGCGGAAAACGCGGCTCGAAACGCAGGCGGCCATCCGCGACCCGCCACGTGCCGGCCATCGGCGGCAGTTCGCCGCCCAGCGCCGGCTCCACGGGCTCGGCATAAACCGCGAAGAGCCGCCCCCATCCCGCGGCGGCCCGCTCTTCGTGCTCAAGTGCGGCCACCGCCCTGCGTGACATCCCACTGACTTCGACCGCCACCGGCGTCGCGACGGCGAGCCAGTGGACCGAAAATTCCGCCGGCGCTTCCGCGGCGCGAATGAGCCCAGCCCAGCAGACGCCTGCGACCAGCAGGAGGCCGGGCGTCAACCCGCTCCCGCCCGGCAACCTCCGAAGGGGACGGACCGCCGGCCCCATTCCTCGGCTCACGGGAGAGCCAGCGTTTCGAGATTCATCACTCCGGCACCGGCCGTGCGCATGACCATCGCGTGCCGGCTGTCGAAGCGGTCGAGTTGACTGACGCCGGTCCAATCGAGTTTTTCGAAGGCGAGCCCCTGGGTCCGGGTCACCGGCGCCGTGATCGACCCGGCGCCCCCGATCTGCTCCGCCGCCACCTTGATGACGCCGTGATTGCTGTTCGCGAGCAGGAGGTAGTCTTTGCCGTCCTTCTGATATACGATCATGTCGAGCGGCCGGTTGCCGGCGCCGAACTCGGCGATCGTCTTGCCCTGGATCTTCGCGCCCGGCTTGAGTTCGCTGAGCGCAAACTGCACGAGGGGCGTGCAGGTGTAGGCGGCAAGGATGTTCGCTTCTTTGCCAACTTGGTAGGCCACCAGCGTGCGCACCGGCGCGCGGGTCTCAAATTTACCATGCGCCCCGTGGAAAATCTCCACCATGGTGCCGGCGGCGACCGACTTGAACGGGTAGGGAATCACGCGCAGCGTCGAAGAAAATTCTTCGTTCGCGAGGCCGGCCACCAGAATGCGGCCGTCGGCGTAGGCGATGTCGGTGATCGACTCCATGCGCGGATTGCTCTGACGGTTGCCTTGGCCGACCAAGCCGTCGACCGGTGCGTCGGGCAACTGGGCGCGGTCGAATTTCACCTTGTCCGTGGCCACAATCTCAAGCTGGCCGGAAGTTTTCACGCGCACCAGCACCGGCACGGCCTCGGGCCCACGCCCGCGCGAAACGGTGAGATAAGCCTGGCGCGAGATCGGATTCACCGCGAGATCCGCGATCAGAATCTGGTCCACCGTCGTGCCCAGCAGGGCGGCGATTTTTTGGTTGAGGCCTTCGACCCGGATCGTTGCGCCGTTGGCGGCGGGGCTGGTGTCGCCCGTGGCGAGTGCAATGATGGCCGCCGCCTTGGCGTCGGCGACGAAGAGCACGCCGTCGGGGCCGAAGGCAAGCTGCGTCATCGACTTGAAGGCGGGATTGCCTTCGGTCATGGCCGCGAGAGCAGAACGAGCGCCGAAAGTGAGACCGAGCGCGAGCGCCAGGAGCACGAGAGAAGACGAGGACTTTTTCATGGGTGGGGACGGGGGTTGAGGGGGAACTTCGCGCATGACGCGCGACGCAGCCGGACGATGCGCGCTACGTTCTCCCTTTCTGGCGCGGGGTCAGAGTGCCCGCCGCGGACAAACTACGGCGCGCCAGCGTCGTCCGCGCCGCCGGGGCTGGGCGGCGGAGGGCGATCCACCTATTTGGTCGATCCCCCCATTCCGCCACTAAAGGCTCGGCTTCGTGGAAATTCCCGCTGCACATTACGGCATGGAATCGCCACAAAAAGTCGCCCTCGTCACGGGAGCGGGATCGGGCATCGGCCGAGCCACCGCGCAGGGTCTGCTCGCCGCTGGCTACGCGGTGGTGCTGGCCGGCCGTCGGCCGGAGGCGCTGGCTGCGACCGTCCAGGAAGTGGGCGCGCCCGCCGCCCGCGCGCTGTGCGTCCCGACCGACCTCACGCTGCCGGACTCCGTGCAAAATCTTTTCGCGCGGACCCGCGAGACGTTTGGCCGGCTCGACCTGCTGTTCAACAACGCCGGGATCAACCTCCCGAGCGTGCCGCTGGAGGATTTGTCCCTCGCACAGTGGCAGGCAGTTCTCGCCACCAATCTCACCGGGGTGTTTCTCTGCACGCAGGCGGCGTTTCGGCTGATGAAGGCCCAACAGCCGCGGGGCGGGCGCATCATCAACAACGGCTCCATCTCCGCGCACGTTCCCCGGCCGCATTCCGCGCCCTATACCGCGGCGAAGCACGCCATCACCGGCCTCACTAAATCGACGGCCCTCGACGGGCGGCCCTTCGACATCGCCTGCGGCCAGATCGACATCGGCAACGCCGACACCGCGCTGGCGGGCCAGATGAAGCGAGGGGTCCCCCAGGCCGACGGCTCCACTGCGATCGAGCCGACCATCGACGTGAAGCACGTCGTCGATGCCGTGCTTTATATGGCCGGCCTGCCGCTGGACGCCAACGTCCCCACCCTCACCGTGATGGCGACTCGCATGCCTTACATCGGGCGGGGTTGAAACGCGTCGCGGACTTCAAACCGGCCGATCACGCCGTTTGTCAGCCGCCGCCGGAGAAACGCCCCGCCGCTCTCCCAGAAAATTCAGCGTCCGGCCAGCAGCGAAGGCTATTTGCCGCCGTTCCAAATGATGTGCGTGCCGCTCTTGCCGGCGACGACGATGTCTTTCCACCCGTTGCCATCGAGATCGACGAGGCGGATTTGCAAACCGATGCCGGGGCCCTTGTCCGCAATCATGTGCTTGGCAAACGTCCGCGTATTCTGGTTCCACGTGTAGTAAACGACGCAACCCGGCTCACTGTCCCCCGGGTCATTGCCGCTGTGCGCCTTGAAGCGCCGACCGGTGATGAGGTCGGGCTGGCCGTCGTTGTCGATGTCGGCCCAGACGAGGCAGTGATTCTGCGAGATTCTGTCGTCGATCACATGGTGCCGCCAGTTGGTGCTGCCGTCCTGGTTGTCGTCCATCCGCTGTTCCCAATAGAGGCCGTAGTTGTGGCCGTGGCCCCAGATGAAGTCGTTGCGGCCGTCACCGTTCAGATCGACGACGATCATCGGCGTGCTGGCATGGGGAAACGTCCAATCCGCGTGACGCTTCCATGGTTTCGTCAGTGCGCCCTCCTTCGGACGCTCATACCAGCCGTTACCATATAGAAGGTCCTCGAGCCCATCGCCATTGATGTCACCGAAGCCGATGCCGTGACCGTTCACGAACGGCGCGCCGGCCTGAATCATCCACGGTTTGAAAATCGGTTCACTCTTTTCGTCTTTGGCGAAACGATAAGCCATGACCGCGTTGGCGGGGCCGTAGGAGTTAACGATGTATTCCGGAATGCCGTCGCCATCGAGATCGCGGAAATCGCTCCACTCATTCTGCGCTAGGCCGGTATCAATCAATACATGCGGCGTCCAGGGCGCGCCCGATTTCAAGCCTTCGGCGCCGGGATTCTCATACCAACAAATCCGCGTGTCCATGAACGCGCCGCTGACGATATCGGGAAACCCATCGCCGTTCACATCGTAGGCGTGCTCGCCGCAATTGGTGAGATAGTCCTTCCCGAACGGTTCGAGCTTCCGCAGCGGCCGCTTCGTCTTGAAATCAGGTCCGGCATACCAGAACTCGCCGGCGCTCACGTCGAGTTTGCCATCGCGATCGAAGTCGGCGACGGCGCAACCCTCGTTGTTGTCGACGTGCAATTGCTGCACGCGAAACTTGAGGACAGAGGGCGCGGCCTTTTTCGCTGCGCCCTTGGCGGCCCCAGCCTTCGGAGCGGTCGTCGGTTCAGCCGCGGCCGGGGCCAGCGAGGGCAGGCAAGCTGCGAGCAGCGCCGCGGTGCGCAGGATCTTCCAGTAATTCAGATTTTTCATAGGGCACTTTCGACGTTAACCAGGTGGAGTCGGCGGCCACTGTCGCGCACCGGTGTCGCAAATTCAATGAATTCCAGCGACCAAGCTCGGTCGCCGCCTTTTGCCCGCATCTTGGATGCGGCGGGCCGCCGAGCTCAATCGATCTCGATCATCGTCCCCGCAATCTGCCGCGGGCCACCCGCGACGTTGAAATAATAGACGACCAGCACGCGCTGCCCGTCCACCGCCACCGACCACGGGTAGCCGACGTCCGTGGTCCCGCCATCGTCCCGCAACACGATTTCCGGCGCGGTGGCGAAATCGGTGCACTCCGCATTTAGGATCCGCGCGCGCACCCCGAACGGCGGGTGGCGATAGCCATAGGTCAGCAACACGCGCTGGTCCGGCAGGCGCAACGCGTGCAATGGGTGGCCTTGAAAACCCAGGTCCTGCCACGGGAGAAAACTCTTCCCGCCGTCGGTCGAGCGCGCGAGCACGGCATGGTCGTCCAAGGCGGCGGTGCGCAAAAACGCCACGAGATCTTTCCGCGGTGTTTCGTAAACCGACGCCTCGTTGAACGTGACCTTGGCGTCGACCGCGACCGGCGCGGAGTAACTCCACGTCGCGCCGTGATCGTCGGACACGAGCAGGTGATTCGAAGTCTTGCGCGGCGACGCGACGTCCGTGGCCGCGATCACCCAGAAAATTCGGCCATCCTGACCCTCGCACAGGGCGCCACGGTTATACGCCGGGAGCGGCCGGCCGTGCGGGTCGAAATAAATTTCCGACGAGACGTGCGGCGGAAACACCGGGCCGGCCCAAGTGTGGCCGCCGTCCGCCGAGCGCACCAGGTAGCCGCCGAGGAAAACGACCCCTGCCTTAACCTCGAAGACCGGCGGCTTCATCTTGGCCACCGCCGCGGGTTGGACGAAAGCCCAGCCGTAGCTCGCGCACAGCAACGCGCCGTCGCGCAATTGGAGCAGGCAGGGATCCTGCGACCCGCCCAACGCATGCGCGTGGATCAAGGCCGGCTCCCGGGTCCACGTCGCACCGCTGTCGCGCGAGCGCACTTGCACGAGCTGGCTGTTGGGATCGACGTGGCCTTCCTTGGCCTCGCCCAACGCGACGCGCGACGGCGCACGGCGAAACGCGACCATCAGTTCCCCGTCCGGCCGGCGCACGACGGAGGGAAATGCCGAATAAAAATTCGCGTCCTGGTAGATCACGAGGTCACGCACTTTGCGGACGGCCGGCCGGCCCGCCACCGTCTGCCCAGTCGCCTCGCCCCCGGCCAAAATTCCGGCCAACGCGAACATGAAACCGTGGCCGGCGGAGGAAAATATTTTCATGACGCGAAAAATATTCCGGATCTTCCGCGCCAAGGCCAGCCGCGAAAACACGGCGGCCGGGCTAGTCGGCGAAACTCCCTAGATGGCCAGTTCGCGGCGGATCTCTGCGACCATGGTCGAAAACACGCGACCATAGCGCAGGTAGGAATCACGGCGCACGGCGGGCGATGCCTGTGCGCCCCCGGTGTGAACGATGCTCGCCACGTGCGGCTCGATCGAAATCGCGCCGCGGTAGCCGGCGCGCAGCAGATCGACGAGAATCCGGCGCACCGCCGCATCACCCTCACCGGGCAGGGTGAAGACGCTGCTCTTGCCGCCGGCCGGGTTACGTTTCGCGTCCTTGATGTGGACGTGCTGGATGAACGGCTTCACTGCGGAATAAAACTCCCAGGCGTCGAGCCCGTAGGCGACCACGTTGCCGGTGTCGAAGAGCACGCCGACGCCGGGATGCGCCACGCGCTCGTGAAACTCGCACGCGTGCGCGGGACTCAGGCCACCCCACCCTTCGCAATTTTCGTGGAGCAAGACGATGCCCGCGTCCGCGGCGAGCGCACCGAGTTCGCGATAGCGGCGCACGGCCTCATCGCGCCAGACTTCCGGCGCCACGCCCGCGCCGACCCAGCTCATGCCGCGAATGAAACGCGCGCCCACGCGCTGCAGGCGCGGAATCGCCGCGCGCAATTCATCGAAATCCCGCGCAAAATCGCCGGTGATGGGCCGGCTCCAGTTGCCGATCGCCGAGGCCAGCGCGGTCACCCGCAGGCCGGCGGCGTCAAGCGCGTCGGCGGCGCGGGCAAAATCGGCGGCGGGGAATTCCCCCGAAGTTTGCTGGCCGCCGATGAGGCGCAGCTCGAGCGCGGACCAGCCGAGCTCACGATGGACCGCCATCTGGCCGGGGAGATCGTCGGCGGCTTCATCCGCGAGACCGGAGAGAACCAAGGGAGGCAGCGGGGCATACGGCATGGGCAGAGCGAAAGTTGCGCCGGCGCGAGCCGCAAGGCTCTTCGTGCCGGCCCGCGCGCACCGGACGATTCAGCGGCGGAAAATTTCCCCACCAGTCCACGCCGCCTCGGCGCAAGCCATCATTTTTTCTCCGCCGCCAAAATCTCAACCGCCGCGGTGTTCTTGAATTCGCGGGCGAGATCCAGCGCCGTCACGCCGGGCTTCGAGCGAATGGCGGGATTCGTCCCGCGCGCGAGGAGCAGTTGCACCATTTCGGCGCTCGCGCCGGCGGCGGCTTCGTGCAGCGGCGTGCCGCCAAGTTCACTCAACCCATTCGGATCGACACCGGCATCCAAGAACAGCCGGGCAATTTCGACTTGGTTCTTCGCCGCGGCATGGTGCAGCGGCGTCCAGCCGGTGCGGTCGCGCCTGGTCGCGTCGGCCTGCCGCGCCAGGAGCGTCTTGACCAGCGCGGCGTCAGCGCGCTCGACCGCCAGGTGCAGGGGCGTGCGGTTCGAGGCGTCAGGGACATTCACGTCGGCGCCGGCGGCGAGCAGC
The DNA here is from genome assembly GCA_009695305.1 of Opitutus sp. Classification (GTDB taxonomy): domain Bacteria; phylum Verrucomicrobiota; class Verrucomicrobiia; order Opitutales; family Opitutaceae; genus SIBG01. The sequence continues at coordinate 24,661 of SIBG01000019.1, read as the reverse complement.
AGCGCGACGATGTCCGGCTTCTTGCGCAGGATGGCTTGATGCAGCGGCGTGAGCTTGGCGCCGGCCGCGCCGCGGGCGAGTTCGGGCGCGCGCGCGAGGTGGCGCTTCACGTCGGCGATCTCGCCGCGCGCAATCGCCTCGTCAATCGACGTGAAGAACGGCGCCGCCGGGCTCACGAGCGGCACGCCACCCGCGGGGACGTCGAGGCCCGCGGCCCACGCGAGGCCGTTGAGGACGAGTCGGCGGAAATTGTCGTCATACCAAAACCGGTGCGAATGCCCGCCCGTGAATCCGAAACCGCGCGCCCCATTTTCGTTGAGGCAGGTCCACGCCACCACCTGCGGCTCGCCGCGGGCGAGGGCGGCGCGCACCACGGGATTGCCCGAGCGCGGGCCATCCTCGGCCACGACCTCGGCTGGCGGCGAGGCGGCGAGGAGCGTCTGCAACCCGCGCGAACCGTCCCGGAATCGCAGGTGAAAATACCATTCGTCGCTCACCGCCAGCGCGCCAACCCCGCGCGCCGCCGGATGCGCCGACGCCGGAGAGGCCTGGAGCAGCCAGGCGGGGTTCACCGACCAACCCGCTTCGAAGTAGCCGCCCAGAGCATCGCGGAGCACGTCCTTCAATCCGGCCTCCTCCGCCGCGGGCTCGAGCGCAAAGTGTAAAACCGCGAGCGCCTTGCCCGCGCTCAGTCGCTGCCGCAGCGCGGCGGCGTGGCCGTTCGCGACGTGCGCGGTGAGCCCGTCGGAGTAGAGGACCACGACGTCCGCTTGGCCGACCGTGGTGGCGGACGACGGCCAGCCGAGGGAAACCTCCGCCGTGAGCGGCAGCCCGGAGCGGTTGACGCCCTCCGCGAGCAACTCCGCGCCGCGCGGAAATTCGTGGACGTCGCGGTCGTGACTCTTCGGGCCGGCGATGAAGAGCACGCGGCGTGGCGCCGGATCCGTCGCGGCGAAAGCCGCGCTGACGGCGAGCAGCGCGAGCAGTCCGCGCCACGTGGGGGCGAAGCGAATTGGCCTTCGGGCGGAGGGCATTCGCGAAAGCTCATCGGGCCCGAGGCCCAGCGTCAAACGCGCAGCGCACCCACGCTCCGAGGCCGCGCCGGACGTCTGCCGATCAGCGATCCGATCGATCACCGCCGGGACTGGCGCAGCGCGGCGGCCCGACCGCGGTAGCCTGCCGCTGCTGCTCCCTCCCCTTGGCGAAATGCCCTCGTTGAAAATCGGCGGATCCGCCCTTGAGCGGTCGCGATCGCAGCCTAAGAAACGCCACCCGGGCTCGCGCCGCGGATGGCTCCGCGGGCCACGCAGGATCAAGCGAGCTGCTTTAGCAGGCTCGCGGCGGCGATCAGGTCGGCAGTATCATGTCCTTCCGGGAAGGCTGAACAGGCCGGAGCCAAGACGGCTCGCGCCTCCGCCTGGCTGCCGCGACTCACCAGCAATCCGGCCAGACCAACCGCCGCCCGCAGCCCGAAGCTGCGATTGCCCTGACTGACGCTCACGTCGATCGCCCGTCGGAACAAATTCGCGTCGCCCGTCATTTGACCCCGGAGGCGGCAAATTTCCGGCTCGAAGTGACGTTCGCCTTTGGCGAGCACCGCCTCGGCTTCTGCGAGGGAGGTTTCACTCAAGTCCGTGCGCCCGTGACGCCAGGCAACATCGGCCAGCAAAGACAAAAACATCGTCTGGGCAATCAGGGCTCCAGCCGAGCGGAGCGCGTCGATGCTGCCCCGCATTCGCGCGTAGCCCACCGGTGCGTTGGAGGTGTCGACCGCCGCCCAGCCCAGCCCAAAAGTCGTCACCGCGGCCACAAAGGTGTGGCCCTTTTCCTGGGCGATGGCCAGGCCTTCGAGCGACAACTCGCGACCAGCCCAGCCTCCCGGCGATACATGCGCAGGACGGCGCCGATCGCCAGCGCGAAGCTGATGCCGTTCGGCTGACCCAACCGTCGAGCCATCGCGATGCTGCGGTCGCTCCACCGCGCGGCCCGATCAACGTGGCCGAGATGCCAGGCCGTCAACGCGGCCTGGGCGAGGGCGTGGATGCGGACATCGTCCCCCGAAGTAAGCTTCAGGTCGGGATCACCGTCTTCACATTGCAGCGCGATGCCGCGCTCCAGCACCTTGAGCGAACCGGCAAAATCGCTGCAATAATAGCGGGCGAACCCGAGACAATAAAGCGCCTGCGCGAGTGCCGCGGGCACCCCCTGGCGTTCGGCCTCGGTCAACAACCGCTCCGCCAGCGCGAGGCCGTTCACATAATCTCCTCTCACCATGTGGTAACTGCAGAGTCCCATCAGCGCCCGAAAGTGCCTCGCGGTATCGCCCAGTTGGGCGCTGAGCACGAGGGCCTTGTCGAAGGCCAGCACGACCTCCTGGGCCCAATAGCCTTTGCGGGTCAGGCTCGCCGTGCCGAGCGTGATCTGCAACGCGAGTTCGCGTGCATCCCGCTCGGGACCGACGGGCAGCCGGCCAAGGAGATTGATTCCGCGCGTGACGTGGTCGATCGACTCCAGATTCGCGGAGCGCTCGTTCGCGCGCTGGCCCGCTTTCAGCCAGTAAAGGACTGCCGAGTCGACGACTGAGGCCTCGGTGAAGTGGCGCGCGAGCAATTCGGGCTGGTTGGCCACGACGGCCGGGAACCGCGCCTCGAGCACTTCGGCGACGCGACGGTGATGTTGCTGGCGCACGCTGGCAACCATGAGCCCATACGCCGCGTCCTGGATGAGCGCGTGCTTGAAGACAAACACCGCGTCCGGCACCACGCCCTGCTGCTGGAGCAGGTCCGACTCGACGAGCGTGGCCAAGGCCAGCGCGAGCGAGGCGTCGTCGTGTAGGGCGACGGCCCGGAGCATCTCGTAACCGAATTCACGGCCGAGGACCGCGCCGACTTGCGCCACCTCTTTCGCCAAAGACCCCAAGCGATCAAGGCGGGCCACGAGCGAATCGTGCAGTGTCGTCGGGATCGTGAGCGCGGCGGCGTGGGTCAAATCCTGACCCGACTCGAGGACCATCTTTGTCAGCTCCTCGACGAAGAGCGGCACGCCGTCGGTCTTGGCCACCAGCTGGCGCAGGAGCTCGGGCGGCAGATTCCGGCCCGCCGTCACATGCCCGATGATGGCCGCCACGTGCTCGTCGCGCAGGCGCCCGAGCACCAGCTCCACCGCGCCGTCGCTCCGCGCCCAGGGTAAAACGAGCCCGGGCCGGTGCAGCACGAGCAGCAGCAGGGTCGCCGTGCGCGCGCGTTCGGCGATCATCGCGAGTAGCTCGACAGTGGAAGGGTCCGCCCAGTGCAGGTCCTCCACGGTGAGGACAAGGGTCTCGCGCGCGGCGAGCGAAAGCACGAGCTCGACGAGGGTTTCCAGGGTGCGTTGCCGCTGGCGTTCGGGCGAGAGATTGAGCGGCGGCGCGTCCGACGCGGGCGGCAGCGACAGCAGTGCTTCCAGCAACGGCAGAGTGTCCGGCTTGACCTGACCGAGGGCCACCACGGCGTGGGCTAGTTTTTCCCGGCGCAGCGCCACCGGCGTGCCGCGGTCGATCTCGCAGCGTTGCTCGAGCATATCGACCACGGGCTGCAGCGCGCTGCGGCTGGCGTAAGGCGAACACCGGCAAACGCGCCACGCATGCGGCCGGTCCGCGAGCCGCTCGCGAAACATTTCCATCAGCCGGGATTTGCCGATGCCCGGCTCGCCCAGCACCGCGATCGGGTGGCCCGCCCCGCCACGCGCGCGCTCGAATCCACCGAGCAGAATCTCCAGCTCGCTCTCGCGCCCGACCAGCGGCACGAGGCCGCGGCTGGCCGTCACCTCGAACCGGCTCACCGTGCCGGTGTCGCGGATCGCGCGATACACTTCGACCGACTGTGCGAGACCCTTGAGTTGATGCCGGCCGAGCGGCACAAACTCGAAAAAGCCCTCGACGAGCCGGTGGGTCGTGCCGCTCAGCACCACCGTATCGGGCTCGGCGAGGGATTGCAGCCGGGCGGCGACGTTCGGCGCCGAGCCGATCGCGAGTGGCTCGGTGCGGCCGGCCCCACCCACAGCGCCCGTCACCACCGAACCGGTGTGAATGCCGACGCGGACGGCCAGGCGCACGGGACGGCGCGCGGCCACGCGCTCGTTCAACCGCGCGACGCCCTCGAGGATGGCGAGGCCGGCGTGGACCGCCCGGCGCGGACTGTCTTCCGACGCCACCGGGTAACCGAAATAAATGAGAATGCCATCGCCGAGGTATTGCGCGATGTGGCCGCCGAACGGCGCCACCGCAGCAGCGCAGGCCGCCTGATAATCCTGGACGATTTCCCGCAATTCCTCGGGATCGAGGAGCTCGCCCATCGTCGTCGAACCCACGAGGTCGCAAAACAAGAGCGTGAGTTGCCGGCGTTCGGCGTCCGGGTTACGAGCCGCGACCGGCGCGGGCGGGGCGGGTGGTGGCATGGGTGCCACCGGCACGGCGGACGCTCCGGCCGCCAGGTTGGCGCCGCAGCGCCCGCAAAACCGGAAGCCGGGCGGGTTCTCAAATGAGCAGGTCGGGCACGGCATGTCGTTACCACCCTCGTTTCAAAAAAGACGACCCGCGGAAGAGCGCTCCCGGTCGAAGAGACGCCGCGCCGATGAACCATCAGGTCGGTCGCGACCACTTGCTCGCGCGCCCGCGACCTCGTGCCATTGTCCACGAAAAGATGTCATCCCGGATTGGCCTGCACGACGGTTTTTTCAGCGGCGCCACCCGCAGCGGGGCGCTGACGGCGTGCAAGTGTTGGAAAATTTCGGCATAGGCCTCGACCATGCCAGTTTCGTAGTAAGTCACGCCGCGCTCGGCGCAGTATTTTCGGACGAGCGGCGCCGCCCGGCGCAGATTGTGCCGCGGTAACATCGGGAACAGGTGATGCTCAATCTGGCAGTCCAACCCACCATACAAATAACCGGTCAGCGGATGAGCCCGGAGGTTGCGGGCTGTCGCGACTCGTTGCCGAAAATAAGATTTTTCCTCCAGCGCCTGGAGCATCGGCATCCCCTTGTGATTGGCCGCGAACGCCGATCCCAGCAGAACGCCGAACGCAGCCTGATTCACCAAGAGGAAGGCCACTCCGTGCGCCACCCCCAGCAGCCCGATCGCCGCCCACGTCAAAAGCAGCCCGTGGGCCAGCAGGAGCACGATCTCCGCGCGGCGAAACCGGGCGCCGGGCCGGGCGACGTGTTGCGCCGAGTCCCACTTCATACTGTAGGGCAGCAGCGTGAGCAGCGGGAAAAATAGCAGGGCCTGATGGCGGATGCAGAAAATTTGGACAGCGGAGCGCGGCCGCGCGAGTTGCTGCGGGTCGAAGACCATCAGCGGAAATTGAATGTCGGGATCGTGATCCAAATCGTTCGCGTGATCATGGTGCTGGGTGTGTTTTTCCACCCACCATTCGTAGCTCAGGCCGATGAACAGATTCACGATGACCACCCCGAACCAGTCGTTGTGCCGCCGCTGGCGGAATATTTGATGGTGGCCCGCGTCATGCCCAAGGTAGGCGATCTGCGTAAAAGTCAGGGCGAGCAGGACGGCCGCCGCGAGGCGCACCGCCAGCGAGTCAAAGTTCGCCATGGCCGCCAACACCACGGCGAGCAGGACGGCGACCTCCGCGAACTTCCGCCCATAAAACGCCGGCCGCTTTTCGAAGAGGCCGGCCTGAGCAATCAGGCGCGTCGCCGCCGCGAGATCCGGATCGACGAGCAGGCTTCTACTCATGGCCCTTGGGCGCGAGCCCGGCTGACGTTGCGGCCGCATTGGCTCTGATCCAGCGCTTCGGCCGGAACCGGCCAGGGCTGGGGCGAACCCGCAGATTGTTGATTCCAGATTTCAAAATTTGATTCTCGGATGCTCCGGTCACCTGGCGTCAACCGCAAATCCAAAACACCCCGCGCGGCGTATTGTCGGTGATTTGCGAAGCGGGCGATTGCTCCCGCCTTGCTCCCGCTGGTCGCTTTCGTGGTCGGGCGCAGTGGCGATCGCCCCAGCGCAGGAGTGGCACGACACCGGAGGCGATGGTTATCGCGGAGCCTTTTGATCCGTGGTCGCCGGGTAACCATACAGGTCCTCCAGCAGCCGCCGGTAGGTGGTGGCGTGGTGCTGGATGACTTCATCGTTCGTTCCATCGGCCGCGTTTTCGTAGTAGTAGCTTCCATTCAGATGACCACGCAGCGGAACGACATTGCCGGCGGGCATGTAGCCGCCGGAGCCGCCGGCCGGCGGCTGGGCGACGCTCGCCGCGACCAGTTCCTGCCACTGGTAGAAGCCGTGACCTTCCTTGCCTTGCATCTTCGCCACCTGCTTCGCGAGTTTACCTTCGGTCCAGCGAGAAAAGCCGCGCCGGAGGCCATTCCAGCCGTTGTTGATCGCTTTTAGGAAATCGATTCCACCGCTTTGGGCGGGCATATCCTCCGCCGCGTCGGCCAGAAAAATGTGGGAGGGAGGGATTTTGGGCACGGGATCCAGCGTGTTGGTGTAGATGGTGGCAGTCGTGCCAGCTCCCGTGATCTCGGCAAAATCCAGCGCGAACTGCGTGTTGCCTGGCTTCGGCTGCGCGAACAGATGGGAGCGCAGGGTGAGTTTCTTGCCGCCGATCCCACAGAGATTTTCTTGGGCGGCATAGTGGAAGAAGGCATGCGCCAGGGTGCCAAGCGCCGCGCCCTGACTGTGCCCGGTTAGGACCAGCGTGGAACCTTCGTCGACGACCTTCATGATTACGGGCAGCGCACCAAAGTCGGCGTCAAAGAGTTGGCTGAACAGCGCGTAGGCAAAGCCTTGGTGGACTTCCGCCCGGGGGGATCGTCGCGAAGGTCAGTGGGAGAAACCGCTGGCCCTGCGCGCCGGCTAAACAAATCCCGTGGCGCGCCGGGATCATGGCGACGAGCGCGTCCTCAATATCACTCAACTTGTTCGCAAATACCGTGCCGCGAAACGCGAGCGCGTAGATGGGCGCGCTGCCCACCGGAACTTCCTTCTTTTTCCACAGTGTCCAGGCGCTGTCGAACGGCGCGAAGCCGTTCTTGCTCGGATCCTGCACGTCCGGCGAACCCGCCTTCAAGAGCTTCTGTGCGTAGAGGTCGCGACTGTCCCCGACCTTGGTCCACAGGTCGGTCGAGCGGGCGGAGATCACATTACATTATAGATTTTCCGGACGCCCGAAACCATCCGATCGTCCTGGTTGTTTAAATCGATGCAGAGCTCGATCATCGCCATCGTCTCGGTGATTTCATTTTTACCAATGGTGCGGGAGGTGGGCAGGGTCATGGTTGGGCGGGTTGCGACAAAAGCATCATCACGGGGTGCCGGCGATCGGGCGGTAACGCAGCCGGCCACACCCATCAGGGCACAGCTGGCGACCAGGGCTACCGGAATAACAAGCAGCGATTTCACCGCGAATTTTGGGTTGTGGAATTAAGGCGAAGCCGGAACAGGAACGCCGAAGGACGAAGGAGTGCAGAAATTTTCCCGGCGTGCAATGCCGGTTTTGCTCCGGCGGCGGCGGGCCCGCACCGCGCGGAAAAAGGTCGTTGTCTCCCGCCTCATCGCCTGCCTTGTTCCAGGCACTTGCTCACCGTTTCGGACTCGCCCCGGGCAAGCCCACCACCTGCCTTCATGAATTCCGGAGCCCCGCTTCTCCCTCCGTGTGCCCTGGTCGCCACTTGATTCGACCGCTTTTTCTGCGGAGCTTGACGCGGCACCACCCATGACCGACGAAACCCTCGAAATCCTTTCCCAAGTCTTTCCGCGGCTTTCCGCCGAGGCGCTGGCCGAGCTCCGCCGCGTGGCTCGCATCGCGGAGTATCAATCCCAGATCGTGCTCTGCCACGAAGGCGAGATCGAACACTGCTTCTACGTCGTCCTCTACGGGACGGTGGATGTCTACAAGATCCTCGAAGGGCAGCGGCTGTTGATCAATCAGCTGACCAAGGGGGCGCACTTCGGCGATATCGCGCTCCTGCTCGATTTGCCGCGCACGGCGACGATCATCACCGCCGAGCCTACGCAGTTGCTCGAAATTGACCGGAAGATTTTTGCGCAACTCATGCAATCGCATCCCGACGTCGTCGTCGCCCTCTCGCAAATGGTCGTGAAGCGGTTTCTGATCCAGGAGGAGAAGCAGCTCATGGAAATTGCGCTGCTCAAAAAACGTGACGTTCCTTCGGCCAAGATCTTTCTGAGTTACTCGCGGGTGGAAGCGGCGTTCGCCACGCGCCTCGCGAACAACCTATTGAAGCAGAAAATCGACGTGTGGCTCGACGTGTTCCGCCTCGAGCCCGGCAAGAGCTGGGCGCGCCAGGTCGGCAAGGCGCTCGACAGCTGTCACGCAATGCTGCTGGTCCTGTCGCCGACCAGCGTCTCGTCCGATAACGTCGATGACGAATGGAATTATTACCTCGACCAAAAGAAGCCGATCATCGCCGTGCTGCACCAGCCCTGCAAGCTGCCCTACCGGCTGTCCAAGCTGCACTACATTAATTTCAACGCCACGGATTACGATCAGGCGGTCGCCCGCACGGTCGCGACCCTCAACACCCAGTTGTGACGGTCGCCGTCGGTCCGGGGTGGTCTTTGGCGGCAACCTGAGATCGGGCGCAGGATGGACTACGGCGTCCGGGCCGCGCAACTACCTCGCGCCGCCCAAAAGAGTGAGCGCCCCCAGCGGCGCCGCGAACGAGCGGTGAGCTTCTGCTCAACGCCCTGAGGCGAAGCTCCCGTTGCTGCACTCCGTTGGCCGGTGCTTCCGCCAACCAGAAAACTTCGGTCACGCGCAGGCCAGCGTGAGCCGGCCGGTGGGGCGGGCGGGCTCAAACCATTCGGCGGGCGCGGCGTCGGGCGCGAATTCGGGGCACGCCTCGGCCAGCAGCGCGCGGAGATTTTCGCGGGCGCGGGCGATGCGGCTCTTCACCGTGCCCACGTTGATGCCGAGCGTGGCGGCGATCTCGTCGTAGGAGCGGTGGAGAAGGTTGCGCAGCGTGAGGATTTCGCGGTGGCGGGCTTCAAGTTTTTCCATGCACGCCTCCACCAACGCCGTGAATTCGCCGGTGGCGGCCGCGCGCGCGGGATCGGGCGCCTCGGTGGCGACGAGGTCCGTGAAGGTCGCGGCGCTGTCTTCACCCAGCGGGCAGTCGAGGGAAAGCGTGGCGTGGCGGCGGCGGCGGAAGAAATACCAGTAGCGGTTGCGCGCGAGGTTGACCGCGATGCGGTGCAACCAGGTGGCCAGCGAGGAATCGCCGCGAAAGCGCGCCAGGCCGCGGTGCGCGCGGATGAAGGTGTCCTGCGCGATCTCCTCGGCGTCGGCGTGGTTGCGGAGGAGCGCGAGCGAGATCGCGAAAATTTTCTCCCGATAGCAGGTCATGATTTCGACGAACGCCGTTTCGTCGCCGGCGTTGAACCGGCGGACGAGCCCGGCGTCGCGGGCGGCTGATTGGGCTGACGCGGCCGCACGGGCCGCGCGATTGGTAAGGGGAGTCGCGGATTCGGTCGACCGGACAGCAAGGGGAAGTGAGCGGGTCATGGCGGGGGAACGAGTTGAGGTTGCGGACACGCACGCCGTATACCTCAGCGCGTGCCAGCGGACCGCCGCATTACCACAAGTGGCCTTCCGCCAAGCGGGTTAAAATTCTTGCGCCACCGGAATGAGCACTACGGCCCAGCCAGCGTCGTGCAAGCTGCGCGACCGGAGTGCAGGCGGTCGTGCAAAGCGCCCCTCCGTCATCCGCAGCGCAGGCGTGCCGCTCCCTTCCACCACGTGACCGAATTCCGGCTCGGCACTTGACTGTGATTTTCCGCGAGTCTTGCCTACGACCCTTACAACCGTCGGGGAACCACCGACACCAACCAACTAAGATTACACCATGAATAAATCAGTGACCAAATATCTGCTTAGCTGCCTGTTTGCCGTGAGCAGCCTGCTCGCTCCGAAGGTCTCCGCCCAGGGCATTACCTCATCGGCGTTGAGCGGCTACGTCGCCGAAAGCGGAGGCAAAGCCATCGCCGGAGCCTCCATTGTCGTGATGCACGAGCCGACCGGAACGAGAGCGACGACCGAATCGCGCGCCAACGGTCAGTTCAATCTTTCCGGTCTTCGCGTCGGCGGGCCCTACACTGTTACTGTGACCTCGAGTTCGTATCGCACGGAAACGCGTTCGGACGTCTATCTCGATCTCGGTGTCGCTCAGGAGCTGTCCTTTTCACTCTCAAGCGAGGTCGTGAAACTGGATGCATTCAAAGTTACGGCCGAGCGCGACCTCACCTTTGGCGCCAGTAAGATCGGCACCGGCACCAGTTATGACAGCATCCAAATCGCCGAGGTCGCGACCGTCCGGCGCAACGTCCAGGACGTCGCCGCACTCGACTCACGACTCGCGCTGATGTCGCTCGATCAAGGCGGTCAGTTGAGCGCGCAGGGTCAAAATTTTCGGTTCAACTCCTTTCTGGTGGATGGCGTGCAGGCGGTGGATTCGTTCGGCCTCAACAGCAACGGCTTCTCCTCGCTCCGCAGCCCAATCCCGCTCGAATCGATCGAGTCGCTCAGCGTCGAGCTCTCGCCTTACGACGTGCGCCGCGCCGGTTTCACGGGCGCGCTACTCAACGCCGTGACCAAGTCTGGCACCAACACGTTTCACGGCTCCACGTCCTTCGAGTTCACCAATCAAGATATGCGCGCCAAGAATCCCGTCACGCAGGTAAAGGACACCTTCAAGGAGCGCACGTTCAACTACGCGCTGCGCGGCCCGATCATCAAAAACATCCTCTTCTTCGCGATCAACTACGACGACTTTAAGCGCACCGCCGCGCCGCCGGCCGCCAACTTCGTGCCCGATGCAGCGGTTCTCGCCACGGTTGTCGCCCGCGCCAAGACCCTCGGTTACGACGCCGGCACGCTCGACGCCAATAATACCGCCACCCAGCGCACCGTGCTCGCCAAGCTCGACTGGAACATCATGGACGGCCAGCGCTTCACGTTCACGTATCGCAAGAATCATGGCCACGACACTAGCTTCGCCGGCTTCAGCGGCGGCACCTCCACCACCACGAGCAACTACTGGTTCCAGCAGCCGCGCCTGACCGACTCCTACACCGGTCAGCTCATCAGCAACTGGTCGCCGAACTTCCGCACCGAGGCCAACATTTCTTCGACGAAATTCGACGGCTCGCCCGCCAACAACGGACAGCCCTTCCCAGACGTGACCGTCAACGGCGTCACCGGCAAGCGCCTCGACACCGGCGCGACCGCGACGGGCAGCGTCGAGTTCGGCACCGAACTCTCGCGCCAGTTGAACTTCATCTTCACGAAGGAACTCAACGCCAACATCGTCGCCGAATACACCTTCGGCGACCACCTCCTCACCGCGGGGGCGGAGCAAATCACGACGAAATACACGAACAAGTTTCTCCAGCGCTACTACGGCCTCTACACGTTTGCCTCGCCCACCACGTGGAACGCCGGCACGCCGCCGACCGCCTATCAGCTCGCCGCGGTGAATCCGGGCTACACGCTCAACAACGTCTTTGCCCAGTGGAAATACGAGGCGCTCGGCCTGTTCATCCAAGACACGTGGAAGCCCACCCGCCAGCTCACACTGCTCGGCGGCATCCGCCTCGACTACCCAACCATCGGCCAGGCCCCGCCGGTCGCCCCCGGATTCCTCGCCGCGTTTGGCATCGCGAATAACACCACCAACGACGGTAACTACACTGTCGGTCCTCGCACCGGTTTCATTTACGAGTTGAAAACGGAGCGAAAGACCCAGATCCGCGGCGGCGTCGGCCTGTTCCAAGGCAAGAACCCCGCCGTGTGGATCTCTAACGCCTACTCGAACGCCGGCGCGGCGAACAACGTCGTCGCCAGTGCCGCGCAGCTCGCGACCGTGACCTTCCAGCCCGACGTCACCAAGCAGCCGGTCTTTCCTGCTTCGGTCCCGACGCCGAACATCAACGTCACCGATCCCGACTTTGTGCAGCCCGCCGTTTGGAAGGCCAACCTCGCCATGGACCACCGACTCCCCGGCGGCCTCGTCCTTACCGCAGAATATTACTACCTCAAAAACTACAAATCGCCGAACGTCGTTTATCTGAACTATCTCGAGTCGACCGGCGCGACCGGCCCGAACACGATGCCTGACGGTCGCATTCACTATGCCGGGACCATCACGCCGACGGGCACGTTCGCGGTCGGCGGCGTGACCACCGCGTTCCCCGGCACCTCGACCGGCGGCCGCCGTCGCGTGCCCACCTTCGGCGATGTGTTCAAGCTCAACAACTCAAGCCAAGGTTCCGGCACCGGCGTCACTCTCGGTCTCGCTCGTCCGTTCAAGGACGGCTGGGCCGCCTCAGCTTCATGGACGCACTCGCACAACACCGAGGTCAGCCCGCTTACGTCCTCCGTTGCTTCCTCGAACTACTCGAACCGCGCGTCGTTCAACCCAAACGAAGACGTCGCCTCAATCTCGAACACCAACATCCCGAACCGCATCGTCGGCACGCTCACCCGTCAGTTCAAGTTCATCCAGGGAGCGCCCACCATGGTCTCGCTCGTCTATCAAGGTCGCACCGGCCACGCCTACTCTTGGATATTCCGCGGTGACGCGAACGGCGACGGATTCAGTTTCAACGATCTGTTCTACGTGCCGACCGGCCCGGCCGACCCGAAGGTCTCCTGGACCAGCACGACGGAGCGCGACGCCTTCTTCGCCTATGTCGCCAATAGTGGCCTGCAGAAATACACGGGCGGTCACCCCGGCCGCAACACGGAGACTTCGCCGTGGACGAACACCCTCGACATCAAGATCACGCAGCAGATTCCTCTGCCCTACACCAACCGCGTAAAAGCCGAGGCCTTCCTGAACTTCATCAACCTCGCCAATTACGCCGACGACGCCTACGGCCTGCAAAGCGAAGTGCCGTTCTCTTACAAGCGCGCGGTCGCCGGCGCCACCTACAACGCCGCCGCCAACGGCGGCGCGGGCCAGTGGATCTATACGTTTAACCCCACCACGCTCGACGGCACGCCAACCACGGCGAATGACACGCCGATTTCGCGCTGGCAGATTCAGGCCGGCATGCGCTTCAAGTTCTAAGCTCATCGGCCAACCGATCGCTCTTCATGGCGGCCGCGATTTTCGCGGCCGCCTTTTTTTCGCCCGCTCCGCCTCGCTTCATCGGGGGAACTTCGCCAACGTAGATGCGTCTTTCCCGTCGCCGCTCTGCCGCCCGCATGAAAAAAATCTTCTCTCCCGTCACCGCGCTGGTCGTCGGAGTGCTGTGCGCGGTGCTGGTGCTCTGGTGGTCGAATCGCGACCGGGCGGACGCGGAAACGCGGCGCACCGCCCGCGCCGCTCAGCCCGGGTCGAACGCGACTCCCGCGCCCGCCACCACCGCGCTCGATCCCGTGACTCGCTCGCTGCTGGCGGCGCTGCCAACGCTGCTCACGCGCAGCGGCACCCGTGCGAAGGAGGCCCTGCTCGCGTTCAAGGACGACGCCACCTACCGCCGCTTTCTCGCCCGCGCGCAGAAATCCGGCCTCACACTTCTCGGTCAGCTCGACGCGCTGCGCACCGTGCGCGTGCGCTATGATAAGTTTTCCGCCCTGCAAACGGATCTGCTCGATCACGCGGTCGACTACGGTGCCGTCTCCGCGAACTACCTCATGACGATCCCCGGTCCCCCCGCGAAAGAGGATCGCGCCAACGTCGACGCCGTCCCGTTCGGCAACCGCGCGCTCGAATTTCTCGGCGTCGATCCCGTCGCCGCGGCCCGCGCGACCTGGGGCCTCGGCGTGACCATCGCCGTGCTCGACACCGGCATCACGCCGGACACCACTTTCGGGCAGGGCCGCTTGCGCTCGCTCGACATCGGGCTCGGCACTCTCGCGGGCTCCGGCAGCGAAGACGGTCACGGCACCGCCGTCGCCGCGCTCGCCGCAGGCGATGCACCGGATGCGCCCGGCGTCGCACCCTCCGCCAACCTGCTCAGCATCCGCGTCACCGACGCCACGGGCAGCAGCGACCTCTTTACCGTGGCGCAGGCCATCGTCACCGCGGTCGATGCCGGCGCGAAAATTCTCAACATCAGCCTCGGCGGCCATGCGACCTCCCCGACGCTCGACGCCGCGATCGGCTATGCGACCGCCCACGGCGCCGTCATCGTCGCCGCTGCCGGCAACGATCAAGCCGCGCAGCTGGCGTGGCCGGCCGCCGACCCGCGCGTGATCTCCGTTGGCGCCATCGATGCGGTCGGCCAGCAGGTTTCGTTCTCCAATTCCGGCGCGCACCTCTCGCTCACCGCCCCCGGTTACGGCGTGCAGACCGCGTGGCTCGACGGCCAGCGCGTGACGGTCGACGGCACCTCCGTCAGTTCGCCTCTCGTCGCCGGCGCCCTCGCCGCCGTCATGTCGCAGCATCCCAGCCTCACCGCTCCGCAGGCCTGGCAGGTGCTCCAGCGCACCGCCACCGACGCCGGCCCGCCCGGCGCCGATCCGGATTTTGGCCACGGCATCCTCAACCTCGGCTGGGCGATGAGCGCGAGCGATCCCGCGCGCGTCGACACCGCGATCTCCAGCCACTACTATGACGCCGCCGGACATCAGATGGATTTCGTCGTGCAAAACCGCGGCGCGCAACCCGTCGCCGGCCTCGCCCTCACTCTCGACGCGAACGGCGCCACGGGCACCAGCGTGATTCCGCTGCTCGCCGCCGGCGAATCCTTCGTGGTGAAAGTGCCCATCAGTTCCGCGACCCTCGCCACCGCGGGCACGATGAAATTTACCACGCAGCTGGTCAATCCCCCCGGACTCATCGACCAAGTCCCCACCAACAATCGCAAAACCAGCGTGCTCACCGCCCCCGGGGCGGGAAAGTAGGTTGCACCCCGGCCGCGCCAGGTATCCGCTCCCTTCGTTTTTTCGCTCGGCCTGAAAAACGTTTACCCGCCTTCGCGGTCCTCCGGCCGTGCGGTTAGAATATTTTCCTCTGTATGAAATTCGAACACTTCGCCCTCAATGTCCCCGATGCCCGCGCCCACGCGCGCTGGCTCGTCGCCCAACTCGGCTTTACCGTCGCCCGGAATTTCGACGTGCCGCCTTACATGCATTTCCTCGCGGACGAAACCGGTCGCTTGATCGTGGAGCTCTACTCGAGTCCGGCGGCCACCATCCCCGACTACCAGACCCAGCACCCACTCGTGTTTCATCTCGCGCTCGTTTCCGCCGACACGGTCGCCGACCGCGCGCGGCTCGAACAAGCGGGGGCGACCTTCTTCGCCGAGGACACCCTGCCCGACGGCTCGCGCCTGCTGATGATGCGCGATCCGTGGGGTCTCCCGCTGCAATTCTGCCAGCGCGCCAAACCGTTCCCGATGCCGTAAGCCGCACTCCCGGGCGACCACTGGGAACCGGCGCCCGCGCGGCGTCTCGCCGGTCCGCTTCACCTCGTTTCGGTAATTCCCGATGCGCCCCCTCCCCGTCTCCCTCGTCCTCCTCGCCCTCGCTGCTTCCGGGCTGAGCCCCGGCGAAAGCCGCGCACAAACGCCCGGGGCGCGCGAGCCAGGTTTGTTGTTCTATCTCTCCGGCGACCAGGGCACGACCGCGGATTTCTCCTCGGCCGGCACGCCCGAGCCCACGTTCGCCTCCGAGGTCACCCCGATCAAGGACGGCGCCCGCGGCGCGGCGCTCCAATGCGGCGATCTCCAACGCCTCGCCTGGTCGGCGCCCGGCAACATCTACGCGCAGCGCGGCACGCTCGCGTTTTTCTGGCGCGCGCGCTACGTCGTCGGCCTGACGGAATTTCCGATCTTCCGCGTCGGCTACGCCGATCACTCCAGCTGGGACATGGTCTGGCTGCGCATCGACTATAACGGCCATGGCTTCGACGCCTTCGTGACCGACGTGAACCTCGCCCGCACGCGCGTGTCCGTGCCGCTCCAGCCGTTTCCCCCACCCGGCGAGTGGATCCACCTCGAAATCGCGGGCGCGGCCTGGGGCACCATGCGCCTGCGCGACGGCGCCGGCGATCCCGTGCTCTTCGCGCGCGCGCGGTCAGGAGAAAACCGTCCACCGTTTCGCCCGCTCTGTCACTGGCGGCAACATCACTTTTACCAACGCCGAGCAGGAACAGCCCACCGGCGAACTCGCCGCCTACCACGTCTCCGCTGGTCGTGAGCCCACCGGCAGCACGAAGCTTGCTTTCCGGCTCGGCGCTTTCACCGCGCCCGATCCGGCCCTGGTGCCACTCACAACTTTTATCGCGGGCCGTTTTGCCCCGGACGAACGCGCGACCCTCGTGGCCGTGCCGGCCGGTCGCGCCGTTGCTCCCTCGCCCTCCACCGCGTCGACGAAAGGCAGTATGCCTCTCGTCCACCTCCTGATATCCAACACGTGGGACCCTCGAAAGCGCTTCGCCCTCGATTCCGGGCCTGAGCGCAGATTAGCGTTTCAACCTCCGGCTCCATTCCGGATCGTTTTCCCATGCTGCCGCGCCCCCGCATCAAAATCTGCTGCATCAAATCCGTTGCCGAGGCTCGGGCTGCCGT
Organism: Opitutus sp.; assembly: GCA_009695305.1. Taxonomy (GTDB): domain Bacteria; phylum Verrucomicrobiota; class Verrucomicrobiia; order Opitutales; family Opitutaceae; genus SIBG01. The sequence continues at coordinate 8,121 of SIBG01000019.1, read as the reverse complement.
CGCACACGGCGCCGACGCGATCGGCCTCGTCTCCGCGATGCCGAGCGGCGCGGGCATCATCGCCGACGAGCGCCTCATCCCCGAAATCGCCGCGGCCGTCCCGCCGCCAGTCGCCACGTTCCTGCTCACCTCGCTCACCGACACCGCCTCCATCATTGCGCAGCATCACCGCTGCCGCACGAGCACGATCCAACTCGTCGATGCCCTCACCCGTGGCACACCCGCCGATCTGCGCCGCGCGCTCCCCGGCATCCGCCTCGTCCAAGTCATCCACGTGCTCGACGACGCTTCCGTCGCCAAAGCCCTCGCCGCCGCACCGCACGTCGATGCCCTTCTGCTCGACTCGGGAAATCCGAATCTCGCCGTGAAAGAACTCGGCGGCACGGGCCGAACGCACAACTGGGCGCTCTCGCGCCGCATCGTCGAGGGGAGCAGCCGGCCGGTGTTTCTCGCCGGCGGCCTTCGCCCCGACAATGTCGCCGCCGCGTGGGCCGCCGTGCGCCCGTGGGGCTTCGACATCTGCAGTGGTGTCCGCACCAACGACTACCACGACGAGCAGAAACTCACCGCGTTTTTCGCCGCCGTGGCCGCACTCTGAAGCGGAGCCGCCAGTCGTAAATCCACCCCAGGCGGGTTTGGCGTCGCCTTCGCCATCGTGGGTGTGAATTTTTCGGGACGCCTCCCCGGAAGTAAGGCGGCCGCGCTGGCTCAATTATTTCACGGCCCGCCGTTGCGCCTTCAGTTCCTGCCAGCGCGCGAGGCGGTCGGCGATTTTGGATTCCCAGCCGGCGGTCTTCGGCATGTAGAGCGTGAGCGGCGAATGGCGAGGGCCGGCCACGAGCGAGCGCCTTGACCTGAAGATTTTTCCCCGCAAGCTCCGGGCATGGACTACCGCGGGATCATCACCATTGAGCCGGGCAAGCGCAGCGGCAAACCGTGCATCCGCGGCACGCGCATGACGGTAACCGACGTGCTTGAATACCTCGCCTCCGGCATGACTCATCAGGAGTTGCTGGCCGAGTTTCCCGATCTCACCGAGACCGACATCCGCGCGTGCCTCGCTTTCGCCGCCGACCGTGAGCGCAAGCTGGCCACGCTGCCGGCATGAGGTTGCTCTTCGACCAAAACCTTTCGCCCAGCCTGCCGCGCCGGCTCGCAGCGGAGTTTCCCGACAGCCTCCATGTGCGCGCCGCCGGCCTCACCGAAGCCGACGATACGGCGATTTGGAACTACGCCAAGACGCACGGCTTCGCGATCGTCTCGAAGGACTCCGATTTTTCAGCAGCGCAGCCTGCTGCTCGGCGCGCCGCCAAAATTCATCTGGCTCCGCGTCGGCAATTGCTCGGTGGCGGACAGCGCGGAACTGCTCGGCGGCCACGTCGCCGCCATCCTCGCGTTCGAACAAAATGAAACCGCCGCGCACCTCATGCCGCCGTAGCCGCATGATGCCGCCGGCGTGGATCAAAATTTTTTCGCCCGCCGTTGCGCCTTCAGTTCCTGCCAGCGCGCGAGGCGGTCGGCGATTTTGGATTCCCAGCCGGCGGTCTTCGGCGTGTAGAGCGTGAGCGGTTTTTCCAAAAAATCCTGGCCAGAAATGTTTTCCGGAAAATCGTGAGAGTAATCGTAGCCCTGCCCCTGCCCGATCCGTTGGTTGGCCTGGCCACTCTTGCTCCGCAACGCCGACGGGATCGTCTGCACGGGCTGCTCCTTGAGTGCGCGGTGCCCTGCACCGAGCGCCAGCGTGGCGGAGTTGCTCTTCGGCGCCGTGGCGATGTAAAGCGTCGCATGCGCCAGCGTCAGCTCGGCCTCGGGCAGGCCGATGAAATCACACGCGTGATGCGCGGCGACAGCGAGCGGCAGCGCCTGCGGGTCGGCGAGGCCGACATCCTCGCTCGCGAGGATCACGAGCCGCCGCGCGATGAAGCGCGGGTCTTCGCCGCCGGCGAGCATCTTCGCGAGCCAATACATCGCGGCGTCGGGATCGCTGCCGCGGCAGCTTTTGATGAACGCGGAAATCGTGTCGTAGTGCTCGTCCTCATCGGCGTCGTAGCGGATGCGGCGCTCGCGGGCGAAGACTTCGAGCTCCGCCGCGGTGAGTGCGGCGCGCTCGGGCAGGCCGAGCACGAGGACCTCGAGGGCGTTGAGCGCGCGGCGGAGGTCGCCGTCGCAGAGCACGGCGAGGTCGGCGAGAAGTTTGTCCGCGGCCGTGACCCCCCGTGCGCCGAGCCCACGCTCCACGTCGGTGAGCGCGTGTTTCAACACGCCCACGACGGCGGCGGGGGCGAGCGGCTCGAGGCGGAAGAGGTGGCTGCGCGAGAGGAGCGGCGGGTTGACGTAAAAACCGGGGTTGTGCGTGGTCGCACCGATGAGCCGGACCGTGCCCTCCTCGACGTCGGGCAGCAGGAGATCCTGCTGCGATTTGTTGAAGCGGTGAAGCTCGTCGATGAAGAGAATGGTCGCGGCCTCCGGCCGGCGGCGCGCGGCGGTCAGGATTTCGCGGAGCTCGGCGACGTTGGACATGACGGCGTTGACGCGGACGAAGCGGCTCTTCGTCTCGTGGGCGATCGCCTCGGCGATACTCGTCTTGCCGGAGCCGGGCGGGCCGTAAAAAATCAGCGAGCCAAAACGGTTCAACGCCACGAGCCGCGGGAGCAGGCTGTCGGGCTTCAGAATGTGCTCCTGGCCGACGACCTCGCTGAGCTGGCGCGGCCGCATCCGCGCGGCGAGGGGTTGGTGAACCGACGCACGTTTTTCCCCAGCCGCGGGCGGCGCGTCCTCGGCAAAGAAATCGGACTGGTCGGAAGCAGGCATTGGGCGAACGCCAATCTTCGCTAATTGGCGCGAATGAAAAGGAATTTCAGATTAGCGTCGATTAGCGAAGATTAGCGGTTAACTCAGTTCGCATGACCAGCCGCAGTCTTGGACACCGCGCGCCGTTGCTCTGGCTCGTGCTGCCGCTGATGGCGGGGCTCGCGGCGGGCAAGTTCGGCGAGTTCGCACCGGTGCCGTGGCTCCTCGGCGGTGCGCTCGGCGCCGCGGGGCTGGCCGTTTTCGCCGCGTGGCGCGCGCCGCGGTGGTGGGCACCCGCCCTGGGCGTGGCGCTGTTTCTCGCCGGGGGCGCGAGCTACGCGCTGCACCGCGCGCGGTTGCCCGCCTGGGATAGCCTGCCCCGCCGCGAGGCGCGGCTGGGCCTGCGGATCGATCGGGTGTTTCCACAACCGGAGGCGCGGCGCGCGGCGGCCGGGCTCGCGACGATCGTGCGCACGGACGAGCATTTGCGCGAGCTCGCGGGACAGCGCCTTTACTTCTCCCTCGCCCTGAAACGCGGCGAAGTGGCGCCGGTGCGAAGCGCCGTGGTGACGGCCGTGGGGGTGCTCGAGACGCTGCCGCGGAATCCGGCGGCGGATTCGTTCGACGGCTATCTCGCAGGCGCCGGGATGAACTTTCGGCTAAAGCGGGGACAAATAGTTGCGGAGGAGCGAGCGGCGGCAGCGTATTACCGGTTTTGCGCTCGGGCGGCGGCGCAGTTCAAGGAAATCCTCGGGCGCGGCATCGCGGAAAAGCGGTCGGCCCTGGCCGGGTTGTTGCGAGCGATGATGCTCGGCGAAACGCACGAACTGAGCGACGAACAGCACGCGTTGTTCATGCAGAGCGGGACCATGCATTTATTTGCGATCAGCGGCCTGAACATTGGCGTGATGGCCGGGGCATTGCAGGCGCTGCTACTTTTGGGGCGGCTGCCGGCCTGGGCGCGGTTTGGCGTGGGCGTGGCATTGCTGTGGCTGTTTGTCGATATCACGGGCGCATCACCGTCGGCGGTGCGGGCGTTTGTGATGGCGGTGTTTCTCCAAGCGGCGTTTGTGCTGCGGCGGCCGTCGAATCCGCTCGCGGCGCTCGTGGCGTCGGCGCTCGTGGTGTTGGTCGTGGCGCCACTGCAGATGTTCAGCGCAAGTTTTCTGATGAGCTACGCCATCGTAGCCGCGCTGCTGGTGCTCGGGCTGCCGCTGGGCGAGATGTGGCTGGAGCGCTGGAAGCCATGGCGGGACCTGCCGCAACCGACCTGGACTTGGTGGCAACACGGCCTCCGCGAGGCGTGGCACTGGACGACGACGGCGGTGGCCATTGGGGTCGCCACGACCCTGGTTAGCCTGCTGACGGGCATGCAGTTTTTCCGGCTGCTGACCCCGGGCGCGCTCGGAGCAAACCTGCTGCTAATCCCCGCGGCGATGCTGGTGACGCTTGGCGGATTCGCATCGCTGCTAAGCGGGCTCGTCGGATTTGGGCCGGGCGCGGTGCTGTGCAACCACGCGGCGGCGCTCGTGCTGTGGGCGATCGAGGAGCTCGTGCGCGTCAGCGTGCAGCTGCCGGGGGCGTTTGTGCCGGCGCGATTCGGGGCAGCGTGGGTCGGACCGGTGGCGCTGGCGGCGCTCATGGCGGTGTTGCTCGCGGGCTACGCAGTAGGCTGGAGGAAGGAACGCGGGGGCTGGTGGCCACCGTTTGCCGTCGTGGCGTTGGTGCTGATCTTTGGCGTGACGTTTGGGAAGTGACCGGACAGGAGGGGACGGAGAAAATCGCGTCCGGAAAAACAAGAGCTTGGTTGTCTCCGCGTTCTCCTGTTCAAACAGCCCATGAAAAGCGCCTACGACCTCGCGATGGAGCGGCTCGCCAAATCCGACCCGGACGCCTCGCGTCCCCTCTCGCCCGAGAAGAAAGGGCGACTCGCGGAGATCGATCGCGTCTACCAGGGCAAGCTGGCGGAGCGGGAGATTTTTTTGAAGGAGCAACTCGACAAGGCGTTCGCGGCGCAGAAAGCGGACGACGTGGAAAAAATCCGTCAGCAGCTCGGCAGCGAACGGGCGCGGCTCGAAGAGGAACGCGAGACGGAGAAGGAACGGGTCCGGCGAAGCAAGTAGCCCGCCGCGTGAGCGGCGGGACAGCGGTCCCTGCGCTCACGCACCGGGCGACCCGTCACACGAACTCGAAATCGGCCACCAACGCGTGGTGATCGCTGGCCGGCGTGGGCACGACGCTGTGCGCGACGCTGTGCGCGACGCACCGGAGCGACGGGTTGTGGAAAATGTGATCGAGCACGAAGGGCCGGCGGCGCCAGGTAACTTCCGTCTCCTGCACGGTCGTAAACCCGCATGCGCCGAACTGCGCGGTGAGCGTGTGGTGTTTGCTCACGTTAAAATCGCCGGTGAGAATCGTCGGGCCGCGCGCGGCGGCGAGCTGTTCAGCGACGAGGTTGCGCTGGAACGGATTCAGCGTGCTGCTCGAGCCAAGCATGAAGAACGCGAGGAGGTGCGCGTTGAACAGCTGGAGCTCACGACCGAGGACGGTCGTCTTGGCGCCGATCATGACGCGGTCGGTCGGCGTGGTTTTCTTGCCGAAAAAATCAAATTCGATGGATGGCGACGGCAACTCGAGGCGCATGGTATCGCGCAGCGGCGTGCGCGAAAAAATCGCGAGGCCGATGCCGAATGGCAGCTCTCGTGGGTCGGCTTTCGGATAGGCGAACCAACTGTCATAGCCAGCAAGCTCGGCGCGGAGCCGGGTGTAGTTGGGCGGCTGCTGGATCTGCACGCCGCCCGGGAGGGCCTGCTCGACTTCCTGCAGGAGGATGACGTCGGCCTGATGGCGGCGGATCTCCTCAATGGTCGCATCGAGGCGGACCGGCGCGCGGTCCGGGTAGGTGTCATCCCAGATCTGGCCAAACTGCATGTTAAACTGGAGAACGCGGAACGTGCTCATCGGGACTCTCGGACTGGCACGGAATATTTTTGCACCGCGGATGGACCGGCGGCAGCGGTGACTGAGGGGGTCGTCGCGGCCGCGGGTTCTGGCGAGTTTTTGCGGAAAACAAACCGGTTGAGCTTCGCCGTGGTGGTGCCATCCAGCGCCGGGAATCGAGCCATGTTGGCGGCGCTGGCAGAGGTGAGGCCGTCCTGAAACTTGGCGACGAGCGGGGGTTTCTTCGTGTCAGTGGCGGTCGCCATCGGCGCCAGGCGTTGATTGAACTGACTCAGCGGCTGCTCCGTGGTTGCGGGGCGGCGGGTGTTTTTTTCGCGGATGATTTTCTCCCGCGCCTCCTCTACGTCCACCGCGGCGCGCCGGTCGCCGACGGCCGCAGGTTTTTTGTCGACGGTGGTTTTCTCCACGCGTTTGTCCTGCATCGCGGCGTCGCGCGGCGGCGATTTTGCCTCGGGCGTGACGGCGGTGGCGGTGGCGAAGGGCGCGTTGCGTTGCGTGTAGTCAACGGGCGTCGTCGCATCGGCGGCTCGCGTGATCCCGGGGCCATTCAAGCCCAGACTCGCGAAGGTGATGACGCGGAGTAAATTCATGAGGTGGAACGCACCGCGAAGGATGTCCCGCCAGCGATTTGCAGCAAACCTATTATTGAGAGACCGCAAGGGGGTCCGAAGGACAAAAGACTAAAAGACCGAGGGACCAAAGGCCGGCTGACATGGAATCCGTGTCTTGGGCCGTTGGTCTTTTTGTCGTTCGGTCGGTGGTCCCTTGGCCCTTTGTCCCTTGGGCCCTGGTCCCTTTCACTCCGGCTCCGCCGTGCCTTCGACGACCCAATCGCGGGCCTCGGGCACCTGCTTCATGAATTCGCGGAGCACCGCGCTCAGGTGCTCGGCATAGCGAAAATGCGCACCCATGCCGGTGCGCAGCTCGGCCTCGTAGATGAACTTGTCCGCGTGCGTGCTGTGTTCGAACGGCGTCTGCGCGCCAAGGAGCAGCGAGTAAACGTAGGCCGGTGAACCGCGCGCAAGGAGTTCGCCCGTGAGTGCGAGCTGCTCGGCGAGCAACGCGGCGTGAGCCGAGTGGGAAATTTCCGGCGGAAGATAGAACCCCGCCTGAATGAGCGGCGTGTGGCGGTGGCCGGTGCGGTGGCGGTTGAGATCGCGGAGTTCGGCGAGGGCCATGTTGTTCCACGCGAAACTCACGCGCATGCGGCGCGTGGCCGTGCCTTGGTGACCGTAACGATTGGCGCGGTGGCGGAGCGATTCGGCGACGGGTTGAGTCTCAGCCAGAAACGGCGGCGTGGACCGATCGACATGCACCCAGACTTCGTCGGCGAGTTGCGCCGACGAGAGGCGCGCGCGGCCGAGCGCAAGCGAAGCGGCGAGTTCCTGTTCGGCCTGGGCGGTGAAAGATTTTTCGGCGACGCTGTGGCGCATGAGCCGCGGCGACTGTTTGAGGAGTTCGTCGCGGATGAGTTTCGCGGCGGCCCGGGCCTCGGGATGCGGCAACGAGTCGAGGTGCTTCACGGTCGTCGCCCACATGCGCGAGGATTGGACGAGGCCGAGGTTGGTGCGCGTGGCGAGCGGGATGAAGTAGCGCGCGCGGTCGAGCGCGTAATTTTTGCGGAGGCGCGTGACGACGGCGGGCTTCGCGTCGGGCGGCAGCCGGACCAGGCCGGGATCCGCGGTGGCGAGGGCATCGAGGCGGGCATACTCGGCGTGATAGGCGGCAAACGCTTTCGCCATCACGGCCCGCCAGCGATCGGCCAGATCGGCGGGAATGCCGAGCTCGTCGGCGGACGGAAGGTTGGAGGCGTTCATCGTGATGTAGCGCGTGCTCGACTCCTGGCCGTCGGCCATCGTGGAGAGTTCGAAAATTTTGTAGGCGAGCCACATCGAGACGTCGTCGAGCGCGACGGCGAGGCCGCCGGTGAGGCCGCCGATGGAGGCGTGGCCGTAGTCGACGAATTTCAGGATGCGGTCGATGGACGCGTCGGGATTGGCGAGATCGACCTTGGCGAGGATGTTCGCGATCCCCTCGTTGCTGCGCGAATAGCGCGCGAGGACGGAGGCGAGCAGCTCCGGCGTGACCTTCGGGAGGTCGGCGGCGGTCGGCGGCGGAACGAGGGCGAGTCCGGTGATTTTCATGCGGCGTGGTTGCCGCCGAGAGCACAGGGCACGCTGAACCTTGGCAATTTTTTACCGCGGATTCAGCGGAAATTCAGCCACTGCCCCAGCGGGCCTTGGTAGAAACCGAGAATGATCGACGCGAGCGCGAGGGCACCGAGGGTGAGGAGGGAGACGAGGCTGACGGGCGTGCGCGCGGGGCGCGGGTCGGGCGCGCCGGCGGGGGGCGTCCAGGTTTCGAAAAAGG
>SIBG01000018.1 GCA_009695305.1 Opitutus sp. | reverse complement strand
CACTCCGCAACGCTTCGTCGCGGGAAAATCTTTACCAAGCCCAAGCTCCGGGCCGGACCGCCAAGCCGGTCCGTCCCTCCGCCTGGGATTGCCAACCACCACCGCAGTCATCACATCAACCAACGCTGCGGACTAACATTCCACCTGGCTCAGTTTTCGGGACCCACTCAGTTGGGCAGCCAACTGGGCGTCCGTTTCCCAATCTCGCGTGCAATTGATTCGAACATCGAATCGGTAATCGCCGAATACGGCGGAAGGAGGCGCAGGGGAAAATCGGGATCGTGGACGCGGCAGAAAAGTTTGTCGTAGGCACCGTCCATGTGCGTCACGCTCTGGGCGTGCTTAAGCAGAATTTCGACGATGGTTGAGGCTTCTGCGGCGAAACGAGCCAGTGCGGCTGCGTCCTGCCGGCCGCCGGCGGCGAAGAGTGCCTGGCCGGTGGCGAAATTCATCGAGCCCACTGAAATCAACAGCCCGCAGCTTCCGAGCAGGGCGGCGTGGGCGAAGCCTTTTTCCGTGATGAAATGCGTCAGGCCAGTTGCTTGGCGCAGCAGGGTTTCCACCATCGCCGGCGAATCCGTGCCATGTTTCGTGGCGACGAGGTTTGGATGGCGCGCGGCAAGTTCCGCATATTCCGCGGCGGTGACAAGCCGCTTGGTTCGCAGAAGATTGTAGTGGAGAAATTCGCAGTCGGTGAAGCGGCCGCACACTTCCGCAAAGAAGCGCCGGAGTTCCGTGTCGTTGAGCGCTCCCCAGCTCGGCAGGGAAATTTGAAAGCGCCGAAAACCCATGTCGCGCGCACCGGCGATGCGCTCGATAATCGTGCCGAGCGACAGGCTAATCGCCCCCACCATCGGGCGTGCGCCGGCGCGATGGGTCTCGGCCCAAAATGCCCGGCAGACTTGGGCGAACTGCGCATCGGTGACGGCGTAGCCCTCGCCGGCCGTGCCGAAGACATACAGGTCCGGGGTCAGGTTTTCCGCCAGCAACCGCACCGAGCGGCGAAAAATATCCTCGGCGAAGGAGAAATCTTCTTTCCACGGCACGCAACACGTGGCGAGGATTGTGGGCGGCTGGCGTAGGTGGGGCACGGCGGAGATTTATTTCGCCGTGTAGCCACCGTCGACCGGCAGGTTGGCGCCAGTGACGTAGCTCGCCGCGTCGCTGAGGAGAAACACGACGGCGCCGCCGATTTCGTGGGCGTGCGCCATGCGGCCGAGCATCGTGGCCTGACAGTAACGCGCATGAAATCCATCCGGCGGCGGTCGCTCGGGATGATAGAGGCCGCCGGGCGAAACCGCGTTCACGCGCACGCCGGAGGCCCCGTAATGGGAGGCCAGATGGCGGGTGAGATTGATCATGCCGCCCTTGTGAAAAAAATAATCCGGCGGCATCGTCGCGCCTGCATCGTCGTAGAGCGAGGGATGCATGCCGATCATGCCTTGCATGGAGGCGATGTTGACGATGCTCCCCCGGCCGCGCGCCTGCATGGCATCGCCGAATGCGCGCACGAAGGCGAAAAAGCCGGTGGCGTTGAGCCGCATCGATTCCTCCCACTTGGCGAGGGGATCGTCGAGGCGGCTCATGACGCGCGCGACGGCATTGAAGACGACGCCATCGATCCGGCCGTGCGCCGCGAGCACGCGATCGCGGAATGCGAGAATGTTCGACTCCGCGGTGAGATCGACCGAATCGAGGTGCAGGATGCCGCCGTGCGCCCGGATCGCCGCGGCGGCGGGTTCGAGCTTGGCCGGATCGCGCGAGGTCGCAACGAGCGTGGCGCCCGCTCCGGCGATCGCGTGCAACAAGGCCGGCCCGAGCAAGCCCGAGGCGCCGCACTGCACGACGACCTTGTCTTCGAGGGAAAACGGGGACGCATCACGCATAGGGAGTGGCGCGCGAGGTGGGCGATTTGGCGGGCAATTCACGCGCGTAGCCGCGCAGGAGATTGACGCGTTCGGAGACGTAGTTGGTCAGGCCCACCACGTCGGCGCCGATACCGAAGACACCGTGACCTTCCTCGACGAGTTCCGCGAACGGCGCGATCAGGCCGGCGGTCATGGCAAACTTGCCGTGGGCGCACGCGGCGGCGGCCACGCGCTTGCGCGCGGCCACCACCTCCGGCGCGTTGAGTTGCCCGGGTTTCCCGACGCGATGGCTGAAATCGCCCGGCCCGAACATCATCCCGTCGAACCCCGGCACCGCGGCAATCTCGTCGACCTGATCGAGGGCCTCGGGCGATTCAATCTGCAGGATCACGATGCGTTCGTGATTCGAGTGCGTGAGGTATTCCTGCACCGGCACGAGGCAGAAACGGCCGTCGGTGTTGCCGCCATCAAGCGCGCGGTTGCCGAGCGGATAAAAGCGGACACGCTCGACGATTTCGCGTGCTTCGTCCGCGTCGCTGACATGGGGCACGATGATCCCGGTCGCATCGGCTTCGAGCGGCCGGATGTAGTCGCTGTAACTGCCGCGCGCGACGCGCACGAGTGAGTCGAGATTGTGGACGCGGGCAGCGCGGATTTGGTTTTCGAGGCCGATCCAGTCGTTGGGCACATGCTCAGTGCAGAGCCACACCGCATCGGCGCCGCACAGACCGGCGATTTCGACGACGCGGGGCTCCGACAGGTTGATTTTCAGAACTGTCGGGAATTGCTGGGCGCGCAGCATGCGCAGGATTCGGCTGGGGCGAAGGTTCATGGGGAAAGTTCCTGAAGGATTTCTTCGATGGCCACCAAACGCGAGTGTTCGGCGCGACTGCGCCGACCGGCAATCAGGATCGCCATGAGTTCGACTGTGTCGGAGAAAGGGTAGCTGGCTTCGCCGGTGCGAACGAAGTCGACGAAACCGAGCAACTGTCGGCGAAACGCCGTGTAGGTGTCGGTGAACCGCACGGTTTTCTGCCCGGCCGTTCCGCAGACATGCAGCGTGCCGAAAATCGCCGCCCCGTCTTCAATCACGGGCAGCGTAATCTGCACGCCGGTGCGATGCACGAGGTGCGCCACCTCAAGTCCGGGCTGTGATTCCAGCCGCACGGTCTTGAACCCCGGACCCAGCACGCGCGCAATCGGTTCGAGGAGGTGAATGCCGTAACGTTCCCAGGTCTTGCAAGTGAGGCCGGCAACCCAGCGCGGTGCACCGACGCTCAAATCTTCGAGGAGTGGATCCAATTCCGGGGCGAAGCGCAGTCCGCTGGAAGACTGGATGCGCGCGCCGGCGCGCTGCCACCCGACGAAAGTGCGCAAATCGTCGGACGTCAGCGCAAGCGGTTTGTCGACAAAGACCGGCAGCCCGGCCTCCACGAACGGCCGGGCGCGGCGCACATGATCGAAGCCATCGTCGGTCGCGATCAGCACGGCATCGACTTCGCCGATGACATCCGCGGGCTTCGCCACGATGTGCGGAATCAGCGCGGCACTGGCGACCGCCGTGGCGTCTTTCGGATCGTCGGTCCAGATGTGCGTCACGCATGCGCCGGGCACGCGCACGGAGCCGGACGGCTGCACGTCGAGGTAGCGTGGGATGACCGCATGGGGGCAAAGCGCCATGCGCTCGCGATCGTAGCCATTGACGATGGCGGACCACGAGTAGGGATGGCCGTTGCCCTCGATCATCCCGAGCATGCCGAGACGAAGCGGCGCTGTCGCCGGCGACGAGCCACGATCCAGACTGACCGAGGGCTCATGCATGGACGGTGCGGCATTCGACGCGCGCGCCGGCCACGGCCGAGGCGAGCGCCGCGAGGTTGAAGCGGAGGCTGTCGGCGGCTGCAGCGATCGTGCAAAGTCGCGTGGGCTGGCCGTCAAGTTGATCGAGGAACGCCGTGGCCTGCGCAATAAACGGGGCGTCACGGTCGAGCGGCGGAAAATCATGCCACGTCCAGGTCGTGTCGTGCTCACGGAAAAAGCCCCAGCGGTGGGTGTGCAACTCGACTCGAACGCTGCCCCGCGCCGCGTTGAACTGAATCGTGGTTTCGTTGGGGAGCTGAAACTGGTTCAGGCAATAGCTCGCGAGCACCGAGCCGTGGCGGGCGCTCACATGCACGGTGTCTTCCACCTCGACTTCCGGCACGACCAGATGAGCGCAGTCGCCCAGCACCGAATCCGCCGGTCCGATCACACTTTCGACCCAGTTGACCGAGTGAGTCAGCGCGTCCTGAATCGCGCCGCCGCCGGTCTGCCGGTCCCGATAATAGGTGGAGGCGTAGCCATGGCGCAGGCGGTAAAAGGGCTGGCCGGTCGTCACCGTGACCTGCTGAATCGGCCCGAACTCGACCTGCCGGAGGAAGGCCCGGGCCGCCGCGAGCACCGGATACACATGGTAGACATACGCCACGCTGGCCTGCTGCGATGACTGCGCGCAGAGTTCAAGGAGCTCGTCGATCCCCGTGAGTGAATGAGAAAGCGGCTTCTCGATCAATAGATGACAACCGGAGCGCAGCGCCGCGAGCGCGATCGGCACGTGCCACGGCGCCGGCGTGGAGATCACGACGGCAGCGGGGTGCTGTTCGACGATGGCTTGCTCCCAATCCGTGAAAGTCGCGACGTGATAGGTTTGGCCCAGCCGCTCCAGCAGCGCTGGATTGGTGTCCGAGGCCATCATCGTGGCGCGTCCTGTCTGCTGAAAGCACCGGAGGTGCCGTTCGCCGATGCTGCCGCAGCCGACAACGAGTATGGAATGCTGGACCATGATTTGCGCGAAGGAAAAAGGCGAACGTGTGGTTAAGCGGTAGGCAGAATTCTCTCTTGCAACCCGTGTATACATGAGTATTCGTTACTTGAAATGAAGGATGTCAACTCCGATGTTGCCTACGATCACATTCGTCGCCGGATCCTTACCGGCGAGTATGCTCCGGGACGTGCGTTGATGACAAATGAGTTGTCCAACGAGATCGGAGTGAGCCGGACTCCTGTGCGCGACGCACTGCGGCAACTGGAGGCGGATGGGCTGGTGGTCATCCGCGCGCGGTTGGGTGCCAGGGTAAAGACCATGGACATAAAGGAGTTTAGGGAGATGTGCGGGCTGCGCATGGCCTTGGAAGCTTACGTGGCGGGACTCGCCGCCCAGCTCCGCACCGAATCCGATTTGCACGAGATCCGGTTTGCACTGGAAAACATGCGCCGGCTGACCGCGCTAATCCTTAAATCCGAGGACGAGCAGCCATTCCTCGGTGAGTTGGTGCGGGAGGACGTGCGATTCCACATCGCGGTGATGACGGCCGCGAAGAACGATCTTTTGAAGGAGGAGATCCTGCGCCTACACCTGATCAATCGTGTCGTGTCGGGTCTGACTCCCGGCGGGCAGGCTGCCACCATGGAAAAAATCGATCGCAACAGGCGGCGGACGGTGGTGTTGAAGGAGCACGAGGCGATTTGCCAGGCAGTCGAGCGGGGAGACGGGCCGGCGGCGAAGGAGGCGATGGAGCGTCACATTCAAGATATCATCGACACCCACATTCTATTGATGGGCCGGGCGGCCAATCATGTGCTCGCGCGCGAGCTCACCGAGGACGAGCTGAGCTACACGGCCTGAAGTCCGCTAGCTGCATTCGCGCGAACGGGGAACGAAGCGGTAGGTCTCGAGCAACTCGGACGTCAGGCGCACGCCAAGCCCCGGGGCCGTCGGCACCGGCACGCGGCCGTCGGCAACGACGAAATAATCCACGAGCCTATCCCGATGAACGGACGTCGCCGCCACGACCGGTTCAAGCCAGTCGACCGACTGTGCCGCCGCAGCGAGAGGCCACGACGCGGCGAGCGACGGCCCCATCGAGGCCCCCGTGTGAATCGCCGTTCGCGCGCGATCCGAGAGCGGGCCAAAGGATCTTTTCCCACTGCTCATGTCGCCCTCATCGAGCGGTCCAACCGCCATCAATGGGAATGGCAGCCCCCGTAATGGAGCGTGCCGGTTCGCCGCAAAGAAAAACCGCGAGGGCGGCCACTTCCTCCACTTCAATGAAGCGCTTGGTGGGTTGGGCGGCAAGGATCACTTCGTTGATCACGCGTTCGCGTGACAGGCCGTGGGCCTTCGACTGGCTCTCGATCTGATTTTCGACCAAGGGTGTCCGCACGTATCCGGGGCAGATCGCGTTGCACGTGATGGCAGTCTCGGCGAGTTCCAACGCGACGCATTTGGTCAGTCCCACTTGGCCGTGCTTCGCGGCAACGTAGGCGCTCTTGAAGGGGGAGGCCACCAGCCCGTGAGCTGACACCAGGTTGAGAATGCGGCCCCAGCCTCGCCGCTTCATGCCGGGAACCACTGCCTTGATGGCATGGAAGCTGGCATTGAGGACAATGTTCTGGATCTCGGACCAGCGTTCCGACGGAAAGTCCTCGACCGGGGAAACAAACTGGACACCGGCATTGTTGATGAGAATATCCACCGCGCCGAAACCTTCCTCGGTGTCACGAATCAATCGTGTCACCTGATCGGCTTTGCTGACATCAGCATGGTTGTAGCGCACGGTCACGCCGTGCTCCTCCGCCAGTGAACGGCGCAAGCGTTCGATTTCAGTGGGGTCGCCGAATCCATGCAGCATTACGTGGGCGCCCTCGCGCGCGAGGGCGCGAGCCAAACCGAGGCCGATCCCGCTGGTGGAACCCGTGACGAGGGCAACGCGATTCTTTAACATGGAAGGAAGTGCTTCATTTCGACTGGGGTGGGGCAAACGCCACCGCAAAAGGCGCCCCCGTCTTGTCTCGCACGTCGTCCATGGTGGTGCCGGGGTGCAGCTCGATGAGCACGAGGCCGCCGCCGGGCTTCACCTCGAACACGCACAGATCGGTGATGATGAGGTTGACCACGCCTTTGCCGGTGATCGGCAGCGCGCACTGCGGGAGAATCTTCGGGCTCCCGTCCTTCGCGGTGTGTTCCATGACGACGACGACTCGCTTCACGCCGGCCACGAGATCCATCGCGCCACCGGGGCCCTTGATCATCCGTCCGGGCACCATCCAGTTGGCGATGTCGCCGTTTTCCGCGACCTCGAGCGCACCGAGGATCGACAGGTCAATGTGTCCGCCACGAATCATCGCGAACGAGTCCGCGCTCGAGAAAAACGCGGAACCCGGGAGCGTGGTGATGGTTTGCTTGCCGGCGTTGATCAAGTCGGCGTCGACCTGCTCCTCGGTCGGAAACGGCCCGAGGCCGAGCAGCCCGTTTTCTGACTGGAGCGTGACGTTCATGCCCTGGGGGATGAAGTTGGCCACCAGCGTCGGGATGCCGATGCCAAGGTTGACGTAATCGCCGTCGCGTAACTCCTGCGCCGCGCGGCGCGCCATCAACTCGCGGATGGGCGTTTCCTTCTTCGACCGAGCCGCGCCGCGCGTCGTGCGAAACTCGACGCGCTTTTCGTAGCGCGGCCCTTGGATGATGCGATCGACGTATATTCCCGGCGTGTGAATCTGATCGGGATCGAGCGCGCCGACCTCGACGAGTTCCTCGACCTCGGCGACGCAGGTCTGGGCGCACGCGGCAATCAGGGGGTTAAAATTCCGCGCGGTCTTGCGGTAAATGAGATTGCCAGACGAGTCGCCCTTCCACGCCTTGACGAGCGCAACGTCGGCGCGTATCGCCGGCTCGAGCACGTAGTCGCGGCCGTCGAAGATTTTGGTCTCCTTGCCCTCCGCGAGTTTCGTGCCGAAGGCGGTGCGCGTGTAGAAACCGGGGATGCCCGCGCCGCCAGCGCGGAGGCGCTCGGCGAGCGTGCCCTGCGGGACGAGCTGCAAGTCGAGCTCGCCGGCGAGCACCTGGCGCTCGAATTCGCGGTTCTCGCCGACGTAGGAGGCGAACATGCGTTTCACCTGCCGTGTCTTCAGCAGCAGGCCCAGGCCGAAATCGTCCACGCCGGCGTTGTTACCGACGATGGTGAGCACTTTCACGCCGCTGTCGCGCAGCGCGACGATCAGATTTTCCGGAATGCCGCACAAGCCGAAGCCGCCGGCGGCGATGGTCATGCCGTCGCGCAGCAATCCGTCGAGAGCAGCCGGGGCGGTGTTGAAAACTTTGTTCATGACCGCAGACTTTGATGAACCCCAGTGACACCGAGGCACGAAGAAGACCAAAGCCACGGACGAAGTATTAGAGCGTTCATGCTTTTCTCTGTATTACACGGTTCCCAATTCCTGTTTCACTGCGAGGAATTTTCCAAGGCAAGTTAGCCGCAAAGAGCGCAGAGACCGCAAAGTTCAGATCAGGGCATGGTCTTTGTGCTCTTTGCGTTCTTTGCGGCAAAATTCGGGCAGGTTTCGTTTGGTTGCGGCGTCAGCCGCGCTGGGCCTCTGTGGTTAGATCAGTTCCACGCACGCCGCGAGGCCCTCGCCGCCACCGATGCAGATGGCGGCGACGCCGCGCTTGAGGCCGCGCTCCTTCAGGGCGGAGATGAGGGTCACGAGGATGCGCGTGCCACTTGCACCGATGGGATGGCCGAGCGAGATGGCACCGCCGCGGACGTTGAGCTTGTCGTGCGGCACACCGAGTTCCTGCATGAAAGCCATCGGCACGACGGCGAAGGCTTCGTTCACTTCCCAGAGATCGACGTCGGAGAATTTCCAGCCGGCCGCCTTGAGTGCGGACTGCGTGGCCTGAACGGGCGCCGTTGTGAACCACACTGGCTCCTGCGCATGCGCGCCGAAACTAACGAGACGTGCGAGCGGTTTCAGCCCGCGTTGCGCTGCGATTGCCGCGGATGTGAGCACGAGGGCGGCGGCGCCGTCGTTGAGCGTCGAGGCGTTGGCCGCGGTGATCGTGCCGGACTTGTCGAAGACGGGCCGCAGCGTCGGGATTTTTTCGTAGTTCACTCTGGCCGGGCCTTCGTCGCGCTCGATGCGCGTGATGCCGCCCTTCGCGTCGGTGATTTCGACGGGCGTGATTTCCTGCGCGACGCGGCCATCCTGCTGGGCGGCGTTGGCGCGGCGGAAACTCTCGGTGGCGTAAGCGTCCTGTTGCTCGCGCGTGAACGAATATTTTTTGGCGCACTGCTCGGCGCAGTTGCCCATGTGGAGATTGTTGTAGGGATCCCAGAGGCCGTCGTGGACGAGCGAGTCGACGACCTGCTGGTGGCCGAGTCGGTAGCCGTCGCGCGCTTTCGGCAGGAGATAGGGCGCTGCGCTCATGTTTTCCATCCCGCCGGCGACGACGATTTCGGCCATGCTCGCGGCGAGCGCGTGCGCACCCTGCATCACTGCCTGCAAGCCCGAGCCGCAAACTTTGTGCACGGTCACACAGCGCGCGGAGGGCGGCAGTCCGGCGAGAATTGCGGCCTGGCGCGCGGGAGCCTGGCCGAGGCCGGCTTGGAGCACGTTGCCCATGAGCACGTCGGAGACGGCCTCCGGCGGGAGGCCGGCTTGCGCGACCACGCCCTTGATCGCGGCGGCGCCGAGCTTGGTGGCCGGAACGCCCGCGAGGAGGCCTTGGAAGGATCCGATGGGGGTGCGGGTGGCGGAAAGAATTACAAGATTTGCCAACATGGCGTGACGTTGGGGCAGTTTCTTATTGGAGAGACGAAGCCGCCGCTGAGCGGCGAATGGCGAGCAATTGAACGAGGAAATCATCCCGCTGCTGCGCCAAAGCCTCGATGGACCGACCCGCGGCCTCGGCGTGAACCCCGTCGACGATCTTTTTCCGCAGCTCCGGAGTGAGCTTGGGATCGCCGAGATCGGCCCACCAGTCGGAGAATGGCCCGGAAAGATGTTCCAGAAAATGGGTGATGCCTCCCTCGCCACCGCCGAGATGAAAAACTAGATTCGGCCCCATCAGGCCCCACCTCAATCCCGGGCCCCAACAAACCGCCGCGTCCACGTCGGCCACGCTCACAACCCCCTCGGCGACCAGGTGCACGGCCTCACGCCACAGGGCCGCCTGCAGGCGGTTCGCCACGTGGCCGGGAACTTCCTTGTGCAGGCGGATGACGCGCTTGCCCAGGCGCGTGTAGAATCGATCGGCGACGTCCAGGAAATGCGGCGAGGTCTGATTGCCTCCCACCAGTTCCACGAGAGGAATCAGGTGGGGTGGGTTGAACGGATGTCCGATCACGCAGCGCTCGGGATGACGGCAATCGGATTGGAGTTTGCTCATCACCAATCCGGAAGAACTGCTGGCGAGCACGACCGTCGGGGGCACGATCGCGTCGAGTTCGGAAAACAATTGTTGCTTGAAGTCGAATCGCTCGGGCGCGCATTCCTGCACAAAGTCGGCATCCCGGACCGCGGCCGCGAGACTGGCTGCAAATTGCAGGCGACCGGAGGACCGCGCAGTTGCGTGCCGACCGTCGGCCACGGGCGCCGGCCGCGTGCGCTCGACAAAACTTCTCAGTCGCTGCTCGGCGCCAGGAGCGGGATCGGTCACGCAAACATCGAGGCCGTGCGCAAGGAACAAGACCGTCCAACTTGAACCAATCGCCCCGGCGCCAACGATGGCGACGCGTCGGATCTCAGACTCCGCGGGTGGGGTAGTCATTTTCAGTGTTGTAGAGCGGGCGAATCAACCAGTCCGGCGCGAAGGATTCGCATCGCGGCTGGCAGGCTGTGTATACGCACGTATGTTTCCATCTCAATCTTAACCTACACCCACGCGGCGAAATACTCCTTGACTGAAAATAAACGTATACACAAGAATTCACGCGTCGCGACCCCGCTGCTGCCAACGTCAAACCCTGTTTAGGCTGCGGCTTCGCGGATTCGGTTTCCCCGCCGAATCCCCCGGACATAATCTCACACCCCTGCCGGTCCCCTGATGTCCCATGCCATGAAAACTGCAAATTGCCTCGGCACCCGCATGACGACCCCGCGGGCTGATCCCGCCGGAATCCAACCGACGGCCCGTGACGGTTTCACGCGGCTTGTTGCTCTGACCCTCGGCCTTCTCGCGCTGGCGCCAGCCGCATCTCGCGCCGCCGACTCTTCCGAGACTGGCCGCGTGGTGGGAAATATCACGAATGTCGACACGAGGCTCCACCTCGATGGGGCGTTTGTCGAATTGCGGGAGCTGGGCTGGCAGGTGCTGTCCGACAAGAGTGGCCAATTCGTTTTCAACAACGTCCCGCCCGGAAACTACACCCTCGTCAGCAGCTACACCGGCGTGAAACCGGACACGCGCTCGGTTCGGATAAATCCGCGGCAAACGGTCACCGTCGAAGTTGAACTCCGTTCGCCCATTTACCAACTGGAAGGTCTGGTGGTCGTCGGCGAGCGCGAGGGCAATGCCGCCTCGATCACGCGGCAGCGCAACGCGCCCAACGTCACCACGGTGCAGGCGCTCGACGCCCTGGGCAGCATGCCGAACGAGAACCTCGGCGAATTGCTGATCCGGATGCCGGGCATCGCGGGCGGGTTGAACGAGGAGGGCGTCATGGCCACCGTGGGCATTCGCGGCACGTCCCCCGCGCTGAACAATCTGATGATCGATGGCGAAGTGCAGCCGGGCTCGAGCTCGACCGATCGGACCCCGCGCACCTTCACGATTTCCGGCGCGATGTTCGAGGAGATCGAGGTGATCAAGGCGCCGACGCCCGAGATGCGCGCCGATGCGCTCGGCGGCGCCATCAACGTGAAGACGCGCTCGACCCTGAGCATGTCCGAGAAGCGGCGTTTCACCTACAAGCTCGGCGCACGCTGGGCGCCCACCTTCTACGAGCAGATTCCCGCGCGCGATGAGCGTGCGCTGCACCCGCAGACGGGCTTCGGCTACCAGGAGGTGTTCAGTGTTTTCGGCGGCAGGAAGAACCTGGGCATCTCGCTCGACGGCGTCTACAGCGAGAACCTCGCGGCGTATTTCCGTAACATCAATTACCACCGCACGAACGTCCTCGACGATCAGGTCGGCGTCTACATGAGCCACATGGCCGACGTCATCACCGGGCCGAAGCAGATGAGCGCCACGCTGAAGGTCGAATACCGCGTCAGCAAGAACACCGATCTCTACGCCACCGCGCTTTACAGCGATGGCATGCTGCCGTTCTACCGCCTCTGGTCGGCCACCGCGGTCGGCGCGCAGACCGTTGCGACGCTCGGCCCCAACGGCCAGCCCACGGGCACGACCGGCTCCATGCTGCCCGGCTACACCAATCTCCGGACGCAGATCCGCGCGCTCCCCGCCTCGATCATGCGGCTCGAAACGGATCTCATCAGCACCAACCCGCGCGATCGCAAATTCTCCCTCGGGGCGAAGCACGCGTTCGACGCACTGAAACTCGACTACGCCACCAACTACAGCTCCAGCCACAACAGCGTCGGCACCAGCAAGCGCTTCGGCAACGCCGGCGGCGGTGTCCTCCAATACAGCGTCCCCAACGTCGGCTGGATTTTCGATCGCACCGCGGACGCGATCCGGCCCACACTCACCCAGACCGAGGGCCCGAGCTGGTTCGACATCCGCAACTACGGTTCGGCGCTGCTGGTGGCCCGCGATTCGGTGCGCGAGGTGAACATCTTCTCGGCCAACACCAACGCGAGCTATGTGTTGCCCGCGAAGTTTCCGGCCACGATCAAGGCGGGCCTTCTTTTCAGCCGCGAGGAGCGCATCACGAGCACCTCCGACAAGCGCTGGAACTACACCGGCCCATCGCTCGCGAAATTCGTCGAGCCTGTCACACCTTCCTTCTCCTTGCTGGCGGCGCAGCGCTTCCCGTTTGTCAGCGCTTCGCTGGCGGCGCAGGACGTGCGCGACAATCCCGCCCAGTGGATTGAGGACGTCTACACCGACGAGACGTTGAAATTCCGCAGCACAAACAGCCTGTGGGAAACCCTCGGCGCGACTTACCTTCAAGGGCAGGCGCGCTTTGGCGCGCTCAACCTGCTCGGCGGCGTGCGCGCCGAACGCGCGCGCGATTCGAGCAAGGGCTTCGTCCAGGCCCGCGTGCTCTCGACCACCGCGCAACGCACCGCGAATGCCGTCGCCGCCGCCCAGGCCGACTGGAATCATCCGAAAAAGATCAGCGGCGATTACACGAACCTGTTCCCGAGCGCGCATGCCGTCTATCGGTTCACCAGTCGGCTGCAGGGTCGCCTGAGTTGGTCGAATACCATCGGCCGTCCGCCGCCGGGCAGCCTGCTCCCGGTGGAAACGCCGAACAACAACACGCTCATCCTCACCGTCAACAACCCGTCGCTCAAACCGCAATACTCTGAAAACTGGGACGCGGCGCTGGAGTATTATTTTGAACCGGTCGGACAGTTCAGCGTCGGGTTCTTCCACAAGTCCATCAAGGACTACATCTCGAGCGGCAATGCGGGCGTCGTCGGCGCCGGCGCCGACAACGGTTACGGCGGCGAATACGCCGGCTACTCGATTACCTCCCAAACCAACACTGGCTCGGCCAAAATCAAGGGTTGGGAGTTCAGCTACCAGCAGGAGCTCACGTTCCTGCCCGGGGTGCTGCGCGGCCTCGGGGTATTTGCGAACTTCACGGTGCTCGACACGAAGGGCGACTATGGCACCGGCAGTGCCGTGTCCACGACCGAGGTGTTGGGCTTCATTCCACACAGCGGCAACGTCGGCTCAGTTATCGCTGGCGTGGTTTTACCGGCCGGATCAATGCCAACTACACCGGCAGTCACCTCACCACGGCCTCCACCACACAGGCCGCCCGCGTCTATCTCTTCAGCCGCACGGTCGTGAACACGAGCGTCAACTATCAGTTGCGCCGCGGCGTGTCGCTCTTCTGCGACGTCGCCAACCTCTTCGACAAACCGCAGCGATGGTATACCGGCTACGAGAGCCGCCCGTTCCGCTCGACCACCAACGGCGCCACGATGACTTTCGGCGTCCGGGGTAATTTCTAAACCTGATGGCCGGGCCTCCGCTCCTCCCCAATTCAGCGCAGCACCCCGACACGTAGGCTCGAGCCTGGGAGCGATCTCGTCTCGGACGGCCGGCACCTTTCGACCCACAAAACCCCCAACCCCACGATCGCCATGAACACCTCAAAGAGTGTCCCGATCGCGCCTGCCTCCCGGTGGACGCTGGGCGCGCTGATGATGACCGCCCTCTGCGCGCATGCGCAGGTGACCCCGCCGTCCGGCGCACCAAAGAAGCCCGATGAAATCGTGAAACTGAGCGCGTTCGAAGTGGAGGCCGACTCCGATACAAGTTACGGCGCGATCAACTCCAGTTCGCTGACTGGCTTCAAGGCGCGGCTGGAAACCCTCCCGATCTCCGCCGATATCCTGACCGAGGCCTTCATGAAAGATGTGGCCGAAACCCGGATCGAATCCTTGATTGGGACTTTCATCGCCGGCGCCGATACGAACGGCAACAATACGGATTCCGGCACCTCGTCGAATATCCAGCCGCTCGACCGCGGCAGCCGCATTACGATCCGTGGCCTGGCCAGCGCCGTCATGGTGGTGGACGGATTTCTGCCGCCCTTGAAGGCCGGCAGCGGGCTTTCCCTCAGCTTCGCGACCGAACGCGTGGAGGCGATCATGGGACCGCAATCCCTGCTCTACGGCAGCGGCGGTCCGGGCGGAGTCATCAACCTGCAATCCAAGCAGGCTCGCTTCAACAAGCCCGCCTTCGTTTCCGTCGATTTTCGCACCGACAGCGACGGCCACGATTTTGCGCAGATGGACTTCGGCGTGAGCCGCGGCAGGATTGCTGTGCGGGGAACGTTGATGCGCCAGGACGTGGGCACCTATCGCGACGACATCGGCGGACCGGCGAGCGGCTACTATTTGCAGGTGGCTTACCGGCCGTTCGCCAACACGACGATCCGTCTGACGGGTCAATACACCGATCTGGATCGCCGCATCAACACCGGTCACTTGACGCTGAACGCCGGAAGCGTGGCGTTCGACAGCCGCCACGGCCAGACTCTCCAATATCTGCTGGCGACGAATCAGATGGCGGCGAGTGTCTCCGGAGCCAGCGGAGCGGGTGTCATTGGCAACGGCTTCCTCAATTGGCGGAACCTCGATTCGCTGGAGGGTTGGTGGAAAAGCGAGCGGACGAAAGCGTCCGGCGGGCAATTGAGCATCGAAACCCAGTGGGTGCCATGGCTCTCGTCGCAGCTTTCGCTCGGCTATCAGGATACCGACGATCGCTACGCCACGTCCGCCGCGACGTTTCTTTCTCCGACCGCCGCATCGAACCTTTTGCCGGGACACTGGTCGATTTCCAAGACCAATGGCAGCGGGCAACAGGAGCCGCGGAAAGTGAAAGGAGTGCGTTTTTCGCTCCTCGCCCAAAACAATCTGTTTGGCGGCCGCGCCCGCAATCAAACGATCGTTGGCGCGGACTTCCAACGCATCAATTCCGGCCTGATTGTGTATAATTATTTTTTGGCCGACAGCAGCTTCAACCTCAATGTCGTTCCGGGCAAAGCCAACAGCGGCTTGTCCACCAACGGTCGCACGATCATCCCGCCGTTTGCCTGGGCCATCGACCGGGGTCCGGTCAGCGAACCGGCGTTTCGCCCCTGGGATCAGCGCGTGACTTGGAACGGAGTCAACTACGTGCAGATGGTGGCGAATCCGCCCAATCCGGCGTTGGCCTCCCCTGCCAATCCGCATGGTGCCACGATCGGAGGGCAGCAATACACGCAGACGGCGCTATTGAACCGGGCGGTTTTTGGCGCCGTCATGACCGACTGGCTGGAGGGCCGCTTGAACACGATGGCGGGAATTCGCCGCGGCGGCATTTATCGGCGCACGGTCAATCAGACCGGCCCGGTCGTCGTAATCGACACCCCCGATGCCACCAGCTACAACGCCGGCGCCACCCTGAGGCTGGCGCGTGGGCTGTTCCCGTATTTCGGAGTCTCGAGCACCAATGGGGAAGGTTCGAACAATCGCGACCCGTATGGCGAAGAATTGAAGACGTCCAAGGTGGTTGGTTATGAAGTCGGGCTTAAGATCGCCAATGCCGATGGCTCCGTCTCGGGTTCAATCGGGGTGTATGGAGTCGAGACCAAGAATGAAAACTGGACGATCAACGGGAATTTCACGACGGCGATCAACCCGGCCGGGCTCAATGGTCAGCTCGGCGTTCCGGGCAATGTTGTCTTGATCGAGCGCAAATCGCGCGGGGCGCAGGCGGTGCTGACGGCGGCGCCCTCGGCCGGCTGGCGGATGCGTCTCTCCGCGGCGCTGATCAAGGGCACCGTTGGGAGCACCAATGCCTACGCGCAGCTGTATAACGACCAGTTTTATTCCAACGGCTCCGGGCAGGTGACCTACAAGGATGGTGCCCTCGTTTACGTAAACCCGACGTTCAATGCGAATTCGCCGGTGGCAACCGCCACCACGCCTGGAGCCATTCCGCTGACCCTGGCGATGATGAATGCTCCCGGCGTCTATTATGCGACTCCGACGGCCTTGTCGGGGGCGATCGGCTCCGCCACCAATGTCGCGAGAGTCTTGCGAGTGGTGGATCTCGTCCATGGGCCGATTCTGACCGGCGCCACCGGTCTGCCGATTTCCGCCATCCAGATCAATCCCGGCTTCACTCCGCCGGGAAAAATCGTCGTGACCAAGGCGGGCGATTCCACCGTCGGCTACCCGGAGATCAGCATGAATTTCACCAACGCCTATTCCTTCCGCTCCGGTCGGCTGAAAGGGCTGACCGTCGGCGGAACCGCGGGACTTGGTTGGAGACGGAATATGTATAACTATTACGTGGCAAACGTCGCGCCCGGAGTGCCGCGGGCGCTTTTCCGCCAGCCCACGCTGGTGAGATTCGATTCCATGGTGGGCTACCGGCACAAATTTTCCCGGTTCACGTGGTCCGCCCAGATTAACGTGAACAATATTTTCAATCGCTACGGCGTGCTCGTGCTGCCGAACCCCACGACCGGATGGAGCGGGAATTTGGATGCGACGATCGATCAAGTCCCGCGCACCTACATTTTTTCCACGGGCGTTGATTTTTGATCCTGTCACGGTGCGACTAGTTATGAAATCGCCCAAATTCTCCATGCCCCGCCTGTCCTATCTCTCTCGATGCTTTGGGTGCGCCCTTCTCGCGGTGGCCGGCCCGGCGGTTGCCGCAAGCGCCGCGCCCGCAGTCGTCGATCTCGGTGGCCGGCGCGAACTCTTCGTCGACGATTTTCTCGTCGAGCGGATGAACGGCGCGGAATGGCGACTGCATGCGCCGATCGACCGTGGCCCCGCGCTGAAGCCCGGCGACGTGCCATGGGAGGACACCAACACGGGCTACGGCACCGTGATCAAGGACGGCGGGACCTACCGGCTCTATTATCGCGGTAACGCGTCGATGACCAACGGCCGCTACTGCTACGCGGAGTCCCCGGACGGCGTCGTGTGGACGAAGCCGAACCTGGGACTCCACGAGTTTGCCGGCTCCAAGGCCAACAACATCATCCTCGCCGGTCGGGCCGGCAGCCATTCGTTCAGCCCGTTCCTCGACGCCAATCCCGCGGCGTCACCGGACCAGCGTTACAAGGCGCTCGGCCTGCTGCGCACCGCGGATGACAAGCGATGGGAGTTGCTCGCGTTCGTTTCCGCCGACGGCATCCGCTGGCGCTTGCTGCGCGAACAGCCCGTGATGACCGAGGGCGCGTTCGATTCGCAGAACGTCTCATTCTGGTCCGTCGCCGAGAAAAAATACGTCTGCTATTACCGCACAAAATCGGGTGGCGCCACCGGCCTGCGCCAAATCTCGCGCGCCACGAGCGACGACTTCGTCCGTTGGGGCAAGGGCGAGACGATGGCCTACCGGCGCTTGGGCGAGACGGCGCCGATGGAGCAGATGTATATCAACCAGACGCACCCGTATTTTCGCGCGCCGCACCTCTACATCGCGACCGCGGCGCGTTTTATGCAGGGCCGGCGCGCCGTTTCCGAGGAGGATGCCGCGACATTCGGCAAGGCCAACTTCGCGGACTGCAGCGACGCCGTGCTGATGTCCACGCGCGGCGATCAATTCTACGACCGCACGTTTCTGGAAGGCTGGGTGCGGCCGGGGCCCGGCTTCGAGAACTGGAGCACGCGCTCGAACTATCCGCTGCTCGGCATCGTGCCGACCGGCCCAAACGAGATGAGCCTGTTCGTGACGAAGGAATACGCGCTGCCCTCCGTTCATATCCGGCGCTACACGCTGCGCCTCGATGGCTTCGCGTCCGTCCACGCGCCCTACGCCGGCGGCGAGATGATCACGAAGCCGCTGACGCTCTCCGGCGGCCGCCTCGTGTTGAATTACGCGACGTCTGCGGCGGGCTCGGTGCGAGTGGAGCTTCAGACGGCCGCAGGAAACCCGATTAGCGGTTTCTCGCTCGCCGACTGCCCGGAAATCATCGGCGACCGCATCGAGCACATCGTGCGATGGAAGGGCGGCGCCGACCTCAGCGCCTGGGCGGGCCAGCCGATCCGGTTGCGCTTCGCGATGAAGGACGCCGATCTGTATTCCATCCGATTTTCAAGCGAGGAATACCGATGATCACTTGCGCCGGCATCGGTGGGCGTTGTATCGGCGGCGGTTGGGCGGCGCTCGTGTTGGCCGGCGTGGCGTGCAGCATCGAGGTGGCCGCTGCTGTTCAAACCCTCCTGCTCGTGGACGACCACGAGATCCTCTACCGCCCCGGGACCAAGCGCGTGTTGCAGCAGGTGAAACGGCACCCCCAGGCGGTCATCGTCCCTGACAAACCGTGGGAGGGCCAGATCGCCTATTGCAGCGTCCACCGTGACCCAGCCACCGGACGTTTTCAGCTTTGGTATCAGGGCTACGGCGGCGGCGGGGGCGGCAAGATTTGCTACGCGGAATCCGCGGACGGCCTGCGCTGGATCAAGCCGGAGTTCGACCTGCACCCGCACGCGAAGGGCGCGAAGACCAACATCGTGTTGCCCGGCGGCAGCAATTCCTACAGCGCCGCCGTCGTCTTCGATCCGCGCGATCCGGATCCCGCCCGGCGCTACAAGATGGCGAAGTGGGAGATGCCCAACGGCTACGTCGCACCGTGGCCCGGCCTCTACGTGGCGTTCTCGCCCGATGGCATTCGGTGGACCCGCTACGCGCGGCCGGACTCGCCGCCGCCGATTCCGCGGGGCAATTACGATCTTGCCCAATTGCCTCTCGTCCACGGCGACTACGGCCGCAAGGGCGACCCGCCGTTTCAGAACGACCCCGAAGACAAAACCGGCTCGCCGCTCTCCGTGAGCGATGTGATCGACGTCGCCTACGATCCGCCGCGCGAGTTGTTCATGATCTTCGCCAAGACCTGGATCGACGGCCCGAATGGCCAGAGTTGGAAGCGGGCGGTCGTGCGCACCGACAGCAAGGACTTCATCCACTGGTCGAAGCCGCAGCTCGCGCTCGCGCCAGACGAGCACGACGGCATCACGCCCGGCGCCTATGGCGGCTCGCGGACGGGCGTGCAACTCCACGGCGGTCCCGCGTTCTTCCACAAGGGGATCTACTTCTGCCTGCTGCAGGTCGTGGATTATGAGCGCACCGGCGGGATGCCCGTCGAGCTCGCCATCAGTCGCGACGGCTACAACTGGTCGCGTCCGTTTCGCGGCGACTGGTTCATCCCGATTACGCACGGCCGCGATTTCGACGGCGGCTGGATCATGAGCAACGCCACGCCCGTCATGCTGTCCGACGAAATCCGGTTTTACTATGGCGGCTACGAGACGCCGTGGAACGCCTACGCCCCCGGCTACAAGTTCACGGGCGTCGGGCTCGGCACGCTGCCGATGGATCGCTTTGCCGCAATCCGGCCGCTCGACCGAATCGGCCAGGTCACGTTCAAACCCCGCGATCTGCGCGCCTTCAGCTCGCTCACGCTCAACGCCGACGCTTCGCGGGGCGCGATCCGCGTCGAGGTGCTCGACGACGGCTACCGCATCCCGGGCTTTACCAAGGCCGACTCCATCCCGATCGAATCCGATTCGCTCCGGCATCGCGTGGCGTGGAAGGGTCGCACGCTCCGCGATCTGCCGCCCGGCCGGCACATGCTCCGCGTGCATCTCGAAAACGCCGAGCTGTTCGCCCTGACTCTCGAATGAAACCTACGCTCACCTTGTCGCGCGCGGCCGTCCTCGCCGCTGCCACCGTGCTTGCTCCCTTGCCGGGCGGTGCCCCGCAACTGCGCGCCCAGCCGGCCGAAAACGAGCCGCGCACGATCCTCCTCGTCGACGACGCGGCGGTGCTCTACCGCCCGGGCACCAAGCGCGTGCTGCGCCCGCTCACGCGCCATCCCGCCAACCCGCTCCTGCTCGACGACCAGCCGTGGGAGATGACCATCGCCTACTGCAGCGTCCACCACGACCGCGAGGGCGGCCGCTACCAGCTGTGGTATCAGGCGCTCGCCAGCCTCTCGCCCGAGGCGACCAATGTCTGCTACGCCGAATCGAAGGACGGCCTCCACTGGCACCGCCCCACGCTCGGCCTCTTCCCCTTCAAGGAGAGCACGGCCAACAACATCGTGCTCCTTGGCGGCGAGAGCTACGGTGCCTCCGTCGTCTTCGATCCGCGCGACCCCGATCCGTCGCGCCGCTACAAGATGGCGCGCTTCGAGCTCCCGCACGGTTACGATCCGAAGAGCGCGGGGCTCTACGTGATGTTTTCCCCGGACGGCATTCACTGGCGGCGCCATCCCGAGCGGCTGCTGCTGGGCTCCTTCGGCGGCGCGGGCGAGCCGCCGCCGTTCCGCGACGATGCCAGCTACAAGGGCGGGATGCCGCTCGGGCTCAGCGATGTCGTCGATGTCAGCTACGACCCGCGGCTGAACAAATTCGTGATCTTCTGCAAAACGTGGACGGACAGCCCGGACGGCATTGCGATCTGGAAGCGCGCCGTCGCACGCACCGAGAGCAGCGACTTCCTGCACTGGAGCCGGCCGCAGCTGATGCTCGCACCCGACGAATTCGACGGCCCCGGCCTCGAAAATCGGTCGCCCATTCAGCGGGGTGTCAAAGGCCAGGTGCATCCCGGCCGCCGCGGTATCCAGATTCATGGTGGACCGATGTTCATCCGCCACGGTGTTTACTTTTCGCTGCTGCAGATGCTCGACGGCGAGACGACCGGCGAGATGCCGATCGAGCTTGCGATCTCCCGCGACGGGCTCGACTGGAGCCGGCCGTTTCGCCGTGAGCCGTTCCTCGACGTGACGCATAGCCGCGACAAATTCGACGGCGGCTCGATCTGGAGCAACGCCACGCCGGTCGTCCTCGACGACGAAATCCGCTTCTACTACGGCGCCTATTCCGGCTTGTGGAAGGGCGAGCTTATCCGCAAGCCCACGGGCATCGGCCTCGCCACGATGCCACTCGACCGCTTCGCCGGCATCACGCCGATTGACCAGATCGGACAAATCACGCTCAAGCCGCTCAATCTTCGGTCGTTCACCCGCGGCATCACGCTCAACGCCGACGCCTCGCAGGGCAGCATCCGCGTCGAGGTGCTGACCAAGGACGGCTATCGGTTGAAGGGCGACGTGAAGGGCGCATCGACGCCCATCTATGCGAAGGAAAGTTGCATCCCGATCCGCGGCGACTCGCTGCGGCACCAGGTCCGGTGGAAGAATTTCAACATGTCGTTCGAAGGTCTCCCGCCCAGCGAATATCAACTCCGCCTCCACCTCGAGCGCGCCACAGTTTATGCGATCAATATCAAGTGAGGTAACGCCGACCCAATGAAAATAATCTCCCTCCTCGCCGCGGCCCTGCTCGCCGCCATCTCCGCGTCTGCCGCCGAAACGATCCTGCTCGTTGACGATCACGACGTTTATTACCGCTCCGGCACCAAGCGCATCCTCCATTCGCCGGTGCGCCATCCGGCGAATCCCCTCGTCGTGGGGCCGGAGCCCCGCAACCAGTTCGGTTATTGCACGGTTTACCGCAATCCCGCCACCGGTCGCTACCAGATGTGGTATCAGCTCGGGGGCGGCGATTGCGTGACATGTTATGCGGAGTCGGAGGATGGCATCAAATGGAACGTGCCGAACCTCGGATTGATCGCCTGGAAAGGCATTCCGACGCCCAACATCGTTCTCACCAGCATCGAGCACTATGGCGCGGCGGTGATCGTCGATCCGCCGGGGGCGGGCGATCCGGCCCGGCGCTACAAGATGGTCTATTGGTCCATCCCGCCGGCGGATAAAGCGACCGCCGATCCGAAGGATCCGCGCGGCCCGAATGGCGGCATGTTCGTCGCGTTTTCGCCCGACGGCATCAAGTGGACCAAATTGCCCGGCCCGGCGCTCCGCGGCGCCTACGGTCGCTCGGAAGATCCGCCGCTGGCTGGCGGGCCGAAGTATCCCTTCGGCGAAATCAATTCCGTGAGCGACGTTCTCGACGCCGTGTATGATCCGCTGCGGAAAGTCTACGCGGTGTATGCCAAGGCGTGGATCGATGCGCCCGATGGGAAAATTTTCTGGAAACGCGCCATTACGCGGACGGAGAGTCGCGACTTCGTGACTTGGTCCGCCCCGCAACTGGTGATGGCGCCGGACGAGCACGACGGGGTGCGACCGTGGGAATACGGCGGCACGCGCAAGGGCGTGCAGTTGCACGGGGCGCCGGTCTTCGTGCACGAGGGGATTTATTTTGCGCTGATGCAGGTGGCCGATTTCGAGACGCACGGTCTCCAGCCGATCGAGCTCGCCTTGAGCCGCGATGGCCTCGCGTGGACGCGACCGTTTCGCGGCACGCCGTTTTTCCCGACGGGGGAGAGTTCACAGTTCGACGCCGGCAGGATCTGGAGCAACGCCACTCCGGTCATCCTCGAGGACGAAATCCGCTTCTATTACGGCGCCTACCAGCATCCGTGGCAGTTCGGAAAAAATCCCTACCCGTGGGACACGAAGACGAACATCCCGAAGAGCGGCTTCGGCCTCGCCACGCTCCCACGCGATCGTTTCGCCGGCGTGCGACCGCTCGAAAAGCTCGGCCACGTCACGCTGAAGCCGCGCGCACTTCGGGCGGGCACGACGCTCACGGTCAACGCCAACGCCGCGGGCGGTGCGCTCCGCGTCGAGTTGCTCAACGAGCGCGGCTACCGCCTCCCCGGTTTCACCAAGGACGACTCCGTCCCCATCACCACCGACGGACTGCGCCACCGCGTCGTCTGGAAAACCGCCCCCTCGGGCGCCGTCCCGGCTGGCTCCTACCAGCTCCGCCTGCACCTCGAAAACGCCGAGGTCTTTGCGGTGACGCTCCAATGAAATCTCCATGAACCTCCGTCTGCTCCGTTGCTCCATCGCTCGTCGCCGGTTTCTTCTCGCGCCAGCGCTTTGGTTTTGCGCCGCGGCCGCCGCGGCGCAAAACCCTCGCACGCTCCTCTTTGTCGACGACCACGATATTCTCTACCGTGCCGGCACGAAACGCTTGCTGCATCCGGCGGTGAAGCACGCGCAGAATCCGGTCATTCCGGCGGACAAACCGTGGGAACTTACCATTGCCTACAACACCGTGCATCGCGACCCGGTCAGTGGGCGTTATCAGATGTGGTATCAAGCCGCGACGAGTCGCAGCCCCGAGGCCAGTGCGGTTTGCTACGCCGAGTCCGACGACGGCGTCCGGTGGCGCAAGCCGGCCTTGGGGCTTTTTCCACATGGCGAGATCAAGGAAACGAACATCGTGTTGGCTCCCACCGCGGGTCGCTACTGTGCATCAGTGGTTTTCGATCCGCGCGACCCCGATGCGTCCCGCCGCTACAAGCTCGCACATTTCGAGCAAATCCAGCGGCCTGACGGCACGAAACCGCACGGGCTCGCCGTGGCGTTCTCGCCGGACGGCATCCACTGGGAAAAGCATCCGCAGTCCTTGCTGCTCCGGGGCAGCGGAGGAAAGAGCGCCGCTCCGCCCTTCGCCGGGGATCCGGTTTACGATCACGCCTCCATCGCCGTCGCGGTGGCCGATGTGATCGACGTGCTCCACGATCCGGTGCGAGGCGTCTTCGCCATCTATTCGAAGACCTGGACGGACGGGCCCGATGGAAAGATGTTTTGGAAACGCGCCGTCGCGCGCACGGAAAGCAAGGACTTCGTCACGTGGTCGGCGCCACAACTCGTGATGATGCCGGACGAGTTCGACGGCTCCGGCGTCGAGTATCTCCCGCCCGTGGGTAAGGTGCATCCCAACCGCCGGGGCGTGCAGCTTCACAGTGGCCCGGTTTTCTGGCACGAGGGCGCCTACTTTTCGCTGCTGCAGGTGATGGATGGCGAGACCACCGGGGAGATGCCGTCCGAGCTTGCGATTAGCCGCGACGGCTTGAACTGGCAGCGGCCGTTTCGCGCGAAGCCGTTCATCGACGTCACGCATCGCCGCGCGGATTTCGACGGCGGATGCATTTGGTCCAATTCCACGCCCGTGGTGCTGGAAGACGAAATTCGCTTTTACTACGGCGCCTACTCCGGTCTGTGGAATGGCGATCTCGCCCGCAGCCCGACGGGCATCGGTCTGGCAACGGTGCCGCGCGACCGGTTCGCCGGCGTGCGGCCGATCGAAACTCGCGGGCAGATTACTTTGAAGCCGATCGCGGTTCAGGCGGGGGCCAGCCTCACGCTCAACGCGGATGCCTCGGCGGGCAGCGTGCGGGCGGAGCTGCTCACGGAAAGCGGTTACCGCGTGCGCGATTTCACGGAGGCGGACGCCGTGCCGATCGCCTCCGACGGCTTGCGCCACAAGCTCACTTGGAAAAACGCGGGGACACCGCCGGCGGGTTCCTACCTTATCCGCCTGCACCTCGAAGGGGCCGCCGAGGTGTTTGCGCTCACGGTGAACTAGTCCCCCACCATGCACTCCGTGCGCTCCTTTCTGACTGGCGTGTTGCTCCTTGGCCCCGGCGTTCTGCGCGGAGCCGATCCTCAGACCATCCTGCTCGTCGACGATCACGACGTCTATTACCGATCCGGCACGAAACGCGTGCTGCGCTCGCCCGTGCGCCATCCCGCCAATCCGCTCGTCGTTGGCCCGCAGTTGCGCAATCAGGTTGGTTATTGCTCGCTGTATCGCGACCCGGCCACGGGGCGTTGCCAGATGTGGTATCAACTGGGAGGCGCCGGCTGTGTCGTCGCCTACGCCGAGTCTGACGACGGCTTGAAGTGGAATGAGCCGGCACTCGGGCTCATCGCGCGCAAGGGCAATCCGGCGCCCAACATCGTGCTCGAAAGCCCCGATCACTACGGCGCGTCCGTGGTGGTCGATCCGCCGGGTGCCGGCGATCCCGCGCGGCGCTACAAGATGGTGTATCTGTCGCTCCCGGAATTTGCGGGGCCGTTTGCGCATCCGAC
This sequence comes from Opitutus sp., assembly GCA_009695305.1. Classification (GTDB taxonomy): domain Bacteria; phylum Verrucomicrobiota; class Verrucomicrobiia; order Opitutales; family Opitutaceae; genus SIBG01. The sequence continues at coordinate 28,781 of SIBG01000018.1, read as the reverse complement.
CGATCATCGCGGACCGAATGGCGGCATGTTCGTCGCGTTTTCGCCCGACGGCGTCCACTGGACGAAGCACCCGAGCCTCGCGCTGCTCGGCAGCTACGGCCGCACGCAAGATCCGCCGCTCGTCGGCGAGCAATATCCGTGGGGCGCACTCAACTCGGTCGGCGACGTGCTCGATGTCACCTTCGATTCCCTGCGCCGCGCCTACCTCGTCTACTCGAAGGGCTGGATCGACGCGCCCGACGGAAAAATCTGGTGGAAGCGCGCGATCATGCGGACCGAGAGCACTGACTTCATTCACTGGTCGGCGCCGCAGCTCATGATGGCGCCGGATGAACACGACGGGGTGGAGCCAGGGAAATACGGCAGCACGCGCAATGGCGTGCAATTGCACGGCGCGCCGGTGTTCATCGACCACGGCGTCTACTTCGCGCTGCTGCAGGTGGCCGACTACGAAACCCACGGGCTCCAGCCGATCGAGCTCGCGGTGAGCCATGACGGCATCGCGTGGACGCGGCCGTTTCGCGGCACACCGTTCATTCCCGTTGGCGAAGCTTCGCAGTTCGACGCCGGCCGCATTTGGAGCAACTCAACGCCAATCGTCCTCGAGGGCGAAATCCGGTTTTACTACGCCGCCTACCAGCACCCGTGGAAGTTTGGCCAGAACCCGTATCCCTGGGATGGTAAGACGAACGTGCCGAAGAGCGGCATCGGCCTCGCCACGCTTCCGCGCGATCGTTTCGCCGGTGTGCGCCCGCTGGAGAAAATCGGCCACGTCACGCTGAAGCCGCGCGCGCTGCGCGCCGGCGCGACGCTCACGGTCAACGCCAACGCCGCGGGCGGTGCGCTCCGCGTCGAATTGCTGAACGAACGCGGCTACCGCCTCCCTGGCTTCACCAAGGACGACGCCGTCCCCATCACAACCGACGGCCTGCGCCACCGTGTCGTCTGGAAAACCGCCCCCACGGGCGTCATCCCGGCTGGCTCCTACCAGCTCCGCCTGCACCTCGAAAACGCCGAGGTGTTTGCGGTGACGCTTCAGTGAAATCCCGATGAACCTTCGCGTGTTCCGCCGCTCAGTTGCTCGTCGCGGGTTTCTTTTCGTGCCTGCGCTTTGGTTTTGCGTCGCGGCCGCCGCGGCGCAAAACCCCCGCACAATTCTCTTTGTCGACGATGCCGATGTGCTCTACCGGCCGGGCACGATCAAGCGCATCGGGGCGTTCGCCAAAGCGCCCGGCAATCCGGTGCTCCGGCCCACCAAGCCGTGGGAATCGACCATCGGCTGGATGAGCGTCGGCCGCAGTCCGGCCACGGGGCGTTTCCAAATGTGGTATCAGGCGCGGGCGCCGTCGCGGAAGGACGAGGACAAGCGATTCAAGCATGTCGTGTGCTACGCGGAATCGGAGGATGGGCTGCACTGGGACAAACCCGACCTCGGCTTGTTTCCGTTCTACGGCGAGCGGGCGACGAACATCGTGATGATCGGCAACGGCGGGCTGGGCGACCGGTATTGCTGCTCCGTGTTGATCGAGCCGGGCGAGCGCGATCCGGCGCTGCGCTACAAAATGGCCTATTACGACTGGGCGGCCGGCGAGCGCGAACGCGACGGCGCGGGCACGCATTTCGCGTTTTCTTCCGACGGCATTCGCTGGACGAAGGAGGGCGGGCTCGTGATCAAGACCGCCTACGGCGCCAAGGGACCGCCGGCGCCCTTCCGCGACGAGGGCGATTATTTCGAGGAAAAACTCAAGGACGGCAGCGTGCGGAAGACCTGGCGTTCGCCGATGACGATGTCCGATGCGGCCGATCTCATCTTCGATCCGCGGCGCGAAACCTATGTGCTCTACGGCAAGATGTGGATTCCCGGTCCGGACGGCGGGCTGTCTTGGAAACACGCGATGGGCCGGACCGAGAGCCGCGACCTTCGGCAGTGGAGCAAGCCGGAACTGGTGCTCACCACGAACGACCGCGATCCGCCCATGCTCGAATTTCACACCTCGCCGGTCTTCTGCTACAACGGCCAGTATTTCTCGCTGAACCAGATCATGGATCGCGCCGCGGGCAGCATCGATCTCGAGTTGATGAGCAGCCGCGACGGGCTGCGCTGGGAACGCGACTTCGCCAACCTTCCGGTCTTTCCGCGCGGCGAGGGCCGAGTGTTCGATGCGGGCTCCGTGAAGAGCAACTGCACGCCGATCGTGCTGCCGGAGGAGATTCGCTTCTATTACAGCGCCCGCCGCGGTTCGTCGACCGGCGGCGTGGGCTTCGATCAGCAGGTGATCGGCTCCGACGATATTTTCAGCGGCGTGGGGCTCGCGAGCATCCGCCGCGACCGTTTCGTCAGCGTCGAACCCGATCTACGCAGCCGGGTGAGCAACGCGAATCCCACGCCCGGCGCCGCCGCGGGCCCCGTTGTAACCAATCACCTCGGCCAGGTCACGCTGCGCCCGCTCGACTTGCGCGGTGTGACGGCGATCACGGTGAATGCGGATGCTGCGGCGGGAGCCGTGCGGGTCGAGATCCTTGACGAAGACGGCTACCGCGTGCGCGGTTTTACTCGCGACGAGGCGGTGCCCCTGCGCGGCGACGGTCTCGCGCTCGCCGCGGCGTGGCGGGAGCGCCGGCTCTCCGACCTGCCGCCCGGCCGCTATCTCCTCCGCCTCCACCTCGATCGAGCCCGGCTGTTCGCCTGCACTCTCCGATAAGATTCTTTCTCCCCATCAAATCATGACGAAATCGCTTTCCCTCCTCGCCGTGCTCGCATGTGCGGGCCTCGGCGTCGAGCACGCGACGGCGGCCTCGCTCCCGCGCACCATCCTCTTCGTCGACGACGAGGACGTGCTCTACCGCGCCGGCGTCACGCGGAAGATTGTGCCGATGCAGAAATTTGCGGGCAACCCTGTCATTGCGCCCGACAAGCCGTGGGAGGCCGGCTCAATCGCGTGGACGAGCGTCTATCGCGACCCCAAGACCGGAAAGTTTCAGCTTTGGTATCAGGCCTACAACCAGCGGAAGGGCGATCGAACGCTCGAAAACACCGTCGCCTACGCCGAATCGCCGGACGGCATCGTGTGGACGAAGCCGAACGTCGGGCTGTTTCCCTTCTACGAGGAGAAGGAGACGAACATCGTGCTCGTGGGCAGCGGCGGCTACAGCAGCCGTTACTGCTGTTCGGTGCTCTTCGACGAGCGCGAGACGGATCCCGCCCGGCGCTACAAGATGGTTTACTACGATTGGTCGATCGGCACGGAGGAGGAGCGCGGTTCGGGCACGCACGTGGCGTTTTCGCCCGACGGCATCCGCTGGACGAAGCACGGCCGCATGGTGCTCAAATCCGGCTACGGCGCCAAGGGCATCCAGGCGCCATTGCAAGGCGAGCGCATCATGTCCGAGGAGAAGGCCGCCAACGGCACCGTGCGGAAAAAGTGGGCCGTGCCGCTGTCGATGTCGGATGCCGCCGACGTGCTCTACGATCCGCGGCACGAGGCCTACGTGATCTACGGCAAGATGTGGATTCCCGGGCCGGACGGCGGGCTGTCCTGGAAGCACGCGATGGGCCGCAGCCAGAGCAAGGACTTCCTGCAGTGGTCGAAGCCGGAACTCGTGCTCACGCCGAACGATCGCGATCCGCCGATGCTGGAGTTTCACACCTCCCCGGCCTTTTTCTACAACGGGCAGTATCTGTCGCTCAACCAGGTGCTCGACCGGCGCGCCGGCACCATCGATCTCGAGCTCATCAGCAGCCGCGACGGCTTTCGCTGGGATCGTTCGTTTGCGAGCGTGCCGATCGTCGCGCGCGGTGCGGGGGCGGTGTTCGACGCCGGGTCGCTGTTCAGCAACTCGACGCCCATCGTCGTCGGCGACGAGATTCGCTTTTACTTCGGCGCCTACCGCGGCACCGCCATCGGCGGAGTCGGCTTCGATCGCCAGAAGATCGGCTCGAAGGATTATTTCAGCGGCATCGGCTACGCCTCGACGCGGCGCGATCGCTTCGTGGCCGTGCTGCCCGACCCCGCGAGCAGCGTGCGCAACCCGGCGCCGCAACCCAAGGCCGGCCCGGACGGCAAGCTCGGGCCCGGGCCCGCCAACACCATCGGCCAGGTCACGCTGAAACCGATCGACCTGACGGGTGCGAGGGACATCTTGCTCAACGCGGATGCCGCGAAGGGAAAAATTCGCGTCGAATTGCTCGACGAAGACGGCTACCGGCTGCGTGGCTTCACGAAGGACGACGCGGTGCCGATCGCGGCCGACGGGCTCGAATTACGGGCGGCGTGGAAAGCGAAATCGCTCCGCGACCTCCCCGCGGGCCGCTATCTCGTGCGCGTCCACCTCGAAAACGCGGAGCTGTTCGCCGTTACTCTTCGCTAGCCGCTCCTCCGGTCCATCCACCTCGCTCCAGTCATTCCATGGAATTCTCTTTCTCGCATCAACCTCTCGTGTCAAAAGCGGCGGGTTGGAACTCTTTGCTCCTTGCCGCTGCCGCACTTTGGTTTTGCGCCGCGGCTGCCGCGGCGCAAAACCCGCGCACGATCCTGTTCGTGGACGACGACGACGTGCTCTACCGTCCGGGCACGATCAAGCGGGTCGTGGAATTCAAGAAATATTCCGCGAATCCCGTGTTGCCGCCGGAAAAACCGTGGGAGGGCAATCTTGGCTGGACGAGTGTCTATCGCGATCCGCGCACCGGCAAATTTCAACTGTGGTATCAGGCCTACCAGGAGTTCCGAAAAGAGGACAAACGGTTCAAGTGCGTCGTGTGCTATGCCGAATCCGACGACGGCATCGCGTGGCGCAAACCCACCCTCGGGCTCTTTCCGTTCTACGAGGCGAAGGACACGAACATTGTCCTCATCGGCAACGAGGGCGGCTACGGCGACCGTTACTGCAACTCGGTCGTGGTCGACCCCAGGGAGCCCGACGCGACCCGGCGCTACAAGATGGTCTATTACGACTGGGACGCCGGCAGCAAAGGCTCCGGGATTCACCTCGCCTATTCGCCGGATGGAATCCGCTGGAGAAAGCGCGAGGAGGGGATGGTGCTGAAGACGCCGTTTGGCGGGAAGGGCATGCCGCCGCCCTTTCAGGATGAGGGGATTTATTTCGAGGAGAAGCTCAAGGATGGAGCGGTGCGGAAGAGCTGGCGGGTGCCCTATGCGATGTCAGACGCGACCGATGTTTTCTACGACCCGGTGCGCGAGTCCTACCTCCTCTACGGCAAGATGTGGACGCCATTCCCGGATGGCTCGCTTTCGTGGAAGCACGGGATGGGGCGCACCGAGAGCAAGGACCTGCTCCACTGGAGCCGGCCGGAACTCGTGCTGACCACCGACGACCGCGACGCGCCGCAGCTCGAGTTCCATACGTCCCCGGTCTTCTTTTACAACGCGATGTATTTCTCGCTGAACCAGGTCCTCGATCGCCAGGTGGGCACCATCGATGCCGAGTTGATCAGCAGCCGTGACGGCTTCCGCTGGAATCGCGCCTATCCGAGCAAGTGGGTGATTCCGCGCAGCCGGGGCGACGTCTTCGACTCCGGCTCGATCCTCACGAACAACACGCCCATCATCGTCGGGGACGAGATGCGCTTCTACTACGGTGCTTATCGCGGCACGGCGATCGGCGCCGTGGGCATGACCCGGCAGGTCATAGGCTCCAAGGATTACTTCAGTGGCATCGGCCTGGCCATCACTCCGCGGGATCGCTTCGTCGCCGTGCAGGTCAATCCCGCGAGCCCGGTCAAGGAGCAGCGCCGCGACGCACCGAAGCTCACCAACACCATCGGCAACGTGACATTGCGCGCGCTGGATTTCACCGGTGTCTCCTCTCTCACCGTCAACGCCGACGCGTCCAAGGGCGCCGTGCGCGTCGAACTCCTCGACGAGGATGGATTCCGGCTGCGTGGCTTCACGAAGGACGACGCGGTGCCGATCGCGGCCGATGGGCTCGAATTACGGGCGGCGTGGAAAGCGAAGTCCCTCCGCGAGCTTCCGGCCGGCCGCTACCTCGTGCGCGTGCACCTCGAAAACGCGGAGCTGTTCGCCGTTACTCTTCGCTAGCCGCTCCTCCGGTCCATCCACCTCGCTCCAGTAATTCCATGGAATTCTCTTTCTCGCATAAATCTTCCGCGTCAAAAGCGGCGGGTTTGAACTCTTTGCTCCTTGCCGCTGCCGCACTTTGGTTTTGCGCCGCGGCGGCCGCGGCGCAAAACCCGCGCACGATCCTGTTCGTGGACGACGACGACGTGCTCTACCGTCCGGGCACCATCAAGCGGATTGTGCCGTTTCGAAAGGCTGCGAACAACCCGGTGGTCCCACCGAACAAAGCGTGGGAGGGGATGCTTGGCTGGACGAGTGTCTATCGCAATCCGCAGACCGGCAAATTCCAGATGTGGTATCAGGCCTACCAGGAGCGGCGCAAAGAGGACAAGAGCCTCAAGTGCGTGGTTTGTTATGCGGAGTCGGACGACGGGAGAAACTGGACGAAGCCCGGCCTCGATCTGTTTCCGTTCTACGAGGAGAAGATCACGAACATCGTGCTCGTGGGGGCCGGTGGCAAAGAAGGCGGCTACGGTGATCGCTACTGCAACTCCGTCGTCGTCGACCCGCGCGACCCCGATCCCGCGCGTCGCTACAAGATGGCCTACTACGACTGGTCGGTCGGTGCGCGCACGCGGGACGGCGCGGGCGCGCACGTGGCGTTTTCTCCGGACGGCATCCACTGGAAAAAATACGAGGGCGGGCTCGTTTACGCGACCGCGCTCGGCGACAAGGGCCTTCAGCCGCCGTTTCAGGGTGAAGACGTTTACAGCGAGGACCGGCGCGCCGACGGCACGCCGCGGAAAATCTGGCGCGTGCCCTTCGGCATGTCCGACGCGGTCGATGTCCTCTACGACCCGCTGCGCGGCGTATTCGCCATCTACGGCAAGATGTGGACGCCCTTTCCCGACGGCAGCGCCTCGTGGAAACACGGCATGGGGCGCACCGAGAGCCGGGATTTCATCCATTGGAGCAAACCGCAGCTCCTCCTCACGGTGAACGATCAGGATCCGCCGCAGCTCGAGTTCCACACCTCGCCGGTATTTTTCCACAACGGCCAGTATTTCTCGATCAACCAGATCCTTGACCGCGCGGTCGGCACGATGGATTCGGAACTCATGAGCAGCCGCGATGGCTTGCGCTGGGACCGCACGTTTGCGCGCATCCCGCCGATCCCGCGCGGCACGGGCGAGGTCTTCGACGCCGGTTCGATGGTCAGCAACGGGACTCCGGTGATGCTGGAAAAAGAAATGCTGTTCTACTACGCCGCGTATCGCGGCACGGCGATCGGCGGCGTGGGCCTCAACCGCCAGATCGTTGGCTCCACCGACTATTTCAGCGGCGTCGGGCTGGCCATCGCGCCGCGCGATCGTTTCGTCGCCGTCGGCATCAACCCGAAGAGCCCCGTCAAGGGCCAGAAGCGCGATGCGCCCCAGCTCGTGAACACAATTGGCAACGTCACGCTGTGGGCGCTGGACTTCACCGGCGTGACCACACTCACCGTGAACGCCGATGCGTCGAAGGGTGCCGTGCGCATCGAAATCCTCGACGAGGACGGATTTCGGATTCGCGGTTTCAGCCGGGAGGAGGCGCTGCCGCTGAGCACTGACGGCCTCGCGCTGGAGGCGCGCTGGAACGCGAAAACACTCCGCGACCTTCCCGCCGGACGCTACCTCGTGCGGGCGCACCTCGAGCAGGCCGATCTCTTCGCCGTGACCTTGCGTTGACCGGTTGCGACGTTTTCATCGGAACTCTCGACCATGCGCCGCCCGACCCTCGCCGCCTTGTTGCTCTTGACCGCCGCGGGCCTGCTCGCGCAGGCCGACGCGAAAAAGCCGCCGGCCCCGCCGTTCCCGCCCGACGTCCTCGACGCGGCCTACGGCTCGCACGAACGCCACCGGTTGGATCTGTGGCGCGCCAAGTCAGAGCGCCCCACGCCGCTCGTCGTGTTCATCCACGGCGGCGGCTGGCACGGCGGCGACAAATCCGCGGTGCCCGCGGAATTGTTGACCTTCATGCTGGCTCACGGCGTGTCGGTTGCGTCGATCAATTATCGCTACACGAGCATGGCCACCGTGCCGGGGCCGCTGCACGATGGGGCGCGAGCAGTGCAATTTCTTCGATCGAAAGCGGCCGAATGGAAACTCGATCCCAAGCGGATCGGAGCGATGGGCGTGTCGGCGGGCGGATGCACGACGCTCTGGCTGGCTTACCACGACGATCTGGCCGATGCCAAGAGCGCCGACCCGGTGGCGCGGGAATCGAGCCGGTTGCAGGCGGCGGTGGGGATGTCGCCGCAGACGTCGCTCGATTCCGAGGAGGTCATCGGTTGGGTGGGGGACCAGGTGATGAATCACCCCATGATCACGCGCGCGGTCGGGGCGAAGAACCGCGCGCAGGTCAGGGAGCGCTACGCGGAGTATTCGCCCGCGATGCGGGAGGGCTCGCCGATCACGCACGTTTCGCGCGACGATCCGCCGGTCATGCTGGCTTATCCGACCATGGCGGCGTTGCCCGCGGTCGATGCGGGCCACGCGATTCACCACGCGATGCAGGGCGTGAAACTGAAGGAGCGGGCCGACGCCGCCGGCCTCGTGTGTCTGCTGCGGATTGAAGATCAGCCTTCTCCTTCCAGTCCCAGACCTGACGAGTTTCTGCTCAAGCACCTGACCGCCAAGACCGGCCGATGAGAAAACCACTCTGCTTCACCACCGCTCCGTCGTTCGTCGAGGTTCCGCCGGAGCAGGAACCCGCGGTGGCGGAGATCGAATTGTGCGTCCTGCGCGGCCACGCTGCGGGCCAGCCGTGGCCGGAGGAACGCGCGCGCGAGGTGGAGATTGTTTTCTGCAGTTCGCCGCCGCCGAATCTCGCCGCTTTCACCGGCCTGCGCTGGCTGCAAATCGAGTCGGCGGGATTTTCGCACCTCTTTCCGTTCAAGCTCGGCGAAAAGGGCATCACGGTCACCAACGCGCGCGGCGTCTTCGATTGCCCGATTGCCGAGTGGAACATCGCGATGATGGTCAATCTCGTGCGCGACCTGCGGACGCTCATCCGCAATCAGGATAACCGCGTCTGGGACCGCGCCGCGAAATTCTCCGGCGAACTCCGCACGCGCACCGTCGGCATCTGGGGCTACGGCGGCATCGGCCGCGAGACAGCGCGGCTGGCGAAGGCGCTCGGGATGAAAGTCCACGTGCTCACGCGCTCCGGAAAAAAATCCCGCGCCGACTCCACGTTCGTCGAGGGCACCGGCGACCCGGACGGCTCGCTGCCCGACCGCTACTTCGACGAACCGGAGCGGGAGGCGTTTCTGCGCAGTCTCGATTTCCTGATCCTCGCGATGCCGCTGACGGCGAAGACCGAGGGGCTCGTGTCCGAGCAGGATCTGCGGACGCTGCCGAAGGGTTCCTATCTGCTCAACCCCGCGCGCGGTCCCCTCATCCAGCAGACAGCGTTGCTCGCCGTTTTGCGCGACGGCCACCTCGGCGGCGCGGCGCTCGACACTCACTATCAATACCCGCTGCCGCCCGAGCATCCGCTCTGGGGTTTCCCGCACGTCATCCTGACGCCCCATATTTCCGGCACGACGTTTTCGCCGTATTTTCGCGAGGGCCTGCTGCGGATTTTCCGGCAGAACGCGGCGCGCTACGTGGCCGGGCAGCCGTTGCTCAACGTCGTTTCGCCAGCCGATCTGCAATGATGCCCGATTCCTCCTTGTTCGTATGAAGATCACCCGCGTTCGCACTCTCCTCTGCACCGCCCCCCAAAAGGACATTTTCATGAAGTCGCGCGAGCGGCGCTCGGCGGCGCTCATCCGGATCGAGACCGACACGGAGTTGACCGGCCTCGGTGAAACCTATGCCGGCTACTTCGTGCCGGAGGTGGTGCCGAGCATCGTCGAGTTCTACGAACCGATCCTCATCGGCCAGTCGCCGCTCGAGGTCGACGTCTTGAGCCGGCGGATGTTCACCGCCGGAAAATTCTGGGCGCGCGTCGGCCTCGGTTCGGTCGTGCTCGGTGGCATCGAGGCGGCCCTGCTCGATTTGAAGGGCAAGGCGCTGGGCGTGCCCGTCTACGAATTGCTCGGCGGGCGCTGCCACGAAACGCTGCCCTGCTACGCGACCGGCGGGGTGTCGCCGTTCGAGTGGGGCGAACTGGAAGGCAAGGTCGCGCAATACCTGAGCCTCGGCTTCAACTCCGTGAAGCTCGGCGCCGGCCGCTACAAGCCGGGCGGTCCGTTTCTCTGGTCGCGCACACCGCAGGAGGCACGCGATGTCGAGGTCAGCAAGATCGAGTTTCTGGTGAAGCGCTTCGGCGCGTCGTTTCAACTCAATCTCGACGCGCACATGGACAACCTCACCGAGGCCGACCACATCTGGAACCTCCCGACCGCGCAGTTTGTGCTCCAGGCGCTCGAGGGCTATCCGATCGGGTTTTTCGAGGAGGCGCTGCCGTATACCGATATGCGGGCTTACGGGGAACTGCGCGCATCGACTTCGCTCCCGGTTGCCGGTGGCGAAAGCCTGAGCAGTCTCGAGGAATGGCGCGACTGGCTCGCGCACGATCCGTTCAGCCTCGCGCAACTGGATGCCTCGTGGATGGGCGGCATCATGAACTTCATCAAGATCGCGCGGCTGTGCGAACTGAAGGGAGTTTCGGTCGCGACGCACGCGTGGTCGGCCACGCCAGGTGTCGCGGCGAATCTGCACGCGGCCTTCGCGTGCCGGAATGCCGCGATCCTCGAATTCGCAGCCTACAATCCAAACAAACCTGAATTGAACACCCACCTGCAAGCGCCGCTGCTCACCGAACTTTGGGTCGAGCCGCCCGTGCTCGAGAAAGGCCGGCTGCGGCTTGCCGACACGCCCGGGCTCGGCGTCCGGCTGCCGGACGGGTTTCTCGAAAAATATCCGTTCCAGCCTGGCAGCGGCGAATTCAATTCGGTGCAAGGAAAGGTGCTTAAGCCGTGAAACCTCGCGCGGCGCCCATCACCTTGGTGCTCGGATTGCTCGGTGCATGCGGTGGGCTCCGCGCTGACCCGAGGCCCGCGCCCCTGTTTTCCGATCACGCGGTGTTGCAGCGCGGCGTGACGGTGCCCGTGTGGGGCACCGCCGACGCCGGCGAAAAAATCACGGTGACCTACCGCGGCGCAAGTGCAACGGCGGTCGCCGACGAGCGTGGCCAATGGCGGGTGGCCTTGCCGCCGATGCAGCCTGGGCCTGCCGCGGATCTCGCCGTGCAAGGGAAGATTTCCTTCGTCGCCCGGGATGTCGTGATCGGCGATGTGTGGTTGCTCACGGGACAATCCAACATGGAGCTTGCGCTGTCGCGCGCTGCCGACGGCGCGGATGCCGCCGCCGCGGCCGATCTGCCGTGGCTCCGCCACCTCAAGGTCCCACACCGCGTCTCGGATCACGCGGAGACGGTTTTCACCGCGGCTTGGGTTCCGAGTTCGCCGCCAACGGCGCCGTCGTTTTCTGCCGTGGGATTCTTCTTCGCCCGCCATCTCTATCGCGACGACAAGGTCCCGGTCGGGCTGCTCAACGTGAGTCGCGGTGGCACGACCATTGAGGCGTGGATGAGTCCTCGTGCCGTGCAACAAGCGGCGTATGGCCCCGTCATCGCGCAGCGCTGGCAGGAAGTGGTGACGGCGTTTCCGCGGTTGCGCGCCCGCTATGAAGCCGATCGCACCGCATGGGAACGCGCGAAAGCCCGCGCTGAAGCGGCGGGTGAGAAATTCACCGCGGCCGCGCCGCCGGCGCCGCCCGGGCCTGGCCGTGATGAGCAACTCAGCGGCCTCTTCCACGGCATGATGGCGGCGGTGCTGCCCTTTGCCGTGCGCGGCGTCGTGTGGTATCAGGGCGAGTCCAATGTCGGGCGTCCGTCCGAATACGCCGATCTACTGGCGGCGATGATCAAGGATTGGCGCAGCGGATTCGAGCACCCCGCGCTGCCGTTCTTCGTGGTGCAGCTGCCCAACTATCAGGAACGAAAATTGACCGAGGCCGGATGGGCCGGCGTCCGGGCCGCGCAAGCCAAGGTCGTCCGCGACGATCCGCGCGCGCACCTCGCGGTGACGATCGATGTTGGCGATTCACACGACAAACATCCGCGCAACAAGTCCGAGGTCGGGCGCCGGCTCGCCCTGCTCGCGCGGCGGCATGTTTTCGGCGAGCCGATCGCGGCGGACTCGCCCGTCGTGAAGCTGGCGCGGAGGGACGGTCGCGAAGCGCGCTTGGACTTCGAGACGCAAGGCGCCGGGCTCGTCTTGCGAGCGGTCGCGGCGGCCGCGCTGCCGCCGTTCGAGATCGCCGGGGCCGATCTGGCGTTTGTGCCGGCGACCGCGCGACTGGTGGGCGACACCTTGATCGTGGGTGCGGCCAGCGTGCGCGAACCATGTTTTGTGCGGTATCTCCAGCAGGAAGATCCGTCGCCGTGCCTCTTCACGGCGGATGGATTGCCGGCGGCGCCGTTCCAGGTGTTTGTGCGCCAGCCGGCGGAAAAGCCATGAAGACTGCCTTGCTCATTCTCTCCACCATGACTGTCATCACTCCCTCCACCAGCGGCGCTGAAGTTGCCTCGCGCGATTGGAAACTGCTCGCCCCGTTGCCGGACCCCGTGGGTTTTGGCGGCATGTTCGCCGGTGTGCTCGGCGGGCGGCTCGTCGCGGGCGGCGGTTCGCAGTTCCGCGAAAAACCCGTGTGGCTGCAGGGAACGAAGAGTTACAGCGATCGGATTTTCACGCTAAGTTCCCCCGATGCGAAATGGCAGGTGCACGCGGAACGCCTGCCGGAGAAGAACAGCCACTTCGCCGCCGCCGCTTCGTCCGAGGCAATCTATCTCGTCGGTGGGCTCAACGCGGACGGTGGCCAGCAAGCCTGCTGGGAACTGCGCGCGCGCGGTGACGGTTTCGCGTTCAACCGGCTGCCCGATCTGCCGTCGCCGCTCTGCTACGGCGCCGCGGCCATTGTCGGCGGCCGCCTCTTTGTCGCCGGCGGTCAGCGTCAACCCACGGACAAGGCGGCGAGCGCGGAGGCGTTTTCGCTCGAGCTCGGCGCGCCGCACGTTTGGCGGCGCGAGCCGAATCTGCCGGGACCGGGTGTGTTCGTGGCGAGCGCGGCGACGGAGGGCAGTGGCTTTTTTCTTTTTGGCGGGATGGCGTTCGATGCCGAGGGAAAGTTTTCGCCGTCGAGCAAAGGCTACCGTTTCGATCCCGCGGCGAGGCGATGGGAGCAGTTGCCGGATCTGCCGGAACCGCGCGTGGGGGCGGCGACACCGTGTCCCGTGCTGCCGGATGGAAAGATCTTTCTTATTGGCGGCTATGCGGCCGTGTTTCCCGGCGCGCCGCGCGAGCATCCGGGATTCAGCGCGCAGACGTTGCGCTACGACGTCGCGCAACGCCGGTGGGAAAACGGTCCCGTGCTGCCGCGGGCGTCCGTGCCCGATCGCGATTCACCGGGGGATGCCGGGCCCGGTCCGATGCTCGCCGCGCCGTGTGCGCTCTGGGAAAATCTTGCCGTCGTCGTCAGCGGCGAGGTCCGCGCCTCGACGCGCACGCCAGCCGTGATTGCGTGGCCGTTGGCCGCCGGACTGGACGGTGCCAGGTGATGCCCGCGTTCCGTAACTGGATGGACCGGCTGGCGCAGCGCCCCAACTACAAGTGGGTCGTCGTCGGGCTGCTCTTCTTTGCGGGATTCCTCAACCTCGAGGACCGCGTCGTGATCTTCTCGGTCATGCCGCTGATCCGCGCGGAACTGCACCTCACCGATTTTTTTGTCGGCGCGCTGATGTCGGCGTTTCTTTGGACCTACGCGTTCAGCTCGCCTTTTGCCGGGTATTTCGGTGATCGGATCTCGCGCAAAAAGGTCGCGGTCGGGTGCCTTTGCCTCTGGAGCGTGGTGACGATCTGCGCGGGAATGGTCACTTCGCCGGCGCAGTTGATGACCACCCGCGTGCTGCTCGCCGTGACGGAGGCATTCTACATCCCGGCGTCGCTCGCCATCGTCGCCGATTTTCACGCCCCGGCGACACGCGGCAAGGCGGTGGCGACATTGATCGTTGGGATGAACCTCGGACCGATCGTGGGCGGCGCGGGCGCGGGCTGGATCGGGGACCACTACGGCTGGCGGCCGACGCTGATCATCCTCGGCGGCGTGGGCATCTTGCTCGCGGCCGTCCTGGCGATTTTTTTGCGCGACGTGAAAGTGGGCGCGAGCGAAGGCGTGGTGGCCGCCCCGGTGCGCGGCGCCGGCATCGGCGAAACGATTCGCGAGATCGTCGGCACGCCCTCAGTCGTCGCCATCATGCTGGCCGTGGGAATCTTTGCGCTTGGCGCCTGGATGCTGATCACGTGGCTGCCGATATTCCTCTATGAGAACTTCAAGATGAACCTCGCGCAGTCGGGGTTCTTCGGCAACCTCGCGGTGACTGGTCCGGTGATGCTCGGCGCGTTGCTGGGCGGGATGCTCTCGGATTACGTCGGCGCCACGCAGCCGAGGCGGCGGATGCTGTTGTTGTTGGGCTTCTACGCGCTGGCGCTGCCGTGGCCGCTGATGTTCTGGGTGGCGACCGGGCCGGGAATTGTTTTGACGGCTGCGTTCCTGTTTCAGCTCTGTCGCGCGCTCGGTGAACTCAACAGTCATCCCCTCATCTTCGAACTGGTCGCCCCGGAAAAGCGCTCGACGGCCGTGGGCATCTCGAACTGCGTGAACTCAATCTTTGGCGGGGTGGGCGCGTTGCTCGTCGGCCACTACCGCGCCTCACTGGGGTTTCAGACCGTGTTCGGGCTGGTGCCGGTGCTCATCGTGTTTTCCGTGGCCGGCCTGCTGCTCGCCTACAGCCGGTTCCTCCACCGCGATCTGCAGCGCCGCGCTACTCGCGGAACCGAAGCGCAAACAAATCCGCGTCCTTGAGCGCCACGCGCAGTCGCACGGTCCGGCCGGCGAGCGGCGACAGATCGGCCCCGTCCTTCCAACGCACGATGCGGGCGATTTGGTCGCCGATGATTTCCCGCGCATCGGAAAGGGCGCGGCCGGGCAGCGCATGGCCGCCTTCGTCCTGCAGTTCGAAGCGCAGGCTGCCGGCGGCGGAGGTGGCGTAGTTGATTTCCAGTTCACGCCCCGCGAAGCGAAACGGTTTCGAGTGCATCTCACCGCCCGGGTAGCCGGCGTGCAGCGAGGCGAAGCCGTCGAGCCGGACGACGTAGCGCGCGAGATGATGCCCCGGCTGGCCATACTGGCGCTGCACGAAGAATGAGAGCTCGGTGGGGCCGGTTTGAATGACGTTGAGCGCGGGGTAATTGGTGCGTGACGTCCAGTTCTCGTCGCCGATTCCGGGACGCACGAAGCCTTCCATGAACGTGCGGTCGTAGGCCGTGCCGCCGCGGCTCGTCATGAGAATCGTGTCGGAGATGTCGCCGAAGTAGGCGGGGTTGACGTTCACGGCGGTCGCTTCGGCGGCACTCAGCACCTGTCGCTTGGGAAAGAACCGCGCGGCGATCGCAACATAGAGATGCGGGGCGCGCGGATAGGGACTGGTTTGGTTGGTGTAGAGATGTTCGGGTGGCGCTTCGCGACCGTCCGCGCCGCGAAAAGTCATGTCGCCTTCCTCGGTCCACGTTTGGAAATCCGGGCTCGACGCGCGGGCGATCCACCGGACCCGGCCGAGGCCCGGCACTTCTTTGAACGTGCGAAAGTAGCACACGTAGCGCTGCTCCGCTTCGGACCAGAACGCGAGATTCTGCGAGTCGTAACGGTAGTTCGGCACGGGCGGCAGCATCGGTGCGCCGCCGGCAAATCTCCGCCAGGCCACGCCGTCGGCGGAAATGTAGCGAATGAGCCCGGTCAGGCGGGTGCCCCCGACGCCTTTCCAACGTTCGGCGGGGGGCACGCCGGCGCGGGTGTCGACAAAGACGGAAAAGTTGTGGGTGACCGGGGCGGCGGCGCGCAGCACGACGTTGTTGGGCGGCTTGGTCCAGGTGACGCCATCGCGCGATTCCGCATAGGCCGTGACCTCGTTTGAAGACCCGTCCCCGCCGGCCACGGGCAGGCCGCGGTAATAGGCGCGAACGCCGCCGCCCGGCACGGTGACAATCGACACGTAGCCGCAGAAGACGCCCTCGTGGGCTTGGTCGAAGCTGAAGGCAGTGCCTCGCTCGCTCGGTGCGTGCAGTCTGAGTTCGGCACCCTGCAGCGCCTGAATGAGGTAGCGGTCGACGAACAATTCGCGCCGGGTGCCGAGGTCGATGGGTTGCCCGAGAGCGACAACCGCGATGGCAGTGGCAGCGACAAACGCGGAGGCGCGTTTAATTGCTGCCTTGGCGATGGGAATGGTGTTGTTGATGCGCGTGAGGATTCAAAGAAATACCCGTGTGCTCAACGCAATTGCGGCCATGCGCGGCTGGCTTCGTCTTCCGGAATCCGCCCGCCCCGGATCAACCTCGCGTCTTTCCGGCCGCGGCCGTGAGGCGTTAGACCGCGGAAACGAAATCGCCCGATGATCCAAGAAACACCAAACCTGGCCCAAGCGGTCAGTCCGCGCACGCGCGGACTTTTCCTGAAGAATCTCGGCGACTTTCAGACGGAGCTGGCGCGGATTCACGCGGGCTTCCTGCCGGCCTTCGCGGTGTGGCGGCAGCGCAAGGAATTTCCGGCGCACATTTTTCGCTCGCTCCGCCGCGTGCAGGATCTCCGCCAGCGCGGGCGCGAACTCGGCGTGTCGTTTCAAGAAATGCATCACGCCGGCGGCGTCGCGGGGCGGGAGTTGTTGGATGCCGTCTGTCACGCGCGCGGCGTCGCGGAGTTGCTGCGCGGCGGCGTGATCGCGGTGTCGCGCGCGCTGTTGGACGGAATCGACGCCTATCTGGCGGACAACGCCCGCATTTACGATCAACCGACGGTGCCGCTGCTCGCGGCGAGTCGCGACGAACTCGCCGCGCAGGTGAAGTGGGCGGAAGCGGCGCTCGCGGAACTGGCGGCGCAAACGGGCGAAGGTCCAGCGGTGGATTTCGTCGCGCGCATCGACGCGCTGGCGGCCGGGCTGGCGGCCGAGTTGCGCGAGGCGCCCATTAACCGCGGCGGCGGGATGTGCCCGCGCCGCCGGGTGGGGACGCTGCCCTGGGCCGACGCGACCCTGCCCGTCGGGTTTCGGCACCTGGAGTTCGGCCCGGAGCCGGTGCCGCGCGACAGCACCTACGAGCAGCGGGCGCGCTACCACGCCGTGAATTTCCTGCAAGAGGTGCAGGCGGCCGATTCGTGCGCATCGATCCTGTTCGAGTCACCCGACATGCCGTGGGACTATTTCTTCGATCTCGGGCGGCAGATGTGGGACGAGGCGCGCCATGCCGTGTTCGGCGAGACAAAACTCGCCGAGTTCGGCCTGACCGCCGCGCAGGCCGGGCTTTCCACGAAGGCGTATGCGATGCGCCAGACGCTCGCGCCACTCGACCGCTACGCTGCGCTCTCGACCCAGGAGGCGGATGCGTTTCCCGGCAAGCATCAAGGACTCAAGGATGCGCTCGCGCATCACGACGCCACGAGCGCGACGGGCTGGAGTTACGACATTGCCGATGAGACGCAGCACGTCCGGTTCGGCGCGAAGTGGATTCCCGTGATGATCGAGAAAACGGGCGAATCCCGCGGCGTCGAGCAGGTCCGCGCCGATGCGGAGAACTGGCGCGCGAGTGTGTTCGCCGAGGTCTACAAGCCCGCCGCCGCCACGCTTCGGCCGGTCGTGCAGTAGTCCGCTGTCTGCGCCGGGGTCGCTCGATGTGTGCTATCTTCACCGCTGGGATGCATCGCTCACCGGGGCCGCGATTCCAATCGATGGTGGATGGACGGCGCGCTGCGGGGCGCGTTCGGCACTCGCGGAAGTGGGGTGTCGCCTAATAGCCCTTGTCCCACCGCGGCTCGATGTTTTCGGCCGCGGATTCGGACACCCATACATCGGTGCGGAGAGTCTGGAGGATCGATTCGGGAACAAGTGGCGTCACGGGCCCGTGGAGCACGAGGCGAGTCGTGAACCGCTGCCATGAGGCGAAGGAGCCGTCCACCGTGATGGCGTGAATGTCCACACGGTGCTTGGCCGCGATCACTTCGGCCGGCCCGATCGTCGCGGCCTTGGGTGGCACGGCGGCCAGATCGCCGCTCATGCCGAAGCTGCCATGAAGCGAGTTTTGCGCGATGGTGAGCGGATGCAGCGTGCAGACGCGCGGGCCGAGTTTTTTCCATTCGTCCAGCGAGGCGGCGGCGAACTCCGGGGCGCCCGGATCGATGAAGGCGAGATGCCCGGTCCAACCGGGGCCGCTGTAGCAAATGTCCGCACCGCCGAGGTCGGCCAGCATCCGGCCGTAGACGTGGATGTTGCGGTCGGTGGGGCCTTGGATGTTTTTTTCCGGCGGGCGAAGCTTGGGATCGAGTTCCGACCAAAAATATTTCTTGAAGGCGTGCATGAAGCCGAACTCCCACGTCTCGGGCGCGATGCGACCGTCGTCGCTCGCATACTCGTCCATGTTGAACGTGTGGAGCCGACGGCAATCGACCCGGAATGTGTTCAGCAGGTGCGCGAGGCGGACGTAGTTTGGCCACGGGTTGGGCATGATCGCGACAAAGGTCCGGCCGGCGTCCATCGCCGTTTTGATCCGGTGGAACATATCGGTGAGCCACAAAAACTCGATGTCGGCATCGGGCAGAATGGTGATGCGAAAGTCGGGGTTGTGGTGCTTGGCCAGATCCTTCCGCTTGATGCGACGGATGCGCGCCAAGACCTTCGGATCGCGGAACGGGATGAATTCCGCCGGGTTGAAGGAAAACTTAGCCGTGGGTTTTTTCATAGGTGAGTTGGCCGGAGGCCCACGTCTTCGCGGGCCGGAGATTGTCGTCCCAGAGCACGAGGTCGGCGTCGGCGCCGGGCGCGAGACGACCTTTGTTGGTGAGCCCGACTACCCGCGCGGGATTGAGCGTGCCCATCGCCCACACCTGCTCGGGCGGGAGCGCGAGCCAGCGGAGGAGGTTCGCCATGCCGCGATCCATCGTGAGCGCGCTGCCGGCGAGCGTGCCCTTGGTCGCGTGGCGTGCGGCGGTCTCGGGCGCGACGCGCACGGGGTAGCCCCACGGCGTGTCGTAGACGCCCGGCGGCAGGCCCGCGCCGATATTGGAATCGGTGATCAGCACGACGCCGGCCCAGGTCTTGGCCGCGACCGCCGCCCGAATCGCCGTCGGGTGGACATGCACGCCGTCGGCGATGAAATCCACTGTCGCGCGCGGATCGGCGAGGATCGCCTCGACCGCGCCGACGGGGCGCACGCCGGGATCGGTTTCGGGCGGCGCGTAGAACACGTCGTAGAAATGCGTGGCGTGCCGTGCGCCAGCGTCGAGCGCGGCCTCGGTTTGCTCGACGGAGGCGCGCGTGTGCGTGAGGAAAACCGCGATGTTGTTTTCTCGCAGGCGACGAATGACCGGGAGGATGTTCGGCGCGTCGGGGCTCACGGACATCGCCGCGAGCTGCCCCCCGCACGCGGCGAGGATGCGCTCGAGCAAGTCGAGGTCGCCGGGCAGCGTAGGGCACGCCGCGCCGCCGATCGCCATGAACGGACCCTCAAGGTGTAGGCCGGGGATGCTGACCTCGCGCACGGAGGGAATCGCGGCGGCGATAGCCGCGAGATTTTCGAGCCAGCCGTCGCGGATTTGCGGCACGATGGTCGGCAGCACCGTCGTGACGCCGAACCGACCCAGTTCGCGTGCGGCAGCGCGGAGACCGTCCGGGCCGCTTTCGTAGAGGCTGTGCATCACACCATGCGTGTGCAGGTCGATGAGGCCGGGCGTGAGGAGGCGTCCGCCTCCGTCGATGACCGTGGCTCCCGCCGGCGGCTCACCGACTACGCTTCCGACCGCCACGATCCGTCCCTCGCGCACGAGCAGATCGTCGGTCGCGATCTCGCGGCCGGGATGCACGAGGCGGACGTGGCGGATGAGGAGCGGGGGCATGGCGGAGGTTCGCGCGAACGCGTCAGGCG
The DNA here is from genome assembly GCA_009695305.1 of Opitutus sp. Classification (GTDB taxonomy): domain Bacteria; phylum Verrucomicrobiota; class Verrucomicrobiia; order Opitutales; family Opitutaceae; genus SIBG01. The sequence continues at coordinate 8,735 of SIBG01000018.1, read as the reverse complement.
GGAATCAGTTTCAACGCAGCTTCAACGGACAAACCGTCGTGCACGATCCCCATCAGTGCCTGCGTGATCGCAGCGGGGTTCGCATGCTGGATGATGTTGCGGCCATAGACGATCCCGCTCGCGCCCTGCGCGAGGAGCGCGGCGGTGCGCTCAAGGATTTCACGGTCGCCGACTTTGCCGCCGCCGCGCACCAGCACGGGCACACCGCCCGCGATCTCGATGACCTTGTGGTAAACACTCACGTCGTCGGTCGGGTCGGCCTTGATGACGTCTGCGCCGAGCTCGACGGCTTGCCGGACGAGCGGGATGATTTTCTTCTCGTCGCCATCGACCATGTAACCGCCGGCTTTCTCGTTGGGTTGAAACACGAGCGGCTCGACCATCATGGGCATGCCGAAGCGATCGGAGAGCGGCTTCAGCTTGAGAATGTTTTCGACGCACGCTTCGCCGACCTCGGGCTGATCCGGAATCTGAAACAGGTTCACGCACATGCACGCGGCGTCGAGCGCCACGGCTTGCCCGACGGGATCGTCGATCATGCGGCTGTAGAGACGGCGCGGTAGTTTCTTGCCGTAAACGTTGGCGACGTCGGTGCGCAGCACGAGCGATGGCTTGAACCGGCCCGGCCGCGACTGCAAGTGGCGAGCCTGGCCGACGGTGAGTTGAATCGCGTCCGGCGCGGCGTCTGCGACGATGCCGACGGCGCGCGCGATGTCCTCGATGCCGTCGAGAAACGCGCACTCGTTGAAGAACCCGTGATCGATCGCGACATCGAAGCAGCGGCGCGAGCGCGGGTGGAAGAGGCGGTTGAGACGGAATTGTTTCACAGGAAAGTTTGGTGGTATGGGTTCGGCTTTTTTTGTCACCGCACACGTCTCAGCCGTTTTGGGCGGACCTCGAACTTGGGCTGCGACAGCAATCCGGGGCGAACTTGTTTTTGGATGAAATTGATCCGGCCCTGCAGCCGCGCGACGGCGGCGGCCCCTTGATGGGCGGTGATAGTCACGGTCATGCGGTGGCTCGCCCCGGGGGCGAGCACCATCACATTGCCTTGGCGCCGGCTCGCGGCCAAACGATGCGGTGGCTGCTAGTTCATATCAGTGGTGACCGAGTTCCTTCGCGGTTTCGCCGATAGCCTCGTCGATGAGGTCGAGGCCCTTGAGCAGCGTGTCCTCGTCCATCACGATGGGCGGGCTCATGCGCAGGATGTGGCCGGCGGGAATCCACGCGAGACCCTTGCGGAACGCGCGCTGGTAGACGAGCGCGCCGGCCTGATCGAAGGGCTCCTTCGTCGCGCGGTCCTTCACGAGCTCGATGCCCATGAGGCAGCCCTTGGCGCGCACGTCGCCGATGATTTTGTGCGCGGCCTGCATTTTTTCCATGCGGCGCAGCGCGACCTCGCCGAGGTGCGCGGCGTGCGCGAGGAGATTCTCTTCCTCGATGACTTGTGTGGAGATAAGCGCCGCGGCGCAGGCCATCGGATTTCCGCCGTAGCTGCTGGAGGCGGAGATGCTCTCGAAGCTCTCCTTGTATTTCTCGCGCACGGCGACGCACGTGACGGGGAAGCCGTTGCCGAAGCCCTTGCCCATCGTGACGACATCCGGCACGACGCCCCAGTGTTCCATGCAGAGCCACTTGCCGGTGCGGCCCCAACTCGTGAGGACCTCGTCCGCCATCAGGAGGATTCTCCGGTCGTCGCAGAATTTCCGGAGCTTCGGGAAAAAATCATCCGGCGGCATCACCGAGCCGCCCCAGCCCTGGATCGGCTCGAGCACGAAGCCGGCGACGGCGCCCACGGTGCCCTTGTCGAGATATTCGCCGTAAAAGCGCAGGTAGGCGTCGGTGTCGATCGTTCCGTCGGGCTTGGTCCACATCGGGCGGTAGGTGTCGGGGCGCGGCACCATGTGCGCGCCGGGCGCGCGGACGGCGCCGTAGACGTGGGAGCGGATGTGACCGAGCGAGGCGGCGCCGTAGGTCTTGCCGTGAAAATCGTTGAAGCACGAAATCGTCTCGTGCTTGCCCGTCGCGGCGCGCAGCACGCGGACGCCGGCCTCGACCGCGGCAGTGCCGCAGTCGTAGAGTTGAAAACCGTTGAGATCGCCGGGGAGCACGGACGCGAGTTTCTCCATCAGCTCGGTCTTGATCGGCGTGGTGAAATCGTGGGCATTCATCAGCGTCGATGCGGCCTTCGCGATGCCTTCGCTGATCTTCGGATGACAATGGCCGAGCGTCGTGACGTAGATGCCGGAGGAGAAATCGATGTAGTCGTTGCCATCGACATCGCGCAGCACGCAGCCGCTGCCGGACTCGAAGGAAACCGGGAAAAGCTTCACCTGGCTGCTGAGGCCCTTGAAGTGCTGTGTGCAGCGGTCGTGCCAGTGCTTCGAGCGCGGGCCCGGCGGCGGCACGGGCACGTGCGGAACGCGCGCGAGATCGACGCGGCCCCAAGCAAGGGTGGAGAATTCTTCGAGGGTGGCTTTGCTCATGGCAAAAAAACGGGAGTTCGCGACTCAGGGCGAGACGGTAACGACTTTAACGCCCAGCTTGGTGAAGCGCCGCAGTGCCTCGGCAGGCGCGCCGCAGTCGGTGATGAAGGTGTCCACGTCGGCGAGCGAACCGTTGCGCGCGAGGGCGGTCGTGCCGATCTTGGTGTGGTCGGCCAGCACGCAACTGCGCTTGGCGGCGTGGCGCATCAGTTTGTCGACGCGGGCGAGACGCAGATCGGAATTGTAGATGGTGCCATCGAGCCCGATGCCATCGGCGCCCTGAATCGCGAGATCGGCGGCGAACATTTCGAGGCAGTGCTCGGTGACAGGGCCGGTGAGATCGGGACTCCCGCGGCGAATCACGCCGCCGAGAAGAATCACTTCGACGCCAGCCGCGTGCTGCAACTCCGACGCCACGGCGAGGCTCGGGGTGATCACGGTCAGGTCTTCGCCGTCGACGAGAAGCGCGGCGAGTTCGAGCGTAGTCGTGCCGGTGTCGAGCAGGAGGCGCTGGCCGGGTTGGACGAGCTGGCGGGCCTCGGCGGCGATGGCGCGCTTCGCCGCGCGGTTTTGCTCGCGGCGTTCGCGGTAGTCGAACTCGAGGATCATGCGCTCCGTCAGCACGGCACCACCGTGCGTTCGCTGGATGTGGGTCTTGGCCTCGAGCGCCGCGAGATCGCGGCGAATGGTCATCTCGCTCACGTCGAACTCGCGCGCCAGCTCCGCGATCGAGACGCCCGGCTGGGCGGAGAATCGCTCGCGAATCTGGTTCTGCCGCGCGGTGGAAGGGAGGTGCTGCATCGCGCCGGAGAAATCAGCAAATGTTAGGAAATGTCAAAATAAATATGAAACAAACATTCTTTAACATTTACATTTGGCGCCGGCGAAACACGCTGCGCCCTGCTTCCCGCGTTGTTCCGATGCCCACCAATCAACCCGCGCCCGAAATCCCCGTTCACCCAATCACGGACGCTCCTGCGGCCGCCGGCCTGATGGCCGGAGCCGCGACGGTCGACGTCACGCCGCCGGGCTCCGTGTTTCTTTTTGGTTATCCGCACGTGCCGCGCATGAGCACAGGCATCCACGATCCGCTGGAGTGCGCGGCGCTTTATCTGCGGAGCCAAGATGGAGGGAGCGTGCTCTTTCTCGCGAATGACGTGATCTTCGTTTCAAAAACCCACGCGGCGGAGATTCGACGTCGCATCCACGAGCGGACAGGCGTGCCGGAGGAGGTCATCATGGTGACGGCGACCCACACGCACTCCGGCCCGCTCATGCTGGACTATCTCAGCAACGCCGCCGACCCCGTGGTGCCGAAAACCGATCCGCAGTATCTTGCGCTGTTCACCGAGCGGGTGGTCGCGGCCGCGGAGCAGGCGGTGCGTGGGGCGGAGCCGGCCGAAGTGGGATTCGCCCTGGCGCGTGCCGATGGCGTGGGCACCAATCGCCACGATCCGAGCGGGCCGGCGGACCTCGATGTGCCTGTGCTGGTCGTGCGTGCCTTCGCCAGTTCGCGGACTCTCGCCTGCATGCTCGTGTGCGCGATGCATCCGACTGTGCTGCACGAGGACTCGACCCTCATGAGTGCGGATTTTCCTTTTTTCGCGCGTCGGCATCTGCGCCGGGTGGCGTTGCCGTCCACCGGTTCAGTGTTGTTCCTCCAGGGCGCCTCGGGGAACCAGAGCCCACGGCACGTGACGCGCGCGAACACGTTTGCCGAAGCGGAGCGGCTCGGAGAAATCCTCGGGCGCAATGTCGCCGCGTTGCTGGCGTCGGCGGACTATCGCCGTGACGCGGTGGTGGGGAGTGTGCGGACATTCCTCCACGCGACGCCCCGCGAGTTTCCGGCTGCGGAGGAAGCGGCGGGCAACGTGGCGGCGGCGCGGGCGCGGTTTGCACGGCTCAAGGCGGAGAATGCGTCGCGGCAAATCGTGCGCACGGCGGAGTGCGATGTGTTCGGGGCCGAGGAAACGGCGGAGCTGGCGCGGGCCGCCGCCGACGGGCGCTTGGCGAAGGCGATCGCGGCGTGCATGCCGGCGGAGATTCAAGTGATGCGGATCGGGCCATGGTCGTTTGTTGGCTGGCCCGGCGAATTTTTTGTCGAGTTCGGACTCGAACTCAGACGGCGCGTGCCGAGGGCCTTTGTCGTGACGATGGCCAATGGCGAGTTGCAGGGCTACGTCGTGACGGAGGAGGCGGCGGCGCGCGGAGTCTATGAGGCGACCAATGCCGTGTTTGCACCGGCCAACGGCGCGCGTTTTGTCGAGATGTCCGTCGCGCTTTTGGCGGTGAAAACTTAACTCGCTTTTTCATGTCCCTGCTCCTCGGCATCGATCTTGGCACGTCTTATTTCAAGGTCGGGTTGTTCGACGAGGCCGGTGCCCTCCGAGGGCTGGGGCGGGTCGCGGTGGAGAAGGACACGCCCGCACCGGGGCGAAGCGAACTCGCCGTGGAGCGATTCTGGGAGCTGCTGCGCCGCGGGTTGGCCGCCGCGCTGGTCGAGGCCGGGGCGCGGGCCGGCGATATCTCCGCGCTGTCGTATTCCTCGCAGGCAAACAGTTTCGTGTTGTTGGATCGCGCCGCCGCGCCGCTGACGCCGTTGGTGCTGTGGACCGACGAGCGGGGCGAACCACTCGCGCCGGAAGCGGTGGCGTTCGCGCGGCGCGAGGTGTTTCGGCGCACGGTGGGATTCGAGGGCTTGTCCGGCGGCTTTGCGGTTGCGAAGTGGCGTTGGTTTCAGACGCAACACGCGGATATGTGGGGCCGGGCTCACCACGTCATGACGATGGCGGACTATTTTGCCTTCGCCCTAACTGGCGAGCGGGTCGGCGACGCGAGCACCGCGGCGTTTCTCGGGCTCTACGATTTGGAGAAAAAGCAGTGGTGGCCGGAGGCGCTCGCGGCGTTTCGGATCGATGCGGCGCTATTGTCGAAGCCGCTGCCACCCGGCACGCCAGTCGGTCGCACGCTGGGGTGGACGACCGACTTGCTCGGCTTACCCGCGGGTGTGCGGTTTGCCGTGGGCGGACTCGACCACCATGTCGCTGCGCTCGGTTCCGGTTTGGGGAAATTGGCGGACGTGAGCATTTCCACCGGCACCGTGCTGGCCGCGATGACGCTGGTGGATTCGCCCACGCCCTGCGGCGGCTGCTATCACGGACCACACTTCGATGGACGGCGCTTTTTCCGTCTGGCGTTCGATCCCGCCGGCGCAGGGCAACTTGAGGACTACCAGCGGCGCTGCGCCGCGGAATTCACCTTGGAAGAATTGCTCGCGCAGGCGGCGACGGTGCAGCCGGGAGCCGGCGCAGCGCGGAAATCCGCCGGCGGCGGGCACGCCGGTGCGGTGCGCCATCTGCTCGAGAAAATCGCGGCGACACATCGCGAGCTAATTCACCGGGTGGCCGGTGGTGCCACCGTGGCGAACATCGTGGCCACCGGTGGCGGAGCGCGCAGCGCCCTCTGGCTTCAGATCAAGGCGGATATGTTCGGAGTGGCCATCATGACACCGGCTTCGCCCGAGCGCGCTTGTCTCGGCGCCGCAATGCTCGCGAGCGTCGCGGCGGGGTGGCAGCGCAACTCCGCGGCGGCGGTGGACGCGATGCTCCTGCCCGGTCGGCGTTTCGAACCCAACCCTGAGAACACCGCGTTCTACCGGAATTGGTCGCCGTGAACTGCCTGCCATGAGTGCCCATACCTGCACGTCCGCCGACTTGGACGGCCTCGCGTCGCAACTCGAGGGCGAGTTCCATTGCCACGAGACGATGCGCTCGCTCTACGCGACGGACGCTTCCGAATATCAGGAACAGCCGCTCGCCATGGCGCTGCCTCGCACCGAAGGCGATTTGGCGCAGCTCGTGGCATTTGCGCGACGGCACGGGCTTGGACTGATTCCGCGCGCGGCCGGGACTTCGCTCGCCGGTCAGGTCGTCGGGCCGGGCAGCGTCGTCGATGTCGGCCGGCATTTGAATCGCATCCTCGCGGTCGATGCGCCGCGACGACGGGGTCGCGTGAAGCCGGGCGTGGTGCGCAACGAACTCAACCTCGCACTCAAGCCCTACAGACTTTTTTTCGCGCCGGAAACTTCGACCCCCAATCGCGCAATGATCGGCGGCATGGTCGGAAACAATTCCTGCGGCGCGAACTAGATCGTTTACGGATCGACGCGCGACCATCTGCTCTCGGTGCGTGGCTTCCTGAGTGACGGTTCGTCGGTCACGTTTGGGCCGCTGACGCGCGAGGAGTTCGAGGCGAAGTGCGCCGGGCCAAATACACTGGAAACCCGAATTTACCGCGGGGTGCGCGATCTGCTTGGCTCGGCCGCAAACCGCTCGAGCATTCACGAACATTTCCCGAAGCCGGGTGTGACGCGCCGCAACACCGGCTATGCGCTCGACCAGTTGCTGGACTGCGCGGTGTTCGATCCGGCATCGGATCGGCCCTTCAACCTTTGCCGACTGATGGCCGGTTCCGAGGGCACGCTGTTTCTTGGCGTGGAGTTCGAACTCACCTGCGAACCCGTCCCGCCGCCCGGCGCGCTCTTATGCGCGCATTTTGCCACGGTGCAGGAGGCCCTCCGCGCTACAGTCATCGCGATGCGGCACCGCCCGTCCGGCTGCGAGCTGATCGACCGCCACATCCTGGACTGCACGAAGTCCAATCTCGATCAGGCGAAGAACCGTTTCTTCGTGGTGGGTGATCCTGGTGCGGTGTTGGTCGTGGAGATTCGCCACGACCGGCGCGAGGAAATCCACGGTCATTCCGTTCTTGAACTCGCCTCACAATTGATCGCCCAGGCCGGGTCCATCGCCGGACTCGCCAGTTGGCAGCCGGACGATTTCCGCCGACTGAAAGGCATCGGCCGGGCCAAGGGTCGGCAGCTTGCCGCACTCATCGAAGTCGGCCGACGAATGATTAGGCAACCAGCCGGGCAGGCACCCATGCTCAACCGGCCCGAATTGATCGCGGCTCACATCGCTCCCTACGCACGGGGCATCCACGTCGAAAAGTTCCGGGTTCTCTGTCTCAACCGAAAGAATCGGCTCATCAAACAGGTTGAAGTCAGCTCCGGCACCGCTACGGCCGCACTCGCTCATCCCCGCGAGGTTTATCGGGAGGCGATCCGGCAGAGCGCGACCGGAATTGTATGTGTCCACAATCACCCGTCCGGGGACCCAGCGCCGGGCGCGGCCGATTTACAGGTGACCAGGCAGCTCCGGGAAGCGGCAAAGACCGTCGATATTGAACTCTTCGATCACGTAATTGTCGGCAGCGCCGGCGCCGATCCATTGGCACTCGGTTACTACAGTTTCCGTAGTGCGGGACAGCTCTAAGGAGGACGACATGCAAAGATACATGCTCCATTACTTGCGGCTGCCCGGCGCGGGGTTCCCCAACGCGACACCGTAAAGAACTTCGTCGAAGCGCTAGAAATGGTTCAGCAGAATCCCGGTTAGAAGGTGTAGTTGCGCCGGACAAGACAGGGCTGCGTCGTGGGCTCGCTAGGAGCCGGCCTGCGAACAGCAGCCGCAAGTCCCGTGATATGTGAGCCACTCTTCGCATGTTGCCGCGACTAGCAGCGCTCAATCGTTGCACGGAAGAATTGTGCACAGGGGAGGCAAAATGATTCTAATGATCCTAATCCCGATTCGCTGGGAGCAGGCGTGCGCCGGGTTTCCGGGTGGTTTGGCTCCTCCGAGTTTCGCGCTTGAGGTGTCAGAACGGTGGTTCGCCCTCTGAAAATTGAGTTCACGAACCCGAACTCTATCAACTGCGCCATGCCGTCGACGGCAGTTTGCGACCAGCGGCGTGATTCGCCTATCTGCACCGATTGCACGTATCGAGTATGCAGAGACAGGCCCCAAGATTTGCCACAGATTTGTCAGCAACCCTGTTTCTGGCTTGTTTTCGCTGCGCTTTTCTTCATCTTGTTGCTTGTTCTAATTCACTCATAAACAACTTAAAGCACGCTTAATGAAGCATTTCAGTTGTTAGGAAGTTGGCGGTTCGAATCCCCGTGGGGACGCCAGGTTAAGTTCTTAGCAGTAAGTGAGTGGGTCCCGAAAACTGGGCCAGGTGGAATGTTAGTCCGTAGCGTTGGTTGATGTGATGACTGCGGTGGTGGTTGGCAAGCCCAAGCGGAGGGACGGACCGGCTTGGCGGTCCGGCCCGGAGCTTGGGCTTGGTAAAGATTTTTCCGCGACGAAGCGTTGCGGAGCGAGATAGCCGAGCGAGCTGTGCGGCCGCTCG
>SIBG01000121.1 GCA_009695305.1 Opitutus sp. | reverse complement strand
ACACTTCCACGATGCTCTTGCCGCCATCGGCTTCCCGCAAAATGCGGATCTTTTGTTCCGTCGCGTGTCGTTTTCCTTTCATGGTCTGGGCTCCTTTTAGGGCCGCAGACTAACCTCGCAAGTGGCCCGGATTTCGGGGGATCACCGCATGCCCACCTACACCCTTGAGCTGTTCCACCAGGTTTACTGGCAGAAAATCCCGCTCTACCGACTGAACCAAACCTGGCTGTTCCAAGAGGGCTTTCAAATCGCGCGCGAGCCGGTGTTCGAACGCCTCAAGCGGGTGAGCGACGTCGCCCTCGCCCTGCTCGGCCTGCTGCTCAGTTCGCCGTTCATCGCGTTCGGCGCCCTCGTCGTCTGGCTCGAGGATCGCGGGCCGGTGTTTTTTTTCCAAACGCGCATCGGCAAGAACCATCAGCCCTTTCGCCTCGTAAAACTGCGCACCATGCGGGTCGACCCGACCGACGGCGATCTCTACACGCAACCCGGCGATCCCCGGATCACCCGCGTTGGCGCCTGGCTGCGAACGAGCCGGCTCGATGAGCTACCGCAAATGTGGAACGTGCTCCGCGGCGAGATGAGCCTGATCGGCCCGCGCGCTGAATGGGATCGGTTGGTGGAAAACTATGAGGCCGAGATCCCCTGCTATCATTTCCGGCACCTCGTAAAACCCGGCATCACCGGCTGGGCCCAGGTAAACTATCCGTATGGCGCGAACCTCGAGGACACGCTCCGCAAGCTCGAATACGACCTCTATTACATCCGGCATTTCTCTTTTCTCCTCGATGCCTCGATCATCTTGAAGACGATTCACATCATGCTTTTTGGCAAAGGTCGCTGAGGGCACTCCGCGCAGGCATGAAATCCTACGACTTCCTTGTCATCGGTGGCGGCAGTGCTGGCTTTAATGCCGCCCGCGTCGCTGCCGACCTCGGGCGAAGTGTCGCCGTCGTCGACGGCGCGCGCGCCCTCGGCGGCCTCTGCATCCTGCGCGGCTGCATGCCGTCGAAAACACTCCTCTACATGGCCGAGGTGTTGCACCTCGCACAAAAAGGAAAAACTTTCGGTCTCAAAATTCCCTCCGCCCGCGCCGACATGCGTGCCATCCACGCGCGAAAGAAGAAAATCATCCGCGACTTTGCCCGCTACCGCTTGCGGGCACTCAAGTCAGGAAAGTTTGATCTCCTCCGCGCTCAAGCGCGCTTCATCGATCCGCACACGGTCGCCCTCTCCAATGGCCGGACTATCGGCGCAAAACATATCCTCATCGGCACGGGCTCTAAAGTCAGCGTTCCGCCCGTGCCCGGACTCGCCGCCGCGAAATTCTGGACCAGCGACGACGTGCTCGATCTCGATTTCATTCCCCCGAGCGTGATCGTCTTGGGTGGGGGCATCGTCGCGTGCGAGCTCGCGCAGTTTCTCCATCGCATTGGCTCCCGCGTCACGCTCGTGCAGCGCAGCCCAAACATCCTGCGCGATCATTCCGAAGAAGCGTCGACGATAGTGCAAAGCGCGTTCGTCGACGAGGGCATCGAGCTCTTCGCCGGCACGCAGCTTCAGCACATTGCCCAGGATCAACGCGGCACGACCGTGACGTTTGTCCACGACGGAAAGACCCTCACGCGCCGGGGCGCCCACCTTTTCAATGCCCTCGGCCGTGAGCCCAACACCGCGTCGCTCAATCTGGCGGCCGCCGGCGTGAAGGCTCGCGCGAATGGCCAGATCCTCACCAACCGCTGGCAGCAGACGACCGCACCGCACATCTATGCTGCGGGCGATTGCTCCGGTCCGGCCGAGATCGTCCACATCGCGATTCAGCAGGGCGAGCTTGCGGCGCGTCACGCTGCACGCGTCAAGCAGATCAAACCCATCGACTGGTCGCTGCTCCTCAACGTCGTTTTCACCGATCCCCAGCTCGCGACCATCGGCCGCCTTGAACGCGAACTCGACGACACCGGCACGCCGTTTCTCGTTGCGAGTTATCCGTTCAACGACCACGGCAAGTCCATCCTCATGGAGGCGAATTACGGCTACGTAAAGGTCCTCGCCGAGCCCAAGCGCGGCCGCATCCTCGGCGCGGAAATCGTGGGCAAGGACGCCGGCGAACTCATCCACGCGTTCAGCGGTCCGCTCGCGATGCGCGCGACCGTCTTCGATCTGCTGCGCGCGCCCTGGTATCACCCCACGCTCGCGGAGATCATCACTTATCCGCTCGAAGAAATCGCGAAGAAAGTAAGGTAGAGCGGCGGCGGGCCTCAGTCTGCCCTGCTACCCCTGCGCAATCGCCAGTAGATCCGGCAGCTCCACGCGCTTCTCGTAAAGCGCCTTGCCGACGATCACTCCATCCAGTTTGGCGTAACGTCGCGCGAGCTCCGTCAATTTCACGACGTCTTCGCGCGTGCTCACGCCACCGCTGGCGATCACGCGAAACCGTCCCACCCGGAGCATCGCCTCCTGCGCCTGAAAATTCGGGCCGTTCAGCATCCCGTCGGTGTCGATGTCCGTGTGGATCAGCGTGGCGACCCCGAGCACATCCATCTGCTGCGCGGCTTGGAGGGCGCTCATGCCGGCGGTTTCCACCCAACCCTTCACGGCGACCATGCCGTTCCGGGCGTCGAGGCCGACCGCAATCTTGTCGCCGAACAAACGCACGACATCGCCAACAAAGGTCGGGCTCTCCACCGCCCGCGTGCCAATCACGACGCGGCTCACGCCAGCCGCCAACGCCCGCTCGATCGCCGCCCGCGTGCGCAGCCCACCCCCGAGTTGCACCTTCATCCCCAATGCCACGATGGCCTCCACGGTCGACAGATTTTTCGGCTCCCCCGCAAATGCCCCATCGAGATCGACCACGTGAACCCAGTCCGCCCCGGCCGCACGAAATTCCGCCGCCACGTCCGCCGGGTTTTCGGAATAGACCGTTTCTTGATCGGCCCGACCCTGCGTGAGCCGCACACAGCGGCCACCCTTGATGTCGATGGCGGGATAAATGATCATGAAATACGAGGTTTCGGCAAACCAGTCGCGGCGCAACGGCTTTTTTTACCACCGGTTTTTTCTATTTTTGCCCAGATGAGGTTGTCAACTATTGGCTGATTACGCTCTCAACGGCCCGCGAACCAGGCGGATCATGATGATTTTCCGCTTTGCGCGCCGGCGTCTTTGCGAGAGCCTCCGCGGATGTCGAATTACCAAGCCCCCGCGTTTCTCGCCGAGCTCCTCCACGCCCGCTCGCCCTCCGGCTACGAAGCCGAGGCTCAGGCGGTCTTCGACCGCCATGTGAAGCCCGCCGCCGACGCCTACGCCAATGACGCCCTCGGCAACCGCCTCGCCACGCTCAACCCCTCTGGCGATCCTGTGCTCATGCTCGCCGGCCACATGGACGAGCTCGGCCTCATCATCACCTACGTCAACAAGGACGGCTTTATCTATTTCGACACCATCGGCGGACACGATTTGAGCATAATCTCTGGGCGCCGCGTCATCATCCAGACCGCTCAAGGCCCGGTCAAAGGCGTCACGGGCAAGCGCGCGATTCATCTCATGGACGAGGAGGATCGCAAGAAGGTCCCCAAGAAACACGAAATCTGGATCGACATCGGCGCCAACTCCAAAAAGGCGGCCCTCGAGCGGATCGCCATCGGCGACGTCGCCACCTACGACCACGAACTCGAATTGATCCACGGCAGTATCGGCACCGCCCGCGCATTCGACAACAAGGTCGGCGCCTACATCGTCGGCGAAACGCTCATCCGCCTCTCTCGCGACAAGGATCGGAAAAAACTTGCCGCCAAACTCGTGAGTGTCGCCACCTCGCAGGAGGAGATCGGCGTCCGCGGTGCAACCACCGCCGCCTACGCCGTCAACCCGCACATCGCCCTCGCCGTCGACGTCGGCCACGCGACCGACCATCCCGACTGCGACAACCGGAAGTTTGGTGAGACCAAACTCGGCGGTGGCCCCATCCTCTGCCGTGGCGCGAACATCAATCCGAAGATTTTCGACCGCCTCCTCAAGGCCGCCAAGAAACTGAAAATCCCCTATCAAATCGAAGCCGACCCGCGCCCCACTGGCACGGACGCCCGCGCGATTCAGATGGGCCGCGGTGGCGTCGCGACCGGCCTGGTGAGCATTCCACTTCGCTACATGCACACGCCGAGCGAAGTCGTGGACCTGGAGGACGTGGAACGCTGCGTGAAGCTTTTCGTGGAGTTCGCGAAAGGCCTAGAAAAAGGCGACTACGCGCACTGGTGATGGTCCACCCTCAGCCCTCACTCAACCGCCCCGGATTCTCCGGGGCTTTTTGTGCCCATGCGTGGCCACCACACCACAACGCACTCGCTACCTGATCCACTCCTGCCCCAGCGCGGTCGTCGCTCTCGCTGCGACAATCGTCCGCGCAACTACGCAGCGTCCTGTTTCGGTTCGACTTTGCTGGCGAGGCGAAGAGTGGGCTTGCGGCGACCGGCGACCACGCCGGCATCGATCACGACCTCGGTCACATCGTCGCGCTGCGGCAGGTCATACATGACCTCCAGCATGAGCTTCTCCATGATCGAGCGCAGGGCGCGGGCGCCGGTTTTCAGCTCGATGGCTTTTTGCGCGATCGCCTTCACGGCATCGGGTGTGAGCTTGAGTCGCACCCCGTCCATCGCGAAGAGCTTGGAGTATTGCTTCACCATCGCGTTCTTGGTGCGGAGCAGAATTTTTTCAAGATCGGCCACGGCGAGCTGATCGAGCACCGAGACGATGGGCAGGCGGCCGATGAATTCCGGGATCATGCCGAATCGGATCAGATCCTCGGGTGCGAGAGCCTTCATCATCTGTTCGGGCTTTAACGTCGCTTCCTGCTGGGCGGCAATTGAGGAAAATCCCAGACTGCGCGTGCCCATGCGGCGCTGCACAATGGCATCAAGCCCGATAAACGCGCCGCCGCAGATAAAGAGGATGTTTGAGGTGTTGATCTGGATGTATTCCTGATTCGGGTGCTTGCGCCCGCCCTGCGGGGGAACGTTGCACGTCGTGCCCTCGAGAATCTTCAGCAGCGCCTGCTGCACGCCTTCGCCGGAGACGTCGCGCGTGATCGAGACGTTTTCCGTCTTGCGGCCGATCTTGTCGATCTCGTCGATGTAGATGATGCCGCACTCGGCTTTTTTTACGTCGTAGTTCGCCGACTGGAGAAGACGCAGGACCACATTCTCCACATCCTCCCCGACGTAGCCGGCCTCGGTGAGCGTGGTGGCGTCAGAAATCGCGAAGGGCACATCGAGGATCTTGGCGAGCGTGCGGGCGAGGAGCGTTTTGCCTGAGCCGGTGGGGCCGGCGAGGAGGATGTTGCTCTTCTCGATCTCCACTTCGTTGAACTCGGGCGAGATCGCGGCGGAGTCCTTCGGGGACTGGCCGGAATCAAACATCAGGCGCTTGTAGTGATTGTAAACGGCGACCGAGAGCACCTTCTTCGCGTGATCCTGACCAATGACGTAGTCATCGAGCGTCTTCTTGATGTCGGAGGGCTTGATCAGCCGGAGCGTGGGCTTGGTATCGACCGTCGGCACCTTCACCTCCCGATCGATGATGGTCTTGCAGACGTTGACGCACGAGTCGCAGATGTAGACGCCGGGCCCGGCGATAATTTTTTTCACCTCGGCCTGCGATTTGCCGCAGAACGAGCAGAGGGTCATGCGCGCGGATTTGGCCATGGCGGGGATTTTGCGGGGCGGCGAGGGCGAGTCGAGGGCGGAGTTTACCCACCGGACGCGCCGGATCAGGCGGCGGTTTGCACGGCGATGGCCTTGGCCTCGCGGGTCGAAGCCACGACGTGATCGACGATGCCGTAGTCCTTCGCTTCGGGCGCGCTCATGTAATAGTCACGATCGGAATCCTTCTCGACCTGCGCGGCCGTCTTGCCGGTGTGCCGGGCGATGGTCTCGTTGAGGGTCTTGCGCCAGCGGAGGATTTCCTTCGCCGCGATCGCGATGTCGGCCGCCTGGCCGCCCGCGCCACCGCTCGGCTGGTGAATCATCACGCGGCTGTTGGGGAGCGCGAAGCGCTTGCCCTTCGTGCCCGCTGCCAGCAGCACGGTGCTCATGCTCGCAGCCATGCCGATGCAATAGGTGACGATGTCGCACTGGAGGAAATTCATCGTGTCGTAGATGGCCATGCCTCCGGTCACCACGCCACCGGGCGAGTTGATGTAGACGTGGATATCCTTCTTCGCGTCCTCCATCTGGAGAAATAACAACTGGGCGATCACGACGTTTGCGACGTTGTCATCGATCGGCGTGCCAATAAAAACAATCCGGTCTTTCAGCAGGCGCGAATAAATGTCCATCGACCGCTCGCCGCGGCCGGTGTTTTCAAGAACGATGGGAACGTAGTAGCTCACGGTGATGGTGGTGGTTGATATCGGTTCCTTAGGCCTTCGGCTGAACCGTTTTCACGGTAGCCTTGGACACGAGGAAATCAACCGCCTTGTCGAAAATGATGGACTGCTGCACTGAGCGGAGCTGTTCGCGATCGTTGGAAAGCGCCTTCACGAGTTTGTCCGCCTTCTGCTGCGTGCGGCTGGCCTCGCGGTAGATAAACGCGTCGAGATCTCGATCGGTGACAACGATTTTTTCCGCCTCGGCGATTTTTGCGAGGATGAGCTGCATTTTCACGCGGTTCGTCGCGGCCTTGCGCGCGCCTTCGAAGAGTTCTTTCTTGTCCTTTTCGAACTGCTCCTGCGGCACCCCGCGGCGCATATTTTCCTCGATGAACTGCCGGAGCACGCCCTGTGTCTCGGCCTCGACGAGCGAGTCCGGCACCGGGATATCCACCTTCGCACCGAGCAATTCGGTCACCTGGCGGCGCTGCGCGGTGCGGTTCTGATACTCCTTTTGAAGTTTGAGGTTGTTGCGCACCTGCGCCTGGAGGCCAGCCAGGTCGTCGACTTGATTGGCCTTGAAAAATTCGCCATCGAGCGCCGGCAGCACTCGCTCGCGGATTTCCTGAATCTCAACGGCGTAACTCGCCGACTTGCCGGCCAGCGCCGGCACCGGCGCGAAGTCCGCCGGAAATGCGATGCTCACATCCTTCTTATCTCCCGCCTTCAAACCGGCGAGCAGTTTGCCCAGGCCCGGGATGACCCCCTCGTTGGCCCCTTCGACTTCTTCCCACGTCTGCGGGACTTTGCCGTAGAGTTGCTTGTCAGGCGCGAGGTCGGTGATGGGCCGGCCATCAATCGTGCCTTCATAGGCGAGCTTCACGTAGTCGCCTTTTTGCGCGGGACGGTCGGCCGCCTTGAAGTCGGCCCGCTCGGACCGCAGGCCCTGGATCACGTTGTCCACTTCCGTCTCGGTCGCCTCGGTCGGCGCGACTTCGGTTTCAAGTCCCGTGTAGGCGGGCAACACGAATTCCGGGCGCACATCGAGCGTGATGGTCACCGCCGCGGCGAGGCCGGTCTCGATTTTGCCCTCCTCCAAATTCACGACGTTGAGCACATCGAGTTTCTCTTTCTCCAGCGCCAGGCGGTAAGCCTTGGCGACCACCTTTTGCTTGAATTCCTCCAAGATTTCCTTGCTGAAACGCTTCGCGACAATCGTCGCCGGCGCCTTGCCGGGACGGAACCCCGGCAGGCGCGCCTGCTTGGCAAATTCGGCGACGACGGCCTGATGCTCGGCATCGACCTCGGTGTGGTCGAGGGTAACGACGAGATTCTTGCGGGTGGCGGAGACGCTGTTCAATTGGACGTTCACGGGAAGGTAGGCGGAAGGATTTTGTTCAGAGAGTTGGTCACGCTACGTCCCGAGTTGGGACGGTCAATGCCGGATTCAGCCGCGTGCGAGTGGATGCTTGCGCGAATCGCGGGCGGGGCATTTCGTGGCAGCTAGATGCCCAGTCTTCGCCAACTGCTTGCCGCCCATGCACCGCTGCTTTTGATCGACGCGGCCTCCGCCCGCGTGCAGGTCGGCTGGCTGACAGGCGAGGGAGCGGCGCGATGGGAAAATTCCGACGCCACCGCCGGCATCGGCATCTTTCGCGGTGTCGAATCGCTCGGGATCAACGTGCGCGATGCCGGCGCATTCCTGTTCTGTGAAGGCCCGGGCTCGGTGCTCGGCATTCGCACCTCGGCCATGGCGCTGCGCACGTGGTGCGTCATCGCGCCGCGGCCGGTCTTCGCCTATGGCAGCCTCGCGCTCACCGCCCATGCGCTCGGTCGCGGTGACACCACCGTGATCGCCGACGCGCGGCGCGACTCGTGGCATTGCTTCCAACTTGGTGGCGTGCTCCGCCGGGTGCCCACCGCCGAGCTCGCGGGCGAGCTCGCGCTGCCCGAAAACTTCCGCCACTGGTCCCCCCTGCCGGCCGGAGTAGCTCGTGTCCCCTATTCCCTCGCGGAAATGCTGCGCCGCGTCGCCGACGTGGAGTTGTTTCACGCGACGGATGCGCCGGATGCGTTTCTCCACGAGGAGCCGAGTTACGCAACCTGGACGCCGAAAATTCACCGCGCCCCCGCGGGGCCGTAGGGCGCGGCTGGCCGACGCCAACGCGGCCCACTCCACTCACGCCTTGGCTTTACAACGCCGCGCATCGGCCTCCGTGTTGATGCGTGATGAAACTCGCACCGGCGGGTTGCGTCACTCACCCCATGAATCCTGCCCTCACGCCCGCGGAAGCCTGGCAACCCCTGCCCCCCGCCGAGTGGAATGCCGAAGCCGCGCGTCACCTGCTGCGTCGCGCCGGCTGGACGGCGCGCCCGGATGAGATTGACCGCGCAGTGCGCAGCGGGCTCGCCGCGACCCTGGACCTGCTGTTCCCACCCGAGCCCGTGCTGCTCATGAAACCCCGCATGATCGCCCGACTCGAAGCGGACGCTCCGCGACTCGTGCAAAATGCCCAGCAGATGATGGGTGACGACAAGCTCCGCGCCCAACGCGAAACCCAGGAACGCAGCCGGCTGGCAGTGCAGGACCTGAGCATCAAGTGGCTCCAGTTCGCGGCCCAGCCTGAAAGCGCGGCGTTCGCCAAGTGGGTGTTGTTCTTGAGTGATGTTTACGTCGTGTCCGCCGAAAAAGTGAAGAACGCGGCGCTGCTCTACGATCACTTCGACTTGATCACCCGCCATGCGCTCGGCCCCGCGCCCGCGCTCACGAAGGCGGTGTCACGTTCGCCGGCCATGGTGCAATTCCTCGACCTCAACCAGAGCCAGCGCAAGGCGCCGAATGAGAATTTCGCCCGCGAACTCTTCGAGCTCTTTGTGCTCGGCGAGGGCAACTACACGGAGCCGGATATCAAAGAGGCCGCGCGCGCCTTTACCGGCTATCGCGCCCAACCATTCCAAAACACGTTTCGCTACGTCCCGGCTCAGCACGATGGCGGCATGAAAACCATTTTCGGCCAAAACGGCACTTTCACCGGCGACGACGTGATTGACCTCGCTTACCGCCAGAACGCCGCGGGCACGTTTCTCCCGCACGAAATGGTGAAGTTCTACTTGAGCGATACCCCGCTGCCCCCGGAGTATCTCGCGCCGCTCGGCGACACGTGGCGGTCGGGAGGCTATGAATTGCGGCTGCTGGCGCGGCATTTTTTTGGTAGTCGGATATTTTTCGCCCCGGAATTCCGCGGCAACTTCATCAAGAGTCCCGTCCAGTTATACGTCGGGCTCGTGCAGGATCTGAAACTTGATGTCGCCCCCTTGCCGCGCTTCACGTTGAACCCGCTCCGCCAGATGGGCCAGTGGCTCTACTCTCCGCCCAACGTCCGCGGTTGGGTCGGCGGTCGCAACTGGATCAATTCCGCCACGCTCGCTGCCCGCCGGCAACTCGTCGAGATGCTCTTTACGCCCATCGACGAAAACAGTCTCAACGCCGACGAATTGATCGATCTGGTCGCCGCCCGCACCAACGGCGCCACCCATTTTTCCGCCCCAGATGGGCCGTTCAGTGAGATCGCCAAACTCGAGACGCTGGCCGCCACGGACCAGCTGCTCGACCGATTGCTCGGTCAACCAGTCGCTCCGGAACTCCGCGAAAGCGTGCGGCAGTTTCTCGCCTCCGCCGGCGGGGACGGCCTGCAACGCACCCGCCGCGTCCGACGCGCCGCCGTCACCGTGCTGCAATCACCCGCCTACCAACTCTGCTAGCCCTCCTCCCCATGCCTTCCTACCTCTCCCCGCATTTACTTCCCACCACGCGCCGCGAATTTATATCGACCTCGGGTCGCGGGATCGGACTGCTCGCGTTCAGTCGCTTCGCGCCTTCGTTTCTCGTCCAGTCCACGATGGCCGCGACCCTCGCGCCGGAAAAAGATCGCACCATCTTGGTGCTGGTCCAGCTCGCCGGCGGTAACGACGGGCTCAACACGCTGATTCCGTTTGAGGACGCAAATTATTATCGGCTGCGTCCGACGCTCGGGATCGCCAAGGATCAGGTGCTGCGGGCCAGCGACACCCTTGGCCTGCATCCGGCGTGCGGCGCGATGCATCGCCTGTTCCACGAAGGTAAACTCGGGATCATCCAGAACGTCGGCTATCCGAATCCCAATCGCAGCCACTTTCGCTCCACCGAAATCTGGGAGACCGCGAGCAACAGTGAAGAATTCGCCGCGACTGGCTGGATCGGCCGCTACCTTGACAACGCTTGCGTGGGCGTGCCGTCCGTCTCGCACGATCCGGTGGCCGTCCACCTCAGCAATGGCGTGCCGCAGTCGTTTGTGAGTGCGCACGAGCATCCGACGTTCGGCCTGTTGGCCGGCAGCGGCAACCGCCGTGAAAACGAGGAGACCCGCAAACTCCTCGAGACGATGGCCAGCCAGCCTGCGGGCGACGGGACCAGCAACAACGCGACCTTTCTCCAGCACACGCTCATGGACGCACTCGTCACCGAGAAAAAAGTCCAGCGAGTGCTCGCCGACTACCGGCCGGGCGCGGGAGCGAACTATCCCGGAAATCCCTTCGCGGCTTCGTTGCGCAGCGTCGCCGCCCTCATCGCGGCCGGCCTGCCAACGCGGGTATATTTTGTGTCGCTGAGCGGCTTCGACACGCACAGCAATCAACTCAGCGCGCAGGCGAATTTGCTCACGCAACTTTCGGAGGGATTAGGCTCGTTCCAAAAAGATCTCGAGGCCCACCAACTCGACGGCCAGGTGACGACGATGACGTTTTCCGAATTCGGACGTCGGCCGAGCGAAAACGAAAGCCGTGGCACCGATCACGGCACCGCCGCACCGCTTTTCATACTCGGCTCGCGCGTGAAGGGCGGCCTGCACGGGACCGCGCCTTCGCTGAAACTTGAGCGCAATCAAGATCTCACTTTCAGCACCGATTTTCGCTCGGTATATGCGACCGCGCTCGATCGATGGCTTGATTGCCCTTCGGAGGCGGTTCTCGGTGGCAAATTCGCTTCTCTCTCAATTATTTAGAAATACTCGCCCTTATTTTGGAGTAATTCGATTTAGCTAATTGGGTATCAGCACCTAATAATACCTATTAACAGTAGGGTTATTACCCTAGTTTTCATCTAGCAAAATGCGATCTGGTCGATTAACTTTTGACCATACCGCTAATGCACTCCCGTCCGACAATTCACCACGCCAGCCGAATCTTCGCGAACGCTCTGTGCATTCTCGTCGCGGGATTTGCGGCCGAGTCGAGTGCGCAGGTCGTGACGCTCAACGAGAGCTTTACCGGAACCTCGGTGTCCGGTTGGACCATGGGTGGAAGCGGCTACACGCCGATCCTCACCGCGCCGAGCATCGACACTGCCGGCTCTGGTTGGCTCCGCCTCACCAGCAGCGGCACAAACCAAGCCACTTACGCCGTCGACAACACGAGTTTCAACGCCGCGAACGCCACGATTTCCGCCAAGTTCTCCTATGCCTCCTACAACGGCACCGGCGCGGACGGTATTACGTTTTTCCTTTACGACGCCTCGAAGTCCCTCGCCGTGGGCGCCTACGGCGGCTCGCTCGGTTACGCGCAGAAAACTAGCGCCGGCGGCGGCGGGGCTGACATCTCCGGCCTTAACGGCGGCTACATCGGCGTTGGCATCGATGAATTCGGAAATTTCGCAAACGCCACCGAAGGTCGCATCGGCGGCATCGGCTCGACGCCCAACGCCATCTCCGTCCGTGGTCCCGGCAGTGGCCTCACCGGTTACGACTACCTCGGCGGCACCGGCGCCCTCTCGACGGCGATCGCTTTTTCCGCCTCCACCACGCGCCCCACCGGCGCCAATGCCCGGACCATCGAGGTCGTCATCTCGGCGACCAACCAGATGACGGTCTTTCTCCAGAGCGGCGGCGCCGGAGCCTTCACTCCCCTCTACTCGATCGACCTTTCGGGTTACGCCCGGCCCGACCTCCTGAAGATGGGCTTCACCGCTGGCACCGGCGGTTCCACGGACATCCACGAGCTGCAGAATGTCACCCTCACGAGCGTCACCTCCAATCTCTGGACGAACCGCGTCGGCACTAGTCTTTGGACCAGCCAGACCGGGGGCTCGCCCAACGTTACCAACTGGGACGGCACCATCCTTCCCTCCACTGGCGCCGATCTCCTGTTCGACAACACCTACGTCTCGACGACTCAAAACGTGAACGTCAACGCGAACCAAACCGTTCGCGCCATCCAGATCGACGCGCCGTTCAGTTACAACATCGGCGGCGCCGGCAACATCACCCTTTCGGACAATGGCGTTCTCGGGCCTGAGTGGGTCCCGAAAACTGGGCCAGGTGGAATGTTAGTCCGCAGCGTTGTTTGATGTGATGACTGCGGTGGTGGTTGGCAATCCTAAGCGGAGGGACGGACCGGCTTGGCGGTCCGGCCCGGAGCTTGGGATGGGTAAAGATTTTTC
>SIBG01000120.1 GCA_009695305.1 Opitutus sp. | reverse complement strand
AGCCGGCTAACCCTGAATTTTGCGACCTCGGCGGTCGGCTCCGTCCAGGTGGAGGTCCAGTCGGAAGACGGCCGGCCGCTTCCCGGTTTCACGCTCGCGGATTGCGAGGAAACGTTCGGCGACACGGTGGAGCGCCCCGTAACCTGGAAAAAAGGAACCGACGTCAGTTCGCTCGCTGGCACGGCCGTTCGGCTCCGTTTCGTGCTCAAGGACGCCAATCTCTATGCTTTCCAATTCAAGGACTAGCCTTCGCTGCAACCCATCGACCCGGACCTCGCGCGAGAACCGGGCCGGACGAATTCTCAACTCGGCCCATAAATTCAAGATGCAATCCTCAAAGCCTGCCCACGTCCTCCTGCCTTTGACGGCGGGACTTGCCGCCCTTTTTTCCGCGTTAACCTACGGCGCGACCCCTCCGTCCGCAGCCGTGCTCGACATCGGTTCCCGGCGCGAACTTTTCGTCGACGGCCAGCTGGTGGATCAGTTGAAGGGGAAAGCCCGGCTGCGCTTGCACGCGCCGGTGCCCCGCGAGGCGGTCATGGAGCATGATGCCCCATGGGAGGGCAGTGCCACCGCCTACCACAGCATCTTTCAGGACGGTAAACTCTACCGCATGTGGGAACTCTGCCGCTACTCGATCAAGGCGACGACCTTCGCTGGTGTTTATGTGGACGGAGATCGCGAGCGCATCCCCTACGAGGCCGACGCCTACCTGAACCAGCTTTCCCACTACGCCACCGATCACGACCCGCAGATGGCCCGCGACACCTACGATCATCTCATGGCCAACGGCACGTGGCCCACCGAGTGGGCCTCGCACATGATCTTCATGGCCCACGCCGACTGGCTCCAAACCGGCGACACCGCCTGGCTCGCTCCGCGCTACGTCGCCCTCAAGGCCAAACTCCTCCTCGAGCGCGCCCGCTCCGATGGGCTCATCGTCAGTAACGCGGCGCAGATCAAGAAGGGCGACCTCGTGGACTGGCCCGTCACCGAGCGCGACGGCTTTGTCTTCACCCCCGTCAACACCGTCGCCAACGCCTTCTACCTCCGCGCCCTCACCCTCATGGCCGACCTCGCCCGCGTCCTGCGGCACGACGCGGCCGCGGCCGACTATACCGCCCGGGAACGCCGGGCGCGCGCGGCCTTTCAGGAAACACTTTTCGATCCGGCCCGCGGCGTCTATCGCGACGGCGAAGGCACCGACCATGCGGCGCAACACTCGAACCTCTTTCCGCTCGCCTTCGGTCTCGTGCCCGAAGCCGAGCGCGCGCGGGTGACGACCTTCGTGGTGGCGCGCGGCATGGCGTGCTCGGTTTACGCCGCACAATACCTCCTCGAAGGCCTGTTCGAAAACGGGGCCGCCGACACCGCCCACGCCCTCATCGTCGCGCCCGGTGACCGCAGCTGGAAGCACATGGTCGAGAGCGGCACCACGATCACGTGGGAAGCCTGGGACCAAAAATACAAACCCAATCAGGACTGGAACCACGCGTGGGGTGCCGCGCCGGCGAATCTCTTCCCGCGCTACGTGCTCGGCGCGCGGCCGCTCACGCCCGGCTGGAGTCGCGCCACGATCCGTCCGCACCCCGGCCCGCTCGGGGAAGCCGAGGGCCAGATCCCGACGCCGCGCGGTCCGGTCATGATCAGTTGGAAAAACGACGCGACCTTCCGGCTCACGCTGACGTTGCCCAAGGGCATGACCGCGCAAGTCGAGCTGCCCGCCGCCGAGGGTTCGCGCGGCGTGGTCCGTGACGAGAAATCCGTGCGGGCCCACCGGGCGGGCGCGTGGTGGATCCTCGACGAGGAAGTTTCGGGCGTCACGACCTTCGACGTGCGGTGAGCCCGGGCCGGGGGCGCCAGGGAACGCGTTTTACGGCGCGACGTTTCCGGCGACGTTCTGGCTCGCCCTCCGGGCGGCCTCGGGTCGCGGGCCCGAAACTGAGAGGTGCGACGCGGAGAAGAGGGCAAAATGCGAGGTTTACCCTTGGGGGCTCCTTCACCTATGGTCAGCGCCGCCTGGAAAATTTCTTCGGGCGCCGCGATTTACCTCCCAACCATGAAATCCATCCGCGTCCTCGATTCCCATACTGGCGGCGAGCCCACGCGGCTGGTGCTCGACGGCGGACCTGAGCTTGGGAGCGGCCCGCTCGACGAGCGCGCCGCGCGCTTCCGCCGCGACTTCGACGCTTATCGCTCGGCCATCGTCAACGAGCCGCGGGGCGCCGACACCATGGTCGGCGCCCTGCTGGTGCCGCCGCATCGCGCCGGCTGCGATTTCGGCGTCATCTTTTTCAACAACGTCGGCCTGCTCGGCATGTGCGGTCACGGCACCATGGGTCTCGTGGTTTCCCTCGCGCAGCTCGGGCGGATCAAACCGGGGCGCGTGAAAATCGACACGCCGGTGGGCGCCGTCGATGCCGAGTTGCACGCGAACGGCTCCGTCTCGGTGGAAAACGTCCCGTCGTTTCGCACCGCGCATCAGGTGGCCATCGACGTGCCGGGTCACGGGATTGTGCGCGGTGATGTCGCGTGGGGGGGTAACTGGTTTTTCCTCGTGGCCGAAACTTCGCGGCCGCTGACGCTCGACGCCCTCGAGGCCCTGACCGATTTCAGCCGGCGCGTGCGCCAGGCGGTGAACGCCCAGGGTTTCCCCGCGGTCGATCACGTCGAGCTCTACGGGCCCTCCCCCGGGACCGGCGCCGACAGCCGCAACTTCGTGCTCTGCCCCGGCCAGGCCTACGACCGCTCGCCCTGTGGCACCGGCACGAGTGCGAAGCTGGCGTGCCTCGCGGCCGACGGACAGCTCGCCGAGGGGGCGACGTGGGTGCAGGAGAGTGTGATCGGCAGCCGCTTCACCGCCCGCTATCGCTGGCTCGACCGCACCAAGGGTGAAATCGCCCCGACCATCACCGGCACCGCGCAGGTGATGGCCGAGGCCACGTTGCTCCTCGATGAGCGCGATCCATTCTGCTGGGGCATCCGCGCATGACCCGTCCGAAACACGTCGTCATCGGCGGTGCCGGAATCATCGGACTGTGCTGCGCCCACTACCTGCGCGCGCGCGGGCATGAGGTGTCGGTCCTCGAGCGCGCGCCCGAGGACCGCGACGGTTGCTCGTTTGGCAACGCCGGCATGATCGTGCCGAGCCACTTCATCCCGCTCGCCGCGCCCGGCATGACGAAGCTCGCGCTCAAGTGGATGTTCGATTCCAAAAGCCCGTTTTATGTGCGCCCGCGGCTGAGTGCCGAGCTCATCAGCTGGGGGCTGCGCTTCATGCGTGCCGCCACGCAGGCGCACGTGGACCGGGCCGCGCCACTCCTCAGCGAACTCAGCCTCGCCAGCCGCGCGCTTTACGGGGAACTCTCCGCGCTGGGCGACGATGACTTCGGGCTGACCCAGCGCGGGCTGCTCATGCTCTGCCGCTCCGACGACACGCTGCACGAGGAGGCCAAGATCATTGCCCGGGCCCGTGAACTGGGCGTGCCCGCCGAGTTGTGCTCACCGGCCCGCGCCGCCGAGCTCGATCCCGGCGTCCGGATGGCGATCGCCGGTGCCGTGTATTTTCCCCTCGACTGCCACCTCACCCCGCTCCGCCTCATGGCGAAACTCCTGCGCCTGACGAAGGCCGCGGGCGTGAAATTCCGCTGGTCGACCGAGATCACGGGTTGGCGCGCAGAGCACCACCGCCTCGCCGCCGCCCTCACGGCCACCGGCGAAATCGCCGCCGATGAATTTGTCCTCGCCGGTGGCTCGTGGTCGCCCGCCACCGTGCGCGCCCTCGGGCTCAAACTTCCGCTGCAAGCCGGCAAGGGCTACAGCGTCACCGTCGCCGGTCCCCGCCAGTTGCCGCAGCTCTGCTCCATTTTCACCGAGGCCCGCGTGGCAGTCACGCCGATGGATGGGGCGCTGCGCATCGGGGGCACGATGGAGCTGAGTGGTCTGGATGAATCGATCCAACGCGAGCGCGTCGCCGGCATCACCGAATCCGTGCCGCGTTATTTTCCCGATTTCACCGCGGAGGATTTTCGCGACCTGCCCGTCTGGCGCGGGCTGCGCCCGTGTGCGCCCGACGGCCTGCCCTACCTCGGACGCTTCGCCCGCTATGAAAATCTTTGCGCCGCCACCGGCCACGCGATGATGGGCCTCAGTCTTGGCCCCATCACCGGCCAACTCGTGGCCCAACTCCTCTCCGGTGAAAAACCCGCCATCAACCTCTCCGCTTTTGCCCCGGATCGCTTCAACTAACCTATTCCTCCCATGAAAATGACCTGGACCGGCGTCCTGCCCGCCATCACCACGAATATGCGCGCCAGCGGGGCGATTGATCACCCCGCGCTGCTCCGGCACTGCCGCTGGATGCTCGACAGCGGTTGCACCGCCATCGTGGGTGGCGGCTCCCTTGGTGAAGCGGCGACGCTGAGTTTCGACGAAAAAATTTCCGTCGTCGCCACGGCCGTCCGCGCTGCGGCCGGCCGCGCGCCGGTCGTCCTCGGCATCGCCTCGCTTGCCACGGCGGAGGCCGTGGCCCTGGCGCGGGCCGCGGCGCGGGCCGGGTGCTCCGGCCTCATGGTGCTGCCGCCCTACACCTATACGACCGACTGGCGCGAGATGAAGGCCCACCTGGCCGCGGTGTTCAGCGCCACGAAGCTCTCGTGTCTGCTCTATAACAATCCGCCGGCCTACAAAACCGACTACCTGCCCGCGCAGATCGCCGAGCTCGCCGCCGAGTTTCCCACGCTGCAGGCCGTGAAAGAATCCAGCGGCGACATCCGCCGCGTCACCGCCATCCGCGCGCTCGTGGGCGACCGGCTCGCGCTCCTCGTCGGGATGGACGACGCCATTGTTGAAGGCATCGCCGCCGGCGCGCGGGGCTGGATCGCCGGCCTCGTGAACGCGTTCCCCCGCGAGTCCGTCGTGCTCGTGGAATCGGCCAGGGCGGGCGACGCCGCCAAGGCGCGGGCCATTTACGAGTGGTTCCTCCCGCTCCTGCGCCTGGATACCGTCCCGAAGTTTGTGCAATATATTAAATGGATCCAGGCCGAGATGAAATGTGGCAGCGCGACCGTGCGCCCGCCGCGGCTCCCGCTGGCCGGCGCAGAGCTCGCCGCCGCGAAGGCGATCCTGGCGCGCGCCCTCCGGACGCGGCCCAAGTTGTAAGGCCAATTACTCAACGATGCGGGACTGGCGGGAGGGGCGGACCGCTGGGCCGTCCGCGAATGGCCTGACGGCGCGCCCAGCGGTCGCGCCCTACCACCAGAAATCCAACGGCTCACCGAAATTGGTATTAGGCCATCGTCTTGATTGCTTTGGACTATTGAGGTGGGGCTCGCTCTCCGAGCGGGCCTGCGCTCCAAGGTGATTGGCATCCTGAAACTCAGGCCGGTTCGGAGAACCGGCCCCACCTCGGAAAAGTCAAAATATCACCAGATATTGGTATTGGGCCGCGGCCTCCGCTCCCTCGTCGTCGCGCCAACGCCCGCGATCCGACGTGGCCGACTCAAAATTTCAGGCCCACGGAGGCGATCACCGTGCGCGGCTCGCCGTATTGGAAGGTGCTGTTGAGATAATGCCGATTGGCCAGATTGCGCGCGTTCACGCGCACCTCGACCGGCCGCTGGCCGATTTTTGTCGCGTAACCGACGACCGCGTCGAACAGCACGACCGGTGCGCTCTTGATCGGGATCGTCCAGCTCGGGTGCTCGTAGGTCTCACCGAGCGCCGTGGCGCCGCCGCCGAGATACGCGCCCGGCAGCGCGCCTGAGCGGAAGGTGTATTTGTTCCAGAGGTTGATCGTGTAGCGCGGCACGGACTCAAGGTGGGAGCCGATTTCGCGAGGCTCGGAGGGGTTGGAAATTTCGTTCTTGGTGAAAAAGTAGCTCGCGCTCAGCAGCACCTGATAGTTGAGCCGCGGCGTCCACACCCACTCGGTCTCGACGCCCTTGGTGCGGGTCTGCCCGGCCGCGATGCGCACCGTGCCACCCGGGAGTTGGTAGAGCACCTGGTTCACCGTATCGATATCGAGGCGGGCCGACTCTTCGTTGGAGAAATACGACAACGTGCCGAGCAACCGGCCCGCCCCGAGATCGAGCTTCGTGCCGAGTTCCCAGCCGCGCCCATCCAAGTCCGCCGCCAAGAAACGGGCCGGAATCACCGCCGGCGGCCGATAGGTCGGCAGCGTCGGATCGCCCTGGGTCGCGCGGATCGCGGCGAGGTCGGCCGACTGCTGGCGCTGCGGCACGAAGGTCCGGCTGATGCTGCCGTAGAAATTGAGCGCCGGCGTCACGCGCAGGAGCGCGCCAAACTGCGGCAGGAGCTTGCTGGTTTTGAAATCCTCGTCGAGGCCATCGCGGTTGTCGTCGGTCGGCCGGTGGTTGGTGATGGCCCGGCCACCGACGAGCGTGCGGAGGCGGTCGTCAAGAAACGACGACTGCAGGACGCCATAAAAAGAATTCGAGTGGCCGCCGCCCTTGCGCACCACGCCGGGTTCCAGGTAGGCCGGGCCGTATTGGTCGCGCAGGAGTTGCGCCAGGCTCAGCACGGGATCGGTGCGCGGATTGTAGGTGATCACGCGCGACGTGGCGACGGTGATCGCGCTAATCACGTCTTTCCCACCGTCGTGCTGGAAGCCAGCGAGGAGATCGTGCTTGCCGGCCGACCGCAGGTCGAACTTGGCGGCGGCTTCGAGGCGCGCGGAAAAGATTACGCCGCCAGGCTTGAAGTCGGAGATCGAGCTGCGCAGGCGCTGGCCGGCGACCGGGCGCAGGCCGTTAAACTCGCGCCGCATGCGGTTGCTATCGACTTGTTGAAAAATGCTGCGGAGGGCGAAGGCGGACGACGCGATCCACTCGCCCTCGAGTGTGGTCGTGTGGTTGCGGTAATTATCGCGCCCGTCGGGGCCGTTGTAGTTGAATGAATCGTTGGGGAAAAAATCGCGCGAAAAGATCCCGGGATACGGCGCCACATTGGGCCCGAGGCTGCGGGCGATGAAGGCATCGACGCCTTCAGGCGTGGTGCGTCCGGTCGTGATGGGCTGGCCGGCGGCGGTTCGCACCGCGCCATTTTCCAGTTGGGGAAAGCTGGCCGGACGCGGCAGGCCGAGCGCGTCGTAGAGCTGGATCGCCTCGCGGTCCTTTTGCTGAAACAGCGGGTGGCTCACGACGGTGTGTGGGCGGCGCCCGGCCTGACGCTCGAGGTTGCTGTAGCGGGCGGTGAACGTCAGCGCCGGCAGCGGCTTCCACGTGAGGCCGCCACTGTAGAACCGCTCCCGCGTAAACATGTAGTCGATGTTGCTCTTTTCGTCGGTGTGGCCGTAGACGAAACTGTAGGCCACCTGGTCCTTGAGCAGCGGCGCCGACGTGCGGAGCACCACCCGCTGGTGCGCGAACGAACCGAAGCTGGCGTCGAGCGAGTGCCGCGGCGTGAAGCTCGGCTTGGCTTTGATCAGGTTCACGGTGCCGCCCGGGTTGGAGATGCCGGCAAACACGGCGTTCGGCCCCTTCACGATCTCGATGCGATCGACGTCGTAGAGCGTCAGGCCCGCGCCGGCCGGCAGACCGTTGACGAATTGCGGCCCGGTATAGCCGCGAATGAGAATCTGGGTCTCGTCCTTAACGTGCAGCGCGACGGAGCTGGCGGAGCGCAGCACATCCACGAGCTGGTTGCCGGCCTGATCGTCGACCAATTCCTGCGAGACGATGCTGATGTTGAGCGGCGTATCCTTGATGAGCCCGGCCATGCCCGTGCCCGTGATGGCTGCCCCCACGCGGTAGCCGTGGTCTTGCGAGCTGCGCACTTCAAACGGGCTCATGATAATTTTCAGGGCCGGGACCGCGCTGGCCGCGGGAGGGGCGGGAGGGGCACTTTGCCCGCCGAGGTGATGGACGGTGGTGACCGCCAACCACGGGAGCAAACGCCACGGACTAAACCGGGAGGAAGACGAGGCACACATGAAATGAATTTTGGCGAAACGAGGCTTGGCCGCGAGAAAAAATCCGCGAAGGCCAGCTGCGGACTGTCACCGGCTGGCGACTTCGGCCGCGGCCGCGAGTGCCACGCGCAAGCACACCGCCTCTTGATCGTGCCGGACCACCAGCAGGTCGCCGGCGAGCGCGATCGGGTTCCACGTCTTGGCCGAAAATACGCGGAAGCGATGCAGCTCGTTCGGCCCGGTCGGGGTCGGGCGCATCAGCACCAGCTCGCCGCCCTCCGTCATGAGCAAAAACAGCTCGCCGATCAGCAGGCCCTGGCCGTGGCCGTGGCGGCCTTCTTTCCACCGCTGCGAGCCGTCCTGCAGGTCCAGGCAGGTAAACATGCCGTCATCGAGACCGTAGAGGAATCCGTCGCGCGCGACCGGGTTGGCGAACTTGGCTTTGAGTTTCCGCGATTGCCAGATGCGCTCCGCCACGAGGCCGGCGTCCGGCGAGCGCTTGACCTCCAGCAGCTCACTCCCGACCCCGTAGCCGGCGGAGAAGACGACCCGGTCCGGGCCGACGATCACCGGCACCGCGACGTGCGGATAGCCGACGCCCCACGGATATTCCCAGAGCACCGCACCGTCGGCGGCGTCGTGCGCCGTGATCCGGCGGTGGTTATACGCGAGGATTTGGCGCCGGCCGGCGAGGGTCGCGACGAACGGTGAGCCGTAGCCCGCCTCCGCTTCGCCGGCGGCCCAAACCCGCTCGCCGGTGTCCGCCCGATAAGCGAGTAGCGACTGCCTGGCCTTGCCGCCGGCGCTAACGATGATCCGGCCATCGAGGAAGAGCGGAGAACCGGCGTAGCCCCACTCGGGGATCTTGGCCCCGGTCTCGGCGGCGAGATCGTGCGTCCAGCGGGCCTGGCCGGAGGCGAGGTCGAGGGCGTTGAGCCGCCCCGTGGAGCCGAGCGTGAACACGCGGTCGGCGACGACGGTGGGCGTGGCGCGCGGGCCCAAGCCGCCGACCGGGTTGTCGTAGCGGGCCGCGTCGCGATGCACCCAAAGCGCCCGCCCGGTGAGCAGGTCGTAGCACGTCACGATTTCCTGTCCTTCATCCTGCTCCTGCGTCAGCGCCCGACCGCCGACGACGGCGAACCCCGACCAGCCGGCGCCAACCTTTATCCGCCAGAGCTGCTGGGGTGGATGGGCGGCCCAGTCGGGATCGAGCCGCGGTCCGGCCAGCACGGCGGTGCGATCCGGACCGAGGAATTGCGGGAAGTCCGGCCGGGCGGCCAGCGAGGACGAGGTCGGAGTGGCAGTCGCCAGCGGAGCCGCGACCGCCGGGTCGGGTCGACCGGACTTCGCCCAACGGAAACCGAGGATCGGCACCAGGTCGCCGCTGACGCCGCGGATCCGGAAGAGCGACGCGCCCAACCCGAGCGCGCCCAGCACGCCGAGCGTCACGCCGATCCGCAGCCGCGACGGAGCCCGGGAGAGCAGCGTCCACCAGAGCAGCAAGAGCCCGCCGGTCCCGAGCACGACGGCCGCCGTGGTGAGGTTGCGCTCTTGGAACGTGAGATTTTCGCGGAACCGCACGGCGAGGATGGCCACCGCTGCCGCGGCGAGAATCAGCCCGGCCGGCCACCAACGGAGGCGACGCGGCGAAGACGGAGTGGAAGCAGCGCTGGCCGAGGTCATGGCCGCCGATGAAAGAGAACGGGAGCACCAGTGCAACCCCTGGGCGGAAAGCCGCCGAGCGCGGCCGAGAGTGAAGCCCGCCCTAATTTTTGCGGCCGAAAGCTCAGCGGAGATCCGCGATCCCGCCCCGGCCCGGCCGCTATTTTTTTCGCACTCGGGCGGTGCTCTCGCGGATCAACAGCGCCGTGGGAAAAACGGTTTGCGAGGGACGCGCGGCGGACTTGCCCGCGATGCGTTGGATCAACAGGGCCGCCGTGCGCGCGACCATCGCCTTGATCGGCTGCGAAATCGTCGTGAGCGCCACCGGGAGATATTCGCCCAGCGGAATGTTATCGACGCCGATGACCGAGAGGTCCCCCGGCACGCGGAGATTTTCCTCGGCCGCGGCCCGCATGGCCCCGATGGCGGAGAGGTCGTTGAGCGCGATCAACGCCGTCGGCCGCTTCGCTTTGGTTTGGCGGAGCAGGGCGCGAAACGCGTCGCGCGCGCTGGCGACGTGATGTTCGCAGCGCACAAAGGAAATATTTTCCGGCGTGATGCCCTTCGCTCCGAGCAGACTCCGAAAAAGTTCGGGCCGTTTGCCGTCGTCCTGCCCCGTGGCCAACGCACACAGAAAAGCGAAGCGCTGATGACCGAGCCCGATCAGGTGCTCGATGGCTTGCGCAAAGCCCGCGGAGAAATCACTCACCACCGAGTCGATGGGCAGCGCCACATTCGGTTTTGCCGCGAGCGCGACGGCGGGTGGTCCGCTGGCCGCGAGCCTCGCCAGGAACGGCCGGTGCAGTTCCGGGTCGCTCACAATCAGCGCCACCCCATCAACCTGCCGGTCGAGGATCGATTGAAAACTATGCTGCTCGGAGGTGAGGTCGTTGCGGCTGTGCTCCAAGATGAGGTCGTAACCGTGCGTGGCCACCGCTTGATCCAGATAGTCGGCCAGCACCGGATAAAACGGATTATGCAAATCCGGCACAACCAGGCCGATCGTGTTGAAGCGCCCGAGGCGCACGCCGAGCGCCGCCTTGCTCGGGCGATAGTTGAGCTCCGTCGCCGCGAGCAACACCCGCGCGCGCGTCTCCTTCGACGCCCATGAGTCCGGCCGGTTGTTGAGAATGGTCGAGGCCGTGTTGGGGGCGACTCCGGCGCGGGCGGCGACATCGATCAGGCGGGCTCTCATGAAGTGGAAAACGCAGGAAAGGCGCGCGCGGTCGCGAGGGCGATAAAAACTTTTCCGCCTACGGCCGCCGCGCCGCGAGCAGCGCCTGAATCTCCGCCACGCGTGCGCGCGAAAGCGGATAGGCCGCGATGGCCGCCGCCGCGAGCCCGAGGCCGACGAGCGGCGTGGCGATCAGGGGCGCACGCAGTGGCCGGAGCGTCGGCATCGCCGGAAAGGCACTCGCCACGTAGCCGCAGCGGCTCACGAGGTAGCTGCCGAGCAGCGCCGCCACGGCGAAGGCGATTTTCTGCTCGAGCGCAAACACTGCGCCATAGAGCCCTTCGCGCCGGTGGCCCGTGGCGAGTTCGTCGCTGTCGCAGACGTCCGCGTTCATCGTCGCCGACATCAGCCACACCCCCTGCATGCCCCAGCCAATCAGGAAATTCGAGGCCAGCGCCCAGTAAGGATGCGCCGGCAGCAGCGTCCACCACAGCGAGGCGAAGCCCGCGGCGCCGATGGCGATGGCCATTAGGGCCGCGCGCCGCTTGCCCGTGCGGATGGAGACCGCCGTGTTGACCGGCACGCCCGCCAGCGAGCCGAGCATCTGCGCCATGCCGAGGTAGCCGGTGAGGTTGGCCGCGGCGTCCTGGTTGCCCTGAAACAAAAAATAGATGCTGACCAACAACGACACGGTGACCGGCGAATACATCCCGACCGTGGCGCAGAAGTTCATTGCGAGCATGTGCAGAAACGGGCGGTTCCGGAACGTCGCCGTGATCGCCTGGCCGAGCGGAATCTTGGGTGCGAATGAGAGCGGCACGGTCTCCCGGCACGCCAGGGCTGGAACCAAACAGGTGAGGATGATCAACGCGCCCACGCCCGCACCGACCCAGCGGGCACCGGCGAGAATCACCTCGGCCGACGCCAGCGAGCCGGTTCCCCCGCCGCCACACATGAGCGTGAGTTTATAGAGCCACGGGAGGCCGAGCCCACCGACCAACCCGACCATCATCCCCCATCCATGTATTGCCCATCTACCAGATCGAAATACGCACAAAACGCCTCCGGATGTCACTCCATTGTTGGGCGTTGAAGGGTGGAGCGAAGATGAGCCCAAAGACCATCGGCGAACACCTCAAGAAGCGCCGCCTCGATCTCGGCTGGGGACAACAACAAGTCGCTGAAGCGACGAGCTATACCCGGCCGAGCGTGAGCAGCTGGGAGCGCGGTGTTAACCGGCCAACCAAGAAGGCGATGATCCCGATCATTACATTCCTCGGCTACGACCCGCGCGTCGAAAAAAGGTGAATTCAACACATGACCCATGTGTTGCCCTTCTACCGTGTCGCACCGGGCGAGGCGCCAGCGGGAGTTAAGTTGGTTTTATCGACTCAAAACCCCATATCTTTCCAGCGTTGATTGGCCGTGTTCATTCGCAGGAAGTAGTAACCTAGAACCTCTGTTTCTAAATCCTCCCCTCGCTCGGGATGAACACCCTAGCTCGTAGCGGTGGAGTCCGTCGGGCTGTCCCCAATACGGTGGGTTTGGGCACGCGCCAATTCGGCGCAGATCGGAAACGCCTTACCCCATAATTTGGGTATAGCACACCCTTGGCCGCGGCGGCGTCACGCCCAGCGTGTCCGTTCCCCAGATGGTCTGCCTCCGTTACCGTCCCCGTCAGCCCCGCGCCTCGCCGGTCTGGCAGATTCTCCACGACCGCGCCGCGAAACTCTCCGGCCTATCGACGGCGGCCACCAGCGCCATCGCCGCCTTCCTGCGCTGCGGCGACCTCCACGCCGGCTTCACCCGTCTCCACTGCCCCGACTGCGACCACGAATTCCTCCTCGCCTTCACCTGCCAACAACGCGGCCTCTGCTCCTCCTGCCACCAGCGCCGCACGCTCACCGAAGGTGCGTTCATCGCCGACACCATCTGCGCCCCAGTGCCCCACCGGCATCTTGTCCTCACCGTGCCGCGCCTCATCCGCACGCTCTTTCTCCGCGACCGCTCGTTGCTCGGCCACCTCTACCACGCCGCCCATTGCGCCCTCACCGCCTGGCTTCGCCTCCGCACCTGCTGCCCCACCGGCCAGCCGGGTCTCGTCATGGCTCTCCAAACTTTCGGCGATTTTCTCTTCTGGCACCCGCACGTCCACGTCATCGCCACCGCCGGAATCTTCGACGCCGACGGCGGATTCCATCTCGCCCTCCCTGGC
>SIBG01000119.1 GCA_009695305.1 Opitutus sp. | reverse complement strand
CGAGCGGCCGCACAGCTCGCTCGGCTATCTCGCTCCGCAACGCTTCGTCGCGGGAAAATCTTTACCAAGCCCAAGCTCCGGGCCGGACCGCCAAGCCGGTCCGTCCCTCCGCTTAGGCTTGCCCACCACCACCGCAGTCATCACATCAACCAACGCTGCGGACTAACATTCCACCTGGCCCAGTTTTCGGGACCCACTCACAGTCCTTCACGCCCTTGATCATGTGCACCTTCACCGTTTCCGGCGAAATCCCGAGACGCGCGGCGATTTCCTTGTAGGCGAGCCCATCAACGTGGCGGAGCATCATCACCTGCCGGCAACGCTCCGGCAGCGCCAGAATCGCCTCCAGCAATATCTCCAACCGCTGCTCGAGTTCCGCGGTCTCCGTGAGATCCGGCGCTTCTTCGAGCAACGGTAACGCGCGGAACTCGGAAATCTCCTCGTGAGTGCGCCCGCTCCGCCGCCGGAAAAGATCGATCGCCGCATTGCGCGCCGTCGTAAACAAGAACGCCCGCACGCACGGCACGCGCCCGCCCTCGTGGGCCCGCAGGGTGCGCACGTAGGTTTCCTGCACGAGATCGTCGTGGTCGGGCAGCGCCGGGAAACGTTTCGACAGATAAGCCCGCAACGCCGGTTCGTGGGGTTGAACCTGCTCGGAAAACCAAAGGGCCTGATCGGTCGGGGGCATGGGGCTTACAGAGAATCGAAATCATTCACTGCACCGCCACGTTTCGCCTCCCCGCGCCATCAGTCCAGCGCGTTTTTCAGGAAATCCCCTGTCAGAAAATATTTTCAAAAACCACTAACCCACATCCGGTCCGCCTGCGTAGTGGCGGTAGGCGCATCCGGGCGCCGAGCTTTCTGAAAGATGCCTCGACTGCACGCCCCCGAACAGATGAGAAATAGCCGCACCACCCCGCCTCGCTCCTTTCGGCCTTTGGCCAATCTCCATGCGCTCTCTCCGCCTCATCTCGGTCGCCTTCTTCGCCGCTATCTTCGCACCACTGTCCCAAGCGGCCGCGAGCCGCCCGCCCAACATCATTTTCATCCTCGCCGACGATCTGGGCTACGGGGACATCGGCGCGTTCGGCCAAAAGATCATCCGCACGCCGAACCTCGATCGCTTTGCCGCCGAGGGCCTGAAGTTCACCCAGCACTATTCCGGCAACAACGTCTGCGCTCCGTCACGCTGCGTGCTGATGACTGGCAAACACCCGGGCCACGCTTTCATCCGCGACAATCGTGAGATGAAGCCCGAGGGCCAGTTCCCCATTCCCGCCGACACGGTCACCCTCCCAAAACTCCTCAAGGCCGCGGGCTACGCCACCGGTGGCTTCGGCAAATGGGGCCTCGGCGGTCCCGGCACGGACGGGGTCCCGCTCAAGCAGGGCTTCGACCGTTTCTACGGCTACAACTGTCAGGCCGTCGCCCACAACTTCTACCCCACTCACCTCTGGGACGACGAGCAACATATCGAAATCGGCAACCCGAAATTCTCCGCCCACCAAAAACTCACTCCCGGCGCCGACCTCGCCTCGCCCGCCACCTACGCCGCCTTCAACGGCAAAGTCTACGCCCCCGATCTCATCTCCGAACAAGCCCGCGCCTTCGTCCGCGCGAACAAGGACCGCCCGTTTTTCTGTTACGTGCCCACCACCGTCCCGCACCTCGCGCTCCAAATTCCCGACGATTCCCTCGCCGAATATCTCGGCAAATTCCCCGACCCTCCCTACGACGGCTCGCGCGGTTACCTCCCGCACCCGCATCCCCGCGCCGCCTACGCCGCGATGGTCACCCGCATGGATCGCGAAATCGGCCGCCTCATGGACCTCGTGAAAGAACTCGGCCTCGACGATAATACGCTCTGGATTTTCACCTCCGACAACGGCCCGCTCTACAACCAACTCGGTGGCACCGATTCCGAGTTCTTCAACTCCCATGGCGCTCTCCGCGGTCGCAAAGGATCGTTCTACGAAGGCGGCTTCCGCGTTCCCACGCTCGTGCGCTGGACCGGCCACATCGCGCCCGGCAAGACGACCGCGCGCGTGAGCGGCTTCGAAGATTGGCTGCCCACGTTGCTCGAACTCGCCGGCGCCACCGCCCGCACGCCCAAGGACATCGACGGCCTCAGCCTCGTGCCCACGCTCCTCGGCCGCCCGCAGGACCCACGCCCCTTCCTCTATCGCGAGTCCCCGGGCTACGGCGGCCAGCAAACCGTCCGCGTCGGCGACTGGAAAGCCGTTCGCCAAAATCTCCGTCCCCGTCCCGCCGGCAAAGCCGCAACCGCCCCCGCGTCCGGCCCCGTGAAAACCGAGCTCTACAATCTCGCCGCCGACCCCGCCGAATCCACCGACGTCGCCGCGAAAAACCCCGAGGTTCTCGCACGCCTCGAAAAAATTCTCCGCGAGCAACACGTCCCCTCGGCCGAATTTCCGCTGCCCGCGTTAGATCCAGTGCGTTAGCTCTTTTCCGCCCCGTTGACCCGTTACCCGATTCAAAACTCACCCATGAATCCTCCCCTCCGTTTGTGCGCGACCCATACCGCCGTGCTCGTCGCGTCCGTTCTTCTCGCCGCCTCGGCCCACGCGCAAACCGTCAGCCGCCCGCCCACTACCGCCCAATCCGCTGCCACGACCGCGCCCGATCCGGCGGCGGTCGCCTCGGCTCCCGTCGAACTCTCCGCGTTCGAAGTCCGCGCGGAAGATGACGTCGGCTATCAGGCCGCCAACACCACCGCCGGCAGCCGCCTCAACGCCCGCCTCAAGGACACTCCGGCGATGATCTCGCCGTTCACGAAAGAGTTCCTCTCCGACATCGGCGCCACCGATCTGGAGAGCATGCTCGCCTACGCGACCAACGTGGAGCGCGAGGTCGAAGACGCGACCAACGGCTTCAATAATCCCCCCGGCCGCGATTCCACCGGCAACGATTTCCGCTTCCGCGTCCGCGGCGTCGCCGGCTCGTCCTCCGTCAACTATGCGCAGTCCGGCGTCCCCGTTGATCTCTACAACATCGAGCGCGCCGAGATGGCCAGCGG
The DNA here is from genome assembly GCA_009695305.1 of Opitutus sp. Lineage (GTDB taxonomy): Bacteria > Verrucomicrobiota > Verrucomicrobiia > Opitutales > Opitutaceae > SIBG01. Next base: position 9,975 of record SIBG01000119.1, on the reverse strand, counting down.
CCCGAACTCCATTCTCTTTGGCCTCGGCGCGCCCGGCGGCACCGTCGCGCTCTCGAGCAAGTTCGCGGATCTCCGCCGCACGCATTCGACCACCAAGGCCGTTTTTGGTTCGTGGGATTACCAACGCTTCGAATTCGACCACAACCAAGTCCTCCTCCGCAAGAAACTCGGTTTCCGCCTCCTCGGCCTCTATCAGGACGCGAAGGGCTGGCGCCAGTGGGACCTCAGCGAACAGCGCCGCCTCACCGGCGCGTTTAGCTACCAGCCCTTCGCCCACACCGCCATCCGGGGTAGCTACCAAGCCGGAAATTCCGCGAATAACATTTCACTGCCGTGGAACGCCGCCGATTCCCTCACCTCCTGGCTCACCGCCGGCCGACCCACGACCGACACGACCGCCGTCGCCACCACGACCGGCCTCGGCACCGGCAACCGTTACACGCTCCTGTCGCAGGACAACCTGATGACAAATTTCCGCTCCAAATTTTTCAGCGCCCGCGCCGCGAGCACGACGCTCGTGAAACCCGCGCTCATGGGCTACGCCTACAACCTGTCCGGCCCCGGCGGCCTGCGCACCCAGAAATTTATCGATTACCAGGCCAAGGTCGAGCAGCGCGTCACCCCGGACATCTCCGTCGAGCTCGCCTTCTTTCACAACGTCAACCGCATCCTCACGCGGGGTAACATCAACCCCAACCTCTTCCTCACGGGCGATCCCAACCTCAACCTCACCACCATGGCCGGGGCCACGCTCCCCAACCCGCACGCGCGCCAGATTTATCTGGAGGACAACTGGGGTCGCGATCCCTTCAAGGACACCAACGACACGCTGCGTTTCAGCGCGGCGTGGGAATTCAGCCTCGGGAAATGGTTCGGCCGCCACCGCCTCGCCGGCCTGGCCGAAGCCGCCCGCCAGGATCGCGTTCGCCGCTGGCAAAACGAAATCCTCGTCGACCAAAACAACCTCGCACTCTCGAACGCCGCCAATCCTGACGCCGCCGCCAACCAACCCTGGCGCCGCCGCTACGTGACCGAGGGCCAGTTCGAGACTTACTACGCCGCCGACCCCACCCAGGAGATCGCCCCCTTCACGGTCGGCCCCCAGACCATCCACTCCACCTTCGTCGCCCGCACCCGCTCCAACACCCACACCGTTCAAAATGCGCGTTCGCTGATGTTCGCCTCGCAAAGTTATTGGTGGAAAGATCGCCTCGTCACGACCCTCGGCTACCGCGTCGACGCCATCACCTTCGACACCGCTGGCCAGAGCCGCATCACCGACCCCAACGACCCGCGCTACACCTCCCGCCGTTTCGTGCTCAACGAGTGGGATTTCGACGGCACCAACGAGCGCAATAAATACCGCCCCGCCACCTTCACCGCCGGCGGCGTCCTCCACGCGCTGCCCCGCCTCTCGTTCTTCTACAACCAGTCGAAAAATAGCGGCACGCCGCGCCTCGATCGCACTGTCCTGCCGACGGGCAAGACTCCGCCGCCCACCGAGGGCATCGGCCACGACTACGGCGTGATGCTCGACGTGCTCGGCGACGACCGGCTCTTCCTCCGCTTCAGCACCTACGAGACCATCCAGGCCAAGGATGCCGCCATCATCCCCGATGGTCTCTCCGTCAACACCTCCACCTCCCTCGGCGGCACCGCGATGGTGAACATCTACAACGCCCTCCTCGCCGCCGGCAAAATCACGCAGGCCCAGTTCGACTCCGAGCTGAAATTCTACAACGCCGGCATCATCGACGCCATCACCAAGGGCTGGGAAGCCGAGTTCATCGCGAACCCGACCAAGAATCTTACGCTCCGCCTCGGCGTTTCCTACTCCGACCGCAAACGCACCAATTTCTTCAATGAAGTCACCAGCTACTTTGCCGAGTATGAACCCAAGTGGCGCGCCGCCGCCGGCACCGACGCCACGCTTCTCGGCACCGTCAACGCCCAGATCACCACCGCCCACGAAAATCTCGCCGCGATGGCCGCACTCCAAAACAACCCCTTCGGCACGCGCCCTTACAAGGCCAACCTCACGACCCGCTACAAATTCTCCGAGGGCAAACTCAAGGGCTTCTTCGTCGGGGGTGCGGGCCGTTTCCAGAGCCGCAACCTGACGAAATATTCCTCCCTCAACGGCCGCGCACTCTGGGGCACGCCCACGCTCTTCGCCGATTCGTTCGCCGGCTACCGCTTCACCCTCCAGCGCTGGAAAATGCCCGTCAACGTCCAGCTGAACATCAAGAACATGTTCAACTCCTACCTCGTCGGCGTCGGCCGCTATAACGCCCAGGAAAACGGCTACCTCCGCGTCTATCTCAACGAACCGCGCAACTACCGCCTCACCGTCGGAGCCGATTTCTGACGAACGCTCTGCCTGCCCGCTCAACGGTCGCATCCACCCGGCTGGCCTCTCGCCCCAAAATTTCGCCCCGTCATCCACTCCCATGCGCACCGCTCTCCCCCTCTCTCCGTCTCTCCTTCTCTCCCTCTTCAGCCTCGCCCTCTTCAGCCTCGCCGCGCCCGCCAGTCGCGCCGCCGAAGCCACCACGCCCCGCCCGCCCAACATCCTCTTCGCCATCGCCGACGACTGGGGCGTCCACGCCGGCGCCTACGGCACAAAGTGGGTGCGCACCCCGCACTTCGACCGCGTGGCCCGCGATGGCATTCTGTTCAAGAACGCCTACACGCCCAACGCCAAGTGCGCCCCGTCGCGCGCCGCGATTCTCACCGGCCGCAACTCCTGGCAACTTAAGGAAGCGGCGAACCACCTCTGTTATTTTCCGCCCGAGTTCAAAGGCTGGGGCGAGGCCCTCGCCGAAAACGGCTGGACCGTCGGCCACACCACGAAGGGCTGGGGCCCCGGTGTCGCCAAAGATGCCGCCGGCAAACCACGCGCGATGACCGGCCAAGCCTTCAACGCCCGCAAAGCCAAGCCCCCCGCCTCCGGTATCGGAAATTCGGATTACGCCGGCAACTTTGACGACTTTCTCGCCGCCGCCTCGCCCGACAAACCGTGGGCCTTCTGGTATGGCGCCGTCGAACCGCACCGCAGCTACGAGTTCGGCTCCGGCGTCGCCAAGGGCGGCAAGAAACTCACGGATATCGACCGCGTCCCCTCCTTCTGGCCCGACAACGACATCGTGCGCAACGATCTCCTCGACTACGCGTTCGAGGTCGAACACTTCGACACCCACCTCGGCCGCATGCTCGCCGCCCTCGAAAAACGCGGCCTCCTCGCCAACACCCTCGTCATCGTCACCTCCGACCACGGCATGCCCTTCCCCCGCGGCAAAGGCAGCGCCTACGAATATTCCAACCACGTCCCGCTCGCCGCCATGTGGGCCACCGGCATCGCCGGCCACGGCCGCGTCGCCGAGGACCATGTGAGCTTCATCGACTTCGCGCCCACGTTCGTGGAACTCGCCGGCCTCGCTTGGGCCAAGACCGGCATGGCCGAATCTCCCGGCCGCAGCCTCACCGATATTTTCCGCGTCAACCGCTCTGGCCAGATCAATCCCGCGCGCGACCACGTCCTCATCGGCATGGAGCGGCACGACATCGGTCGCCCCGGCGATGTCGGTTATCCCATCCGCGGCATCGTCAAAGCTGGCCAGCTCTACCTCGAAAACTACGAGCCCACCCGCTGGCCCGCGTGCAATCCCGAGACCGGCTACCTCAACGTCGATGCCGGCGCCACCAAGTCATTCATCCTCGAAGCCCATCGGGCCAATGCCGCCGATCCTTATTGGGCGCTTTGCTTCGGCCGTCGCCCCGCCGTCGAATTCTACGACCTGAAAACCGATCCCGACTGCGTGAAGAATCTCGCCACGCAACCCGCCGCGGAAAAATCCCGCGCGGCCCTGAAAGCTGCGATGGACGCGGAGCTCAAGGCCCAAGGCGACCCGCGCATGTTCGGCCAAGGGGCCATTTTCGACCGCTACCCGCATTCGAACACCGCCCACGTAAATTTTTACGAACGCTACATGAAGGGCGAAAAACTCTCGCCCGGCTGGGTTCTCCCCTCCGACTTCGAAAAAACCCCGCTCGACTGAGCAGAGCGAAGCCGTCCCGCCCCGGTGGACCGGGCGCATCTGCCCGAGGTCAATTCCGCCCTCCCACCGTCTTGGTCGTAGCGCGTCGACCCGACCCCTCGGTTTCTTGGCTCGCCCGCCGCGCCCCGGTCGCCCCATCCTACGTCCGCTCCCCATGAAAATCCCCGCCACTCCCCTCCTCCTCGCCCTGCTCGCCGCCACCGCCCTTCCCGCCCTCGCCCAAAACGGCAAGCCCGACGCCGAGGGTTTCATCCGCGACTGGCTCGTCCTCGCCCCGCTCCCGATCGCCGAGAGCTCCGGCGCCGATGCCCTCGACAAGAAACAATTCGCCGACGAAGCCTCGCCCGCCGCCCAAGCAGGCGCGGTGCAAAAGCTCGCTGGCAAAGAACTCGCCTGGGCCAAAGTCGCGTCGTCGACCTTCTACGTCGACTTCAAGGAACTCCACCCCGCGCAAAGCGAACAAGTCGTCGCGTGGGCCGTCGCCTACGTCGTCTGCACCGCCGCCAAATCCGGTCTCACTCTGAAGATGAACAGCAACGACCAGGGCAAAGTTTATCTCAACGGCAAGGAGCTCGTAAAATTCACCGACACCCGCTCACTTGAAAAAGACGCCGAGGACACCGCGGCGGATGTCACTCTGAAAAAAGGCGTCAACGTCCTCGTCCTCAAAGTCGTCAACGAAGAGAACAACTGGCAGGGCAGCGTTCGATTCCTCGACCAGGCCGGCCAGCCCGTCACCGACGTCAAGATCGAGACCAAGCCATAAGCGCCCGACCCTCCGGCTGGAATCGCCTCACCTGTCGCAAATCCGCCCCGCCTCCGTGGTGCCCGCTGCTCGCCCTAACCTCTCTCCCGATCAGAACTCACTAGGTGTTTCGCGTTCACGTCTGCGCGTGAAATATCCTGTCGATCACGCCCAGGTTGCGCAATTTTCTTCTTCGTTTCTAGTGTTCCGTCGTTCCCGGCACCCAAACCAAGTCCCCGCCCTAACCGCCCCTTTGCCCACCATGCCCTCCCCTCTCCGCCTGCTCACCGCCCTACTCGCGTTCTCCCCGTTCTCCGTCTCCGCCCTCGCTGCCGGCTCCGATTGGCCGCAGTGGCGTGGCCCCGACCGCTCCGACGTCTCCACGGAAACCGGTCTCCTCAAGTCGTGGCCCACCGGTGGCCCGAAACGCGTCTGGCTCTTTGAAAACGCCGGCCACGGCTACTCCGCCCCGGCCATAGTCGGCGGAAAATATTTTACCCTCGGCACGCGCAGCGGTTCCGAAATCCTCCTCGTCCTGGACGCCACCACCGGCCAAGAACTCTGGACCGCAAAACTCGGCGGGATCCTCGACAACGACTGGGGCGAGGGCCCGCGCGGCACGCCCGCCGTCGACGGCGATCGCGTCTACGCGCTCAGCGGCCGCGGCGATCTCGCATGCATCAGCGCGAGCAACGGAAAAATTCTTTGGCAAGCCACGATGAAGAGTCTCGGCGGACATATCCCAAAATGGGGCTACTCCGAATCCGTTCTCGCCGACGGGGCTCACGTCCTCTGCACTCCCGGCGGCGCGCAGGGCACGGTCGCTGCCCTCGACAAACTCACCGGCAAGGTCGTCTGGCAGTCCAAGGACATCACCGAGCCCGCGCACTACTCCTCGATCGTTCCGGCCCAAATCAACGGCCAACCCCAGCTCGTCCAGCGCAACGAGAAATCCATTTTCGGTCTCTCGCCCAAGGACGGAAACCTCCTCTGGCAAACCTCCTTCCCTGGCAGCACGGCCGTCATCCCCACCCCCATCGTCCGGGGTAACGAAGTCTACGTCACCGCCGGCTACGGCTCCGGCTCGAAGCTGGTCCGCATCGGAGCCGCCAACCAAGTCACCGTGGTCTACGAAAACAAGGTCATCAAGAACCACCACGGCGGCGTGGTCCTCGTCGGCGACCATGTTTACGGACACTGCGACCCGGCCGGCTGGGTCTGCCAAGACTTCGCCACCGGTCGCGAAGTCTGGATGAACAAGAGCCTCGGCAAGGGTGCCGTGAGCTCCGCCGACGGCATGCTCTACTGCCTCGATGAACGATCGGGCACCCTCGTCCTGGCCGAGGCGTCGCCGGCGGCGTGGAAAGAAATCAGCCGTTTCACCCTCTCGCCCCAGACGAAGATTCGCAGCGACCGGGGCAGAATCTGGACGCACCCCGTGATCAGCCACGGCAGACTTTACCTCCGCGACCAGGACTTGATCTATTGCTTCGACGTGAAAGCCCCGTAAGCCCTCGACCCCGGCGGAGCGGCGCGATTCCGGTCGCCGCTGACGCACACGCCCAGAGGTGAAGCCGGCGCGAACACCGCCTGGGTGCCGTCGCCCACCGCCGCGACGCTGCACGCGCTGCACTATCATGAAGTCAACGTGGCGCAGCGCCAAGCGGAGCTGGCCAAACGTCCACGCGCCAGCCTCGCCGCCATTCTGACCCTGCCGCTGCTCGGCGCGCCCAAGCCCACCGCGGCCGAAGTCCAGCAGGAGCTCGACAACAACTCCCAGAGCATCCTCGGCTACGTCGTGCGGTGGATTGATCCGGGCGTGGGCTGCTCAAAAGTTCCCGACATCGGCGACGTCGGCCTCGTGGAAGACCGCGCCACCCTCCGCATCTCCAGCCAGCACATCGCCAACTGGCTGCGCCACGGCATCTGCACGAAGGCACAAGTCACTGAGACGTTGCAGCGCATGGCGGCCGTCGTGGATCGGCAAAACGCCGGCGACGCGAACTACCGTCCGATGGCTCCGCACTTTGAGCAAAGCACCGCCTTTCAAGCCGCGTGCGACCTCATCTTCAAGGGCGGAGCACAACCCAACGGCTACACCGAATTCATTCTCCACGCCCGCCGCCGCGAGGTGAAGGCGCGTAACACCAAATAAATCCAAACCGCAGAAACAAAAATTATGTCTACTAACAAATCCCAACTCCCCTCCTACGGATCATCCATCACGCTGGAGCAGGCGCGAAAAGTCTCCGCCGCCGCCCAGCAAAACGCGCTGCAAAACGGCTGGCTGATGGTCGTGGCAATCATGGACGCCGGCGGTCACCTCGTGCTGCTTGAGCGCATGGACAACGCTCAATTCGGCAGCGTGCAAGTCGCGCAAGACAAGGCCCCGTCCGCCGTGGCGTTCCGTCGGCCGACCAAAGCGTTTCACGACATGGTCGCTGCCGGGGGCGAGGGCCTGCGGATGCTGGTCATGAGCGGGGCCGTGCCGATCGACGGAGGATTGCCGATCATCAGCAACGGTGCAGTCGTTGGCAGCATCGGAATTTCCGGTGGAACGAGTGCCCAGGATGGGCAGGTCGCACAAGCCGGGCTGGCCGTCCTGGCGAGCTGACCTCCAAGGAAGCAGACACCTCACCAGCCGCGATCATCCATGACATCCGACCTCACTCCTGAAAAACGATTCCTCCGGGGACCCGTCTACGTGTTCCTAGGCCTCGGCTTCGAAGCGATGCATTTGGGAGTGATGCCCACCGGGATCATTGGCGCGGCCTGTTTGCTCCCGCCGCTGGCACTGGTGCTTGAGCCACTGAGCGAGCGCACTCCAATCCTGAAGGACTACTTGGGGGGCTCGCCATTGCTGCTCATTTTTCTCGGCGCAGCCGTGGTGCATTTCAAGATTCTGACCCCAACGGTGGTGGGATCCTTCGGCGGTTTCATGAAAGAAACGGGAACCAACTTCCTCGACTTCTTCATCTGCAGCCTGATCACCGGTGCCATTTTTGGGATTCATTCCAAGATGCTCATCAAAGCCGGCCTGCGGTATGCGGCTCCGGTCGCGGGTGGTGTCCTCGTCAGTAGCGCGCTCCTCGCACTGGTGGCCTCGTCATGGGCCGCGGCTGGAAGGAATTGGTGCTGAACATTGGCTTCCCCATTCTCGGCGGTGGCATGGGCGGAGGGGCGGTGCCGATGGCGAAGGTCGTCAATAGCATCACCGGCCAGGACATGAAGCAGGTCATGTCGATTTTCGTGCCGGCGGTGGTGCTGGGCAATGTGTTCTCAGTCATCGCTGCGGCCTTGCTCGACCGCCTGGGCAAACAGTTCACTTCCCCGTCACCGCGGTGCTGCGGTGGAAATGAAGTGGCCACCCAGCGGGCGGACAGAGCGGCTCAGATGACGTCGTAAAGTGCGACGAGCCCAACTCCGATCCGTGATCCATCGCCTGATACGGGGGCCGGGCAAATGTCGTCCATCGGTGCGGTCGAGCAGACGAAGGCGGGGTCCTTTCTGCCGACCGCCAAGAGAAACCTCTTCCGGATCCGATCACCCTGAGAACCAAATTTTCCTTGCGATCTTCCGGCGGAAAATCCTGTTCCCTCCCTGTTCATGAAAACCCAATTTCCATCCCATCGCACGAGTCGCACCGCCCAGTGTTTCTGGGGATGCTTTGCCCTAGCGATGGCGGTCTACCTCACCATGATTCTGTGGTCACTGCCGCACCTGCAACAGGCAGCTGGGGGGCGCGTTGCCTTTGATTTACAGCCGATGGGCTACCAGCCGGTGGAGGCACGTGCGCTCGTCGCCGCTCTCGGTGCTGATGGCCGTGCCTACTATCTGAACGTGCAGCAACGACTGGACACCGCCTATCCCGCGCTTCTCGCCGTGGTATTGGCGCTGGCGTTCCGTCTGCTGACCAAGGGCTGGCCAGTGTGGGTCTTAACGGCCCTCGCGGTGCTGGCGGCAGCCTTTGACTACTTGGAGAACATGGCCGTGGCGGTCCTGCTACGCGCGGGGCCGGATAACATGACGGACGCCATGGTCGAAACCGCCAGTCGATGGACCCGATCGAAAAGCGCTGCCGCGAGCGTGGCCTTCATCGCCCTGGGCTTTCTATTACTGCGTGCCGGCTGGATTTGGCTGCGGCGTCGAAAGCAGGACGCCTGACAGCAGTCCAGCCGGAATGCCCCCCGCAGCCCTCGCTCGGCCTTTGCAGTTGGGTGCGCCTCTGTGAGACGGACACGGGAAAAGAGTTTCACTTGGCCAACACCCACTTCGACCACCGGAGCGTTGTCGCACGCCAGGAAGCGATCCGCTGGATCGACTCCTTCCGCGAAGTGCATCCCAACCGCACGCCCCACGAAGCCCGCGTGCCTGCGACGCGAAGCATCGCGGCAGAAAAACGCTCTCCGTCGCGTGCACTCCCCCAACGCCACGCTTGCCCCCGTCAGCGGTTCGCACCACACCACGCCCTGCCCCGTGACTCCCGATTTCTCCTCCCACGCTTCGCCGTCCACTGACCACGGCTGGTTCAGCGAACACGTGCTCCCGCACGAGCCGATGCTGCGGGCGTGGTTGCGCAGCCGGTTTCCCCGCGGCGTCGAACTTGATGATCTCGTGCAGGAGGCTTTTGCCCGCGTGTTGCGCGCCCGCGCGGGCGGAGCCGCGATGCGTTCGCCGAAGGCTTTTCTCTTCGCCACGGCCCGCAACCTCGCCCTCGACGTTCTGCGCCACCGCGCAGTTTCCGGCGAAGATACCTTAGTGCCTTTCGAGTCCGTGGACGTCTTGGATGAGAGCGACGGCATTCCCGAGACTGTCGACCGCCACGAAAAACTCGAACGCTTGACCCTTGCCATCCAGTCCCTGCCCGAACGCTGCCGCGAGGTCATGACCTTGCGCAAAGTCTACGGACTGTCCCAAAAAGACATCGCCGCGCGCCTCGGTATTTCCGAGTGCACCGTCTCCGCGCAACTCACCATCGGGGTGCGGAAGTGCACGGAGTCGTTTGCCCGCGATCGCCGCGAAGAGGGTCTCCGATGAGCCATCCCACGCCCGACGAACAAGCCGCCGACTGGCTCATCCGGCGCGACCGCGGTCTCACGCCTGCCGAGCAGGACGACTACCTCCAATGGCTCGCGGCCGATCCGCGCCACGGCGACGCCCTTGCGCGCCAAC
>SIBG01000118.1 GCA_009695305.1 Opitutus sp. | reverse complement strand
GGAATGTGACCTCGGAGATATTATGCTCCTTGCACACTTCCACGATGCTCTTGCCGCCGTCGGCTTCCCGCAAAATGCGGATCTTTTGCTCCGTCGCGTGGTGTTTTCCTTTCATGGTCTGGGCTCCTTTTAGGGCCGCAGACTAACCTCGCAAGTGGCCCGGATTTCGGGGGATCACCGCAGCGCCGGGGTCTCGTCGATATGCGAAGTTTTGATTTTGACATGCGTCGCGGCGAGTTCGCCCCACGCCGCCGCGAACTTCTCGTCGAGCGTGACCGCCGCTTGATACAAGTCCTCCTGTTTTTGCAGCCCCGCCTTGTCGTTCTGGCTGTTGTTGGCCAATTCCCGGCCCTTGAGGAACGCATCGTAAGCGGCCAGGTTTTCGGTGGGCCGGCGGGTGAGGAGCTTCTTCTCCTGCGGCGAAAGCACGGCTTCGAGCGACGCGGCAATCTTCTGCGCGAGTTCGGATTGAATCGCGAACACGTCTGCCACCGTCAGGTCGCGGTCGATCGTCTCGGCCCACAAGTGTTCGTCGGTTGTCGCGCGGATGAGCTGGCCGGTCACGCGCACTTTGCTGCCGGCACGGCGCACGCTGCCTTCGAGGATGTAGGCGACGCCGAGCTTTTTCGCGATGCCGCGGAGATTTCCCTTCGTGCCGCGATACTCCATCACCGAGGTCCGCGAGACGACGCGCAGTTCACGGATGTGCGCGAGGTTCGTGAGGATGTCCTCGTGCATCCCGTCGGCAAAGTATCCGCTGTCCTTGTCGTCGCTCATGTTCTCAAACGGCAGCACGGCGATGGATTTGTCCGTGGCCGCGGGATGCCGAGTAAAAAAAAGAGCGGTCGCGATGACCACGACCGCGGCCAGCGCTCCGGCCACCAGCCGTTTCGCCGACCTGGGTGGAGTCGCTGGGGAAAATCCGGCTGGCTGGGAGGTGAGGGCCGGGGACGGCGCCGCGGCGGCGCTCGGCCGGCCCAGCAGCGTCTGGACGCGAGTGACGAACGCCGCCGGGGTTTCCCCACCGGCCAACCTCGTCCACTGCACGTCGCGGAATTTTTCCGGCACTTCGGTGGCCGCCTCAGCCGTGGCGTCGATCGTCACCGGGACCAGGAATGCCTTCCCTTCGGACATGAGCCGCGATCGCTCGACCGACAGCAACCATTCGAGGCGAAAATAGCCCTCGGTCCGCGCTTCCGTATTCGCGGAAATCACCGGGACGAACAGCGCGCACTCCTTGATCTGCTGGCGAATCTTCCGATCCCACGCATCGCCCCCGACGAGTTAATTCTGGTCGAACCACACCTCTACGCCCGCGGCCCTCAGCGCTTCGCAGATGCGCTTCGCCGCCGCTGCGTCTTGCGACGCGTAGCTCAGAAAGACGGCTTTGCCGGCGGATTCGGACATGGCGGGGTTAAGTGAGTAGGACCGGAAACGGCCCTACACTCCAAAGCAGCGCCACCAGTGGCGAGTTCATACTTCCCGGTTGGCGCCCGCGCCCTGGCGCCGGCCCGATTTTCGCCGGTTCCAATCTCACCTGTTTGGACCGTGCCTCCGGGAAAACCAGTCGACGACTTCACGCCGGCCCGCCCGCCAGCGCAGGCCACGCCGCCGTCCTCGGGCACAACCACTGGGATGGGCCAGCGCAGTTACGGCCCGTTCCGCCGAAACACCGCGCGACCTTCGACCCACGTCTCCAGCACGCGCGTTTCTTTCCACTCGTCGATCGGACACGCGAGCAGGTTTCGATCAATCACGATGAAGTCCGCGCGTTTGCCGGGCTCGAGGGAGCCGAGTTCTTTTTCCCAAAATAACAGGTGGGCGTTGTTGCGCGTGTAGAACTCGATCGCCTGCCGCCGGGTGAGCGCTTCCTCGGGGTGCAGTGGGCCTTCATACCACTTCGCCCGGCGGGTGATCGTCGTCCACATGGCGAGGAACGGATTGTAGGGGTTGATCGCCCGTCGGTCGCCGATCTTCAGCATGTGATCCGAGCCGCCCCCGGTCATCCCGCCCGCCGCCAGAATACTTTTCAACGGCTGAAACCAGCGCAGCCGGTCGTAGCCGAATTGTTGCACCAGCGTGCGGGTGTCGAGGTGCAACCAGATTGGTTGGATGTCGAGCACCACGCCGAGTCGCGCCGAGCGCGCGACGCTTTCGCGTGTCATGAAATTCGAGTGGGTGAGGCCCAGGCGCAGTGCGCGGATCGGTTGCTCCCGGTTCACCGTCTCGTAGGCATCGAGCAAGACATCGCCCGCCGCGTCACCGACCGCGTGCGCCGTGAATTGCAGGCCGTGTTGGGCCACCCGCCGCACCATGGCGAGCAGCCGGTCGGGCGGGACGTTGAGCACGCCGCGGTAGGTGTCGTCGCGGATGCCGTAGTTTTCGTTCCGGCCCCACGGTTGATGCAGGTAGGCGCTGCCCGTGAGCATGCCGCCATCGAGCCAGATCTTGGTCCCGATGAGCCGCAGCCACGCGTCCGGTGCCCGCAGCGGGCTCGTCGCGATGCCGTCGATCGCCGCGAGGATCGAGGCCATCGGACCCACCGTGGGAAAGGTCTGCGACAGCGCCACGCGGAGCGTCAACGCCCCGTCCGCCCGCAGTTGCTCGTAGCGCTTGATCGACTCCGGCGTCGCCCCGCGGTCGCACACCGCGGTGAAGCCCGTTTGGTTGTAGTCGTGGAACAGCGCCTGCAACCGCTCGCGGCTTTGCGCCTCGGTCGGCACCCGTCCCGTGGGCGGCAGATTGATATACCGAGCCAGCCCGCGGACCAGGCCGGTGGGATCGCCGGCAGCGTCTTTTTCCAAATAACCGGGACCACCGTCCTGCACCGTCCACGCGCGGTCGAAGGCGCACTTTTGCAGCGCCAGCGTGTTGAGCACGTTGTCCGGCCCGGTGCGGAAATTCACCGCGTGGCGGGGAGCCACCGCATCCAGTTCCGCCCGCGTCGGGAAGCGCGCTTCTTGCAACCGCGTGATGAACACTTGTTGCAGTGAAATCCACCCGCCGGCCGGCACCACCCGCGCTCGGGCCGCGATGTAGTCCAGCACCTCGCGAATGGTTTCCATGTCCGGAATCTCGTGGTCGAACTCGAATACCGCCGCCGCCGGCGCGTGCACGTGCGAGTCGATCAGCCCCGGCAGCACCATGCGTCCGCCGAGGTCGCGCACCGCCGTGACGCCCTCGCGCGCGAGCGCGCGGATCTCGCGCGAGCTTCCGACCGCCACAATTTTACCGCCGCGCACCGCGAACGCTTCCCGCACAGCGAACTCCGCGTCGACGGTCACGACGTGACCGCCGAAAAACACCTCGTCGGGCGCCGGTTCCTGGGCGCGGCCCAGCGCGAACAGGGCCCAATACAAACCGGGAATAAATTTGAGACGCATGGGGCGAAATTTACCGCGGGACAGAACCGGGGTGGGCGCCGAAGCGTCCGCGCTTTCCCGCCGGGTTTCAATTGCGCAGTTTTGGGGCCGGATCACCGACCCTGCCGCGCGCACGAAAAACCGGGCAAAGCGAGTTGCTTGCCTCCCGCAGATTCCCCATGGATCTTTGGCGGGACAACGAGAGGGGACCCCTGCCAGGCGAGATAAATACTGTCAGAAGATAAACCGTGAGAGGTGCCCTCTGCATGTCGCAAACGAGACCCGAAATGAAACCCGCCCTGTCACTCACCGTCGCGCTGCTGCTGATTTCGCACGTCACGCTGCCCGCCACCGCCGCTTCATCAACGCCCACCGGCCCGGAGTTTCCCCCTGAGCTGGTGGAGTTTGGTCCGGCGTCGGAGCAGCCACTGCTCGCGGGCACGGGGACGAATACCTGGGATCGCATGGTGCGGGAGCGCGGGTGGATCATGCGCGAGAATGGGATGTGGCATCTGTGGTTCACGGGTTACAACTACGACGTCACGCAGGCGAAGTTCCTTGGCTACGCGACGTCGCCCGATGGGTTGCACTGGACGCGCTGGCCGGGCAATCCGCTCACGACCGAAGGCTGGGTGGAGGACATGTGCATCATCAAGCAGGGCGACACGTATTACATGTTCGCCGAGGGTCGCGACGACATCGCGCACCTGCTCACGTCCAAAGATCACCTGCATTGGACGGAGCAAGGTGACCGCGACATCCGGCAGACGAACGGCCGGCCGATTTCGGCCGGACCACGCGGCACGCCGAGCGCGTATTTTGAAAACGGCACCTGGTGGCTGCTGTATGAGCGCGGTGATCTCGCGATCTACGCAGCCACCTCGAAAGATCTCAAAACGTGGACCAACGTCACCGACGAGCCGGTGATCAAAATGGGCCCCGAGACCTACGACCAGCATGCCGTGGCCGTCGACCAGATCATCAAGCACCGGGGCCGCTACTACGCCTACTACCACGCGAGCGCTTTGCCGAAGTGGGGCGAGTGGAGCACGTGCCTCGCGATGTCCGAGGACCTCGTGCATTGGAAGAAGTATCCGGGCAACCCGGTCCTCCCCGTGAATCCCGCGATGCGCGGTGCCGGCAGCGGCACTCTCGTGCACGACGGCAAAGGCTTCCGGCTCTATACCACTCATCCCGAGGTGCGGGTCTATTTCCCGAAACACGAAACCGCGGAGTTGCCCAAACATTGACCGGTATGACGACTGCAGCCCCCGCCGTTCCTGGGTCAGCGCGCCTGACCTCGCTCGATGCCTTTCGCGGCGCGATCATGTTTTACATGGCGTCTCATTCCTTCGGCCTCACGGAGGTGGCGCAAAAATTTCCCGACAGCGTCTGGCAGACGCTGGCGTGGTGGTTCGAGCACGCCGCGTGGGTGGGATGCTCCACGTGGGATCTCATTCAGCCGGCCTTCATGTTTATGGTCGGTGTCGCGGTGCCGTATTCCTACGCCAGCCGCACCGCGCAGGGACATTCGTTTGGGCAGCAACTGTGGCATGCGTTCGGGCGAGCGCTCATCCTCGTCCTGCTCGCCGTGTTTCTCGGCTCGCGGTCGGGGCGCACGAATTGGGAATTCACGAATGTGCTCGCCCAAATCGGTCTCGGTTATCCGTTCCTGCTCTTGCTGCTGAACCGCCGCATCGCGGTGCAGGCGGGAATCGCCGCCGCGATTCTGGCTGGCTATTGGCTGCTCTTCGCGCTCCATCCGCTGCCGGCCGCAGGCTTCGAGCCTTCCAGCGTCGGCGTCACGCCGAAGCTCGTGGCTGCCGGCGCGATGCCCGGCGGATTTTTCGCCCACTGGGGCATGAACACGAATGCGGCGGCGGCCTTCGATGTTTGGTTCCTGAATCTCTTTCCGCGAGTGACTCCGTTTGCGTTCAACTCGGGTGGTTACGCGACGCTCAACTTCGTGCCATCGCTGGCCACGATGATCTTCGGGTTGCTGAGCGGCGAGCTGCTGCGGAGTCCGCGGAGTTCACGGGAAAAAATCCGGGCGTTGCTCATGGCCGGGCTCGCGCTCGTGGTGGCCGGGGCGATCGCCGGTTTCACGGCGTGCCCGATCGTGAAGCGGATCTGGACGCCCTCGTGGGCGCTTTTCAGCGGTGGGCTCGTCGTGTGGTTGCTGGCGGCTTTCTACTGGGTGATTGATGTCGCCGGTTTTCGGAAGTGGCCGCAGTTCCTAGTCATCGTCGGCATGAACTCCATCGCGATCTACCTCATGTCGCAATTGATGCGGCCGTGGGTGCGCGACACGCTGAAGATTCACTTGGGCCCCGGTCTGTTTCGCGGAGACTACGGGGCGATCTGGCTGCAAAGCCTCACCCTGCTCCTGTTCTGGCTCGCCTGCTGGTGGATGTATCGCCGGAAAATATTCCTGAAGATCTGAGGCGGTCCAGGCCTCACGCCCGCTCAGCCCACGATGAAAATGACTCCCCCTCTGAAGACTTCCGCCCGCCTTCTCGCCACGGTAATCGCCCTGCTGCTGAGTCCGCGGGCCGCGCTCCAAGCCGCGGCACCTGCCGCCAAACCGAACCTCGTTTTCATCATGGCCGACGATCTCGGCTGGGCGGACGTGGCGTTTCATCACGGCAACGTGCCGACGCCCAATCTTAACCGGCTCGCCGCCGACGGGGTCGAGTTGACGCAGCATTACGTCTATCCCGTTTGCAGTCCGACGCGCTCGGCGCTGTTGAGTGGCCGCTATGCGACGCGCTTCGGGGTCACCACTCCGCAGAACGAGCGCGCGTATCGGTGGGACACCGTGACGCTCCCGCGCGCGCTCAAGTCCGTGGGTTACGACACGGCGCTCATGGGCAAGTGGCATCTCGGCTCGCTGCCGGAACAGGGGCCAAACCACTTTGGCTTCGATCACAGCTACGGTTCGCTCGCCGGCGGGGTGAGCCCGTGGAATCACCGCTACAAGCAGGGTGAGTTCAGCCGCACCTGGCATCGCAATGAAAAATTCGTCGAGGAGACGGGTCACGTCACCGACCTCATCGCCGCCGAAGCCATCCGGTGGATCGAGGCGCGCGGCGATGCCCCATTTTTTCTCTACCTCCCCTTCACGGCGGTGCATCTGCCGCTGAAGGAACCGGCGGAGTGGGTCGCGCGCGTGCCGGCGGCCGTGCAGGGCGACGTGGCGCGGCACTACGGGGCGTCCGTCATGCACCTCGACGACGCAGTGGGGCGGATCCTCGCCGCGTTGGAAAAGAAGGGCCGGCGCGGAGACACCATCGTCGTGTTCACCAGTGACAACGGCGGCAGCACCGTGGAAAACAACGACCTCAAGTATCCCGATGACCACTGCCCCAGTGGAAAACTCACCGCGAACAACCGCCCCCTGCGCGGACAGAAGGGCGAGGTCCATGAAGGTGGCATTCGTGTTCCAACGCTCGTTTCGTGGCCGGGCAAGGTGAAGCAGGGCAAGCTCGATGGCGTCGCGCACATCAGCGATTGGATGCCGACCTTCTGCGCACTCGCGGGCTTCGTGCCGGAGAAAAATTTGAAGTGGGACGGGAAAAATATCTGGCCGCAGCTCACGGGCGCCGAGCCGGCGAAGCCCCGCACGATTTACACCGCTGCTCCCGATTTCAGAGCCCAGGCGTTGCGCGACGGCGATTGGAAATTGATCGTGCCCAACGGCGGGGCGAAGCAGAACGCCGGGACGGCGCTTGGGGAAATCGAACTCTACGATCTCGCGCACGATCCGGACGAATCCAAGAACCTCGCCGCGTCCCTGCCTGATCGAGTTGCCGCGTTGCGCGCGAAACTCGCGGAAGCCTCCAAAGCTGACCGCGATGCCATGGCCATTGACTGAAGCGGAAAAGGCTCCCGGACGAATTCGATCGCGGTCCTCAGAGTGGAATCGTGGCCCGTTCGCGAAAACGTCGGCGGTCCAACCGGCGGCCACGGCCTCTCGGTCGTCCCACCACTCAAGCACGCAACGTCCCGTGGCCCTCTTCGATGCTACGAGTCGTCGTCACCCCGCCGGTCCACCGCCGCCCGCTTCGTCTACACGACTGCCAGCGGACTCTTGCCACGCGGCCCCGTCCGCGCAGGTTGGCGCTCGCCGCGAGTGCCACGATGAAAACCGAAAAATCATTCCTGAGCGTGCTCGTGATCTTGCTCGTCCTGTCCGCCATCTTTTTTGTCATCGAGCGGATCGCCGGCCGCGGACGCAACCGGGTCCAACCGGTCTTCCGCTCCGGCTGGTTCACCGATGTCGTATACTGGTTCACCACAATTTTTTTCACCAAACCGTTTGTGCGCCTCATGCTCATCTTGCCCATGAGTGTTTTGATTCTCGCGCAGGTCACGTCACTCGACGTGGTGAAGCTTGGCGCCTACGCCGGCTACGGGCCCTTGAGTCGCCAGCCGCTCTGGCTCCAGACGATTCAAATCTATCTCCTCGTCGATTTTTGCGCCTATTGGACGCACCGCTTGTTTCACCGTGGCCGGTGGTGGCCGTTCCACGCCGTCCACCACAGTTCGGAAGATCTCGATTGGCTCGGCAGCCTCCGCGTCCACCCCGTCAACGATCTCGTCAACAAACTCGCCCAAGTAACTCCCGTGCTCCTGCTGGGCTACAATCCGCTGGTCACGCTCAGCACGGCTCCGGTGCTCACGTTCTACGCGCTTTTCCTGCACGCCAATGTCAACTGGGACTTCGGTCCGCTGCGCCGCGTCATCGCCACCCCGGTGTTTCACCGCTGGCATCACTCCCGGGATCGCGCCGCCTGGGACAAAAACTTCGCCGGTCTTTTTCCCCTGTGGGACATTCTCTTCGGCACCTACTACCTGCCGCAGGATCGTTTCCCGGAAAATTTCGGAATCTGCGAACCGATGCCTCCAAGCTTCCTCGGCCAACTCTGGGAGCCGTTCGCCTGGCTCCTCCGCCGGGGAAAGAAAATCGATCCGAAATAAGCAATCATTCCCGGATCCAATCCCCCCGAAAAATTCCGCTGCCTGGCGGTTAAATTTACCAATGAACCTCTCCTATTGTCGCGGCCTGCTCGCATCAGCGGCGTTGCTCACCTCCGCGCAGGCGGCCTCGCCTGAAGCCGCCGCCCGGGTCGCGGCCTGGCTCGCGGCCTGGGACGGCCAGGGCCTCCACCGCACCGCTACCACCGGCGATGAGGCCGGCGCCGCCTGGCTGGCGCGCGAGGCGACCGCGATCGCCGGGCCGGTTACGAGCGAGTCGTTTCAGCTCGAGCGCATCGACCCCGTCGCCGCCTACGTCGAAATTGATGGGGAAAGGATCAACGGCGAAGCGTTGTTCGATGGTCCGAGCACCACCGCCGAGGGCCTCCGTGGCCTCGCCACCGACGCGACGGGCGCGGGACCCATCGCGGTGCGGTCTCTGCCGCCGTCGGCGGTCTACGGAGAGGAATATCGCCGGATGCGCCGGGAAAGCCCGCATCGCGCGCTCGTGTTCCTCACCCTGGGTGGCGCCCCCGGCCTGGCGCCGCTCAACGCCGAATTATTTCGCGCCCCGTTCGGGCCGCCGACGGTGCAGATTTCCAGTGTGGAACGCGACCGCGTGCTGGGGGCGCTCGCGCGGAAGGCGGAGTTTCGCGTCGTGGTGCACACCACGCGGACGCCGGCCCAGGCCCGCAACATCGTGCTGACCATCGCCGGTCGCGACCGCACCCGCCCGCCGTTGGTTGTGATGACGCCGCGCAGTTCGTGGTGGCAATCCACCTCCGAGCGCGGCGGCGGCCTCGTGTGCTGGTTGGAAACGTTGCGGGCTTTGCAGGCGAATCCGCCCGGTTGTGACGTGGTCTTCACGGCGAACAGCGGTCACGAGCTCGGCCACCTCGGCCTGGACGACTTTGTCGCGCGTCGGCCCGGCTGGGAGACGAGGGCGACGTGGATCCACTATGGCGCGAACATCGGCGCGGTCGGCAGCAAGCTCCAGGTCCAGTCGGCGCACGATGACCTGCGCACGCTCGCGGTGACGCATCTCACCACCGCCGGCCAGAAGCCCGATTTGCTGTCCGACCGGGGCGTAGTGCCGATTGGCGAAACGAAGGACATTCACAAGGCCGGCGGACGTTACCTGACCTTGGTGGGTCCGCCGAACACGAGTCCGTTGTTTCACCTGCCGCAGGATCGCTGGCCGCAGGCGGTGGATGTCGCAGCGGTGGCGCGCGTCGCGGAAGGCATGGCGAACGCCGTCGTGGCCTTGACGCGTTAAGTCAACCAGGGGGAACGCCCGCCTCGTCGAAACGCCGATCAACGAACCGTAGGGCCGGCTAAATTACGCCGAGCCCTGCGGCGACATTCGGGCCAGAGGCTTCGGGGGTTTTCAATGCTGTGCGCGGATCGGCCCGAGCAGCGCGGCGAGTTTCTTCACCACCGCCGCCTGGGCGGGATCGGTGGCGAGGTTTTTGGTTTCGCGGGGATCGGCGACTTCGTCGAAGAGCTGGGCGGCGGTGAGCTTGCCGCCGGCGTCGGTCCACTCCGTGTAGCGCCACTGGCCGGAGCGGACGGAGTAGCCGTCGCCGTTGGTGCCGCGCCGCACTTGGCTGAACGCGGCCTGCTTCACGCTCGCGCTCGGATCGTCGAGGATTGGGCGGAGGCTGGTGCCGTCGAGGTAGTCGGGCACGGGCAGGCCGGTGAGCGCGGCGAGCGTCGGGTAGAGATCGACCAGCTCGACGAGGGCGGTGGTGGTGCGGCCGTTGCCCTTGGCACCGGGCGCGGAGATGATGAGCGGCACCCGCGTGCTGCGTTCGAAGAGGCTTTGTTTCTGCCACAGGCCGTGGTCGCCGAGGTGGTAGCCGTGGTCGCTCGTGAAGACGATGACGGTGTTTTTCGCCAGGCCGAGGCGGTCGAGGCGATCGACCACCCGGCCGAGCTGTGCATCCATGAACGACGTCGCGGCATGGTAGGCCTGGATGGCCTGGCGGCGGACCTCGTCGGTGAGTTGGTCCTGCGCGGGTTGCGCGCTGGCCCACGCGGGCGCGATCGGGCGGGCGCGATCGTCGTCGCTCAGCGGCGGGAGCGTAATTTTGTTCGTCGGGTAGAGGTCGAAGAAATGCTTGGGGGAAACGTAGGGCGTGTGCGGGCGATAGAAACCGACCGCGAGGAAGAACGGGCGCGACTCGCGCTGGAAGCGTTCGAGGAGCTTGATCGCCTCGGTGGCGCCCACGCCGTCAGTGTGATCGATGTCCTCGCCCTCGTCGTCGGCGAGCCAGCTCAGCGTGCCGCCGAACTGGCTGCTCGCGCCGGGCGCGGTGACATTGGGCGAGATCGAAAAGATCTTTTCGTGCTCTTCGCGGTCGCGGCCGCGGGGATTCACGACCTGGTCCCAGGAGTAGTAGTCGTCGAGCGAGGAGGTCCCGATGTCGGCGGGCACGCCGTAGTGGTAGAGCTTGCCGACGCGCGCGGTGAAGATGCCGTGGCGCTTGAAGTTTTGCGGGAGCGTGATGGTCGCCGGAATTTTTTCGCGGAAGTGGGGTGAGACGGGCGTGGTGCCGGCCGAGGGGTTGAGGAGGACGCCGGTGACGTTGGGCCGCCGGCCGGTGAGGAACGACGAGCGGCTCGGCGAGCACAGGGGAAACTGGCAATACGCGCTTGCAAACTTCACGCCGCGCGCCGCGAGCTGGTCGAGGTTGGGTGTGACCATCTCCTTCACCCCGTAACCGCCGAGGTCGCAGTTGAGATCGTCGGCGATGAGGAAAAGGACGTTGAACTTCGGCTTGATGGGCGCAGCCGGCGCGGTGGCCCAAACCGGGTTTTGCGCGAGAGTGGCGAGCGGCCAGAGGAGCGCGGCGAGCACGAGCGCGAGTGAGATCCGGCAAGTCCCCGGGGAGGAGCGGAATGGGGTGGGGTGCATGGGCTGAACCCAAAGCGGCGGGGCCCGCGGCGCAAGGACGAAGCGGAATCGGGCCGTTTCGCAGCCGGGTAATTTTGGTCCGCGGCCGCCGGCACCCACCGCCCAAGCGGACTTGCTGGCTGCTCCGGTGGCCTCGGTCTCCGGGGCCCCGTTACGTCCCGTAAAGCCGGTCGCCGAAATCGCCGAGGCCGGGGAGGATGTATTTCTTCGCGTTGAGCGTGCGGTCGAGGGCGGCGGTGTGGATCACGGTGCCGGGGTGATGCTGCTCCACTTCGGCCACGCCTTCCGGCGAACTCACGATGCACACGAGCGTCGCGTTGGTGGCGCCGTGTTCCTTCATCACGGTCAGGGCTTTCACGGCGGAGCAGCCGGTCGCGAGCATGGGATCCACCACGAACACCTGGCGGCCGGCGAGCGGCGGGAGCTTGCAGTAATAACTGCGCGCGATCGCCGTCGTGTGATCGCGTTCGAGCCCGATGTAGCCGACGCTCACGTCGGGGAAAATATCCGTGAACGGCTGCACCATGCCGAGGCCGGCGCGGAGGATGGGCACGACGACGATCGGCTGGGCGGCGAGCACCCGGCCGGTCATTTTCTCCAGCGGCGTCGCGATCGGCTTGGGCTCGGTTGGCAGATCGGCCGTGGACTCGATCGCGAGCAGCAAACTGATTTGATAGGCGAGCGTGCGGAACGTCGCCGGCTTGGTGGTCTGGTCGCGCAGATGCGTGATGATGTGCGCGGCGAGCGGGTGTTCGAGGACGTGGAGCGGCATGGGGGGATTTTTGACGGGCGATTTTCGAGGGCCGATGGAGCGGGCGATGGACGCGTGGAACAGAGCGGAGGCTAAATCGATCAGATCACAACAGGTCCCGCGCCACTTTCTGTTCAAGGCAGTGTTCGAATTCCTTGCGGAGCGCCTTCTCCTTGCCGCGCAGGCCGGGGAGGCGCGCGAGCCAGGCGTAGACTTCCTCCCGCAGGTGCCGGGGCATGACCGGTTCCAGGGCGAGCACGCGGTCGAGCGCGCGGACGCATTGCGCGGCGATGCGTTCGCACACGAGCTGCGCGGTCGCCGAGCTGTGCTGCCCCGCGAGCCGCAGGGCCGCGTCGCGGCGGCGGTGCCGGTGGCGCAGGGCGCCGAGGTAGTCGAAGAGGCTCGGCGCCACGATGGTCGCGGTGCGCGGAAAGAAACTCGTCATCAGGTTCCAGGGCTCCCCGCGAAAATCGCCGGCGTGCCGCAGGTCGGTGCGCAGCAGCACCGCGGGGAGATCGGCAAACTTGGCGAACATGAACTCGACGACGGTGCCACTGTCGAGGTCGGGGCCGTCGTAGTTGAACAGCGCGAGGT
Organism: Opitutus sp.; assembly: GCA_009695305.1. Taxonomy (GTDB): domain Bacteria; phylum Verrucomicrobiota; class Verrucomicrobiia; order Opitutales; family Opitutaceae; genus SIBG01. The sequence goes on along the minus strand of SIBG01000118.1, from coordinate 524 downwards.
CGCAGGCGACCAGCGCCCGCAGGTTGCGATCGCGGATGGCCCGGCTGCCGCGGCCGCGCAGCTCGAAATCCTGCGGGAGCAGGCAGTGATATCGGCCGTGGGATTTTTCGTAGATCGCCTCGGCGAGCCACGCGTTGCCAATGAGATGTTTGAGGGAAAAAAGTTCGCCGCCGAAGTAGACCGTGTAACTGCGTTGCTTTTTCTTCAGGCGGGCCACGGCGCGAGCAGAGGCCCGGGAGGCGTGCGGCTCAACGCAAAAGAAAGCGGCGTGGATTTTTCACCCGTCTTTGGGTGGTAGAAATTTTCTGACCACGGATCCCTTCACGAATGGAACGGATAAAAGGCGCACTGGGCGTAAACCCATCCGTGCGATCCGTGTCATCCGTGGGTGCGATCCCGAAAACCAACCAACCATGAGTGGAAGTCTCATCCGGCCAATTAGGTCGTTTCGCCGAGAAGGTGCGGCAACTGCGTGTCCGCGAGGACAGGTGGAGAGCAGCCGCGAGCCGAACGAGCAGTCCGCA
>SIBG01000017.1 GCA_009695305.1 Opitutus sp. | reverse complement strand
AGGCAAAAACCCGAGCCCTGAAGGGGCGAAACCACTCGTGTCGCCCCTTCAGGGCGGTGAATTCTATTAAACCCAATTCCCAGGGCGTTGCCCTGGGCTTTCGAATGCCGCCCCTTCGGGGCTCCAACCACGCAGCGATCAACCCACTGCAAACAGCTAGGAACCTATTTTCCTCTAGCGCCCTGCTCGTTGCTCAAGGGAGGCGCTGCATTCTGCCCTCTGGCGCCCGGCCTACACCATCTCCAGCCCGCGCATCGTGCCGGTGGAGGTGGCGAACTTGTCCGTCTCGAGTCCCAAGCGTTGCAACATCGAGACAAAGAGATTCGGCAGCGGATAATTATACTCGGGGTTGAACGCCAGATGCTGACCGTGGCGGAAGCCGCCGCCGGCGAACAGCGTGGGCAGGTTCGTCGTCACATGGGTGTTCGCGTTGCCGAGATTGGAACCGTAGAGCACCATCGTCCGGTCGAACAGCGACTCGCCATCCTCGCGCACCGCCTTCAGGTCGCGGAACAAATCCGCGAGCAACTTCATGTGCCATTCGTCGACCGCCTTGAGCTGGTTCAACTTGGCCTCGGATTTTCCGTGGTGCGACATGTTGTGGTAACCATCGCTGAGCTTGGTGTCGCCAAACTCGATCGCCGGTGAATTGACGCTGTCGAGCAGCAGCGAGATGGAGCGCGTGGAATCGGTCTCGAAGGCGAGCCGCGCCATGTCATACATGAGCTTCACCTTGTCCATGTATTCCTTGGGGCTGGCGGGATCGAGCGGCACGGGCACCGCGACGACGGGCTTCGGCTTCCGCTCCCAATCGCGCGACATCTGCAGGCGTTGCTCCAGATCGCGCACACTGGTGAAATATTGATCGAGCCGGTCGCGATCGCGCGCGGTCACATTGCGCGAGAGATCCTTCGCCTGGCCGGCCACGGCGTCGAGGATGCTCTGGCCGCGATCCAGCTTCCGCAGCTGCGCCTCCACCTCGGCGGGCGTGCCCTGCAGGAAGAGCCGCTGGAACACGGCCGCGCCTTTTTCTTCGCAGGGAATAAGCACACCCGAGCCGGTCCACGACAGGCTGCGCTGCCCCTGCTGCACGTTGACGCCGAGCGTGAGCGAGGGAAACCGCGTAAGATGCCCGATGCGCTCCGCCATGTATTGGTCGAGCGAGATCGTGTTGCGAAATCCGCCGCTGCCCGGATGCGGCGCGGCGGTGAGAAAACAATTGTCCGCCGGATGCCCGCCGTCCACGTCCGGATGCGACACGCCGCTGAACACCGTGAAATCGTCGCGATGCGCCTCGAGCCGCCGCAGATACGGCGAAAGCGCGTAGCCGCGCCCCGTCTCCTTCGGGAAAAACTGATCCGGGAGCAACCCGAGGTTGTTGCAGATGGCGAGCATCCGGCGGGGCTTGGCGCCGGGACCGGTCGGCGACCCCGCCCGGTCCGCGCTCGCGGCAAACACCGGTCGCATGGAGTCGAGCAACGGGAGCGACAGCACGATGCCCGCCCCGCGCAGGAACTGACGCCGCGAGAGGGCACGCCGGGTGGAGACGAACGATCCTCGCGGACGCGGCGACGCGGCGACTGGGAGATGGGGCGAGGGCCGGGCAGGGAAGAATAAATTTTTCATGGGGTCATCGCGCCTGACGGCGGAGCGCTATTTGTTTCGGAAAAGTTCGCTCTGCACAATCCCATGGATCAGCGAGCGCACACCGTAGTGGCCCCCGCTCGCCTGGCGGAGGATCTCCTCGACGGGTGCGCGGTCGCCGAACCGCACCGGCGCGCCGGTCGCGTAGGCGACCAGCTGGCGGGCGAGGTTGCGCGCGATCTGCGGCTCATCGTCGAGGAGCAGTCGCTTGAACTCGCGGATATCCGCAAATTTCCGGCCGTCCGGCAACTCGCCGCTCGCATCCGCCGGCAGCGCGAAGTGGAAGGGGAATTTTTGGCCGCCATGGCCGAAGCCCTTTTCCGCCGCCACCCCCTCGGCCACCGCACGATAGCGGTCGCGCCAGCCCCCCATCACATCGAAGCTCTCCAGCGCAAAGCCGGGCGGGTCCATCTTCGCATGGCACCCGGCGCAACTTTCCTGGGTGCGGTGTTTTTCCAGCTGCTGTCGGATGGTCGTCGCGCCGCGGATGTCCGGCTCGACCGCCGACACTCCCGCCGGCGGCGGCGGCGGCGGCTGACCGAGCAGGCGCTCCATGATCCAGGCCCCGCGCAGCACCGGCGAAGTCGTCGTGCCGTTCGCCGTGACCTTGAGCACGCTGGCCTGCGTCATCACGCCCCCGCGCGGACTGTCGGCGGGTAGCGCCACCCGCCGCACCGCCACGCCGTCCACCGGCGGCAAACCGTAGTGCGCGGCGAGCCGCTCGTTCACCATGACGAAATCCGACGCCACCAGATGCCGCGCCGGCAAATCGCCCCGCACCAGCTCTGCAAAGAACAGCTGCGTCTCCTCCAGCGCCGACTCCTCGAGCAAATCGTCGAGATAATAATCGGGATAGAGCGAGGAGTCGGGCGCGGTCGCCACGATCTTTTTCAGGTCGAGCCAGTAGTTGAGAAAAGCATCCACAAAGCGGCGCGATTTCGGGGCGCTCAGCAACCGCTCCGTCTGCGCGCGCAGCACCTCGGGCCGGTGCAACCGGCCACTCCGCGCCAACGCCCGCAGCTCGTCGTCGGGCGGGGAGTTCCAGAGGAAGAAACTCAACCGTGCGGCGAGCGCGTGATCATCCAGCGGCCCCGGCGTTTCCTCCAGGCAGATAAACCCCGGCGAACACAAGACCGCCGTGTAACCCGTGATCATCGCATCCGCGAAACTACTGCCGGCCTGCCGCGCGCTCGTGATGACCGGCAGAAAGCGTTTCACCTCTCCGCCCGCGACGGGCCGGCGATACGCCCGCTCAAGGAAAAGGCGCAGAAGTTTCTCCGCGTCCTGCGCGGGATTGGTCGAGATCACCTCGGCGGGCCCGCCGGCCTTCGCCGGCTGGCTCACCGGCAGGTCGCCAAACAGCAGCCGGTGTCCCGCCGTCGGCCACTCGTCGTAAATCGGCCCCTCGACCTCCAGCCAGCGGAAGGCGACACCGGGTTGTCCGTCTTTTTCCGCCAGGGGATTCTGCCAACGCCCGGCTCCGGGCCGCGAACGGAACAGCCGCGCGGCGTCGGGCCGGATCGTCTCGCCCGCGAGCAGCCAGACCTCGAGCTCGTTCACCACCGGCTCGGGCGTGGCGTCAAATTTGCCGAGCCAGCGCAACTGCCACGGCGGGCTCTCGGAATAAAGCGTGATGGGCTCGGAGCGCCGGCCCGGCCCCACCTGGTCGAGGTCGGGAATCCACCAGCGGTCCGGTTTCCCGGGCACCGCCTTGGTCGGCCCGACCCACACCGAAAACGCCTGCAAGCGCAGGCGGTAGTGCCCCGCCACCGGCGCCTTGAACTGATTGAACTTCGGCTCCAGCGGCTCGTAGGTGCTCGCGACGACACCGGCCGCCTCCAGCTCGCGCTGCACCGGATCGGCGGCGCCGACCGTCATCGGCGCATTTCCCGCACGGACCTCCGGTTGCGGCGCGAGGCCGAGCATCGGAAACGTCGCCCGCTCCGGACTGCTGTTGAAAAAAGAAAACTTCATCGGCCCCGTGAAACTGCGCTGCTCGCGCGCATAGTAGCGCACGACGCGCGTCGACGGTCGCTGCGCCTCCGCCGCCGCGACTTGGTGCAGGGCCTCGTCCGCGACGGTGAGATACCGCGCCATCTGCACATACGAAACGTCGAGCGCGTCGCCGCTCTTGTTGAACCGGCTCGCTTCGCCGTCCTCCGGCAGCGAGTCCTTCACCTGCAGCCACGGCGCCTGCAGCAGGTCGCGCAGGGCGTTTTCATATTCGTAGCGGTTGAGCCGCCGCTGGGTCGCCCTCCCCTCGTGCGCCACGCGCGCCCGCTCGGCCGCCGTGAGCGACGACGCCAGCGACTGGGTGAACGCCGCCAGCTCCGCGGGCGGCGGGCGATCGCGTTTTTTGGGCGGCATCTCGCCGGCGCTCGCCCGGTCAAAAATTTTCACCCACTGCGCAAAATTTTTCGGATCGCCCGGTGTAAACCCCAGCGCCGTCAGATCCAGCTCCCCTTTCTTCGTTTCGTCATCATGGCAATCCGCGCAGTGCTGCTCAATAAACTGCGGCACCCCCTTGGGCAGGGCCGCGCCGGCGTGCGCCAGCCCGGCGCCGATCGCCAGGGCACCGGTGAACCAATGCGTCTTGCAGATGGGCTTCATGCCTTGGCCGTGGGAAAATTTGAACTTGGGGTTGGCAACCAGACGACCACTCATCTCTGATAGTTTCTCCGGTGCGTCAATCGGTCGTTTGATTTTTCCGCTTTCGCCCGCCTCCGCGCCAGGAAACCTTCTCATGCCCCGCCGGTATTTCTTCTCCCTCCCGTGTTGGTTCCTCGCCCTCGCCAGCGCGGCGGCGCCCGCCGCGACTGGTCTGGTCCTCCAATATCACCAGCCCGCGCGCCAATGGGCCGAGGCCCTCCCGCTCGGCAATGGCCGGCTCGCCGCGATGGTCTTTGGCGGCCCCGCCGAGGAGCGACTGCAGCTCAACGAGGACACCGTGTGGTCCGGCAGCCCGCATCACAACAACCAGCCGACCGCGCGCGACGCGCTGCCGGAGATCCGCCGGCGGATCTTCGCCGGTAACTTCCCTGACCGGCTCAGTTTCACCGCCGATTGGGCCCGCCCACAGCGGCACGCCGCGCACGCCGAAGCCGGCCACGCCCTCGTGCTCGCCGGCGCCGGCCCGGATCAGGAATCGGTTCCCGGCCAGGTCAACCTCGAGGACCACCTGCGGATCGTCGCCCGCGACGGCACGCTCAGCACCGTCGGCGCCGACGTCGCCCTCGCCAAGGGCACCAGGGCCACCACCCTCGTCGCCCTCGGCACGAACTTCGTCAACTACCACGACCTTTCCGCCGATCCCGCCACCCGCGCCCGCGACCGCCTGCCGCCGCTCCAAGTTGGCCGCCACAACCAACTCCAGGAATGGCTCGGCGACTGGGACGACCCAAAGGACAACCACCGCCACATCTCGCATCTCTACGCGCATTATCCCTCCAACGAAATCTCGCCGCGCCGCACACCCGCCCTCTTCGCCGCCGCGCGCCAGTCGCTCGAATATCGCGGCGACGTCTCCACCGGCTGGTCGATGGGCTGGAAAGTAAATTGCTGGGCCCGGTTCCTCGACGGCAACCGCGCCTACAAACTCTTGACCGATCAACTCCGCCTCGTCGGCGACCTCGGCACCAACATGACGAACGGCGGCGGCACCTACCCCAACCTCTTCGACGCGCATCCGCCCTTCCAAATCGACGGCAACTTTGGCTGCACCGCGGGCCTCGCCGAACTATTTGTGCAAAGTCACGACGGGGCCGTCGACCTGCTCCCCGCGCTCCCCGACGCGTGGCCAAGTGGCTCTGTAAGCGGCCTCCGCGCCCGCGGCGGTTTCGAGATCGCTTCGCTCGCGTGGACCGCCGGAAAAATTTCCGAAGCCAAAATTATTTCCAAGATCGGCGGCGTGCTCCGGGTGCGCTCGCGCCTTCGTCTCGCCCGCGCCCGCCCAACTGATCTCACCCGAGGCGAAGCCCGCCACTTATCCGCCACCGAAAGAATTCGCCTATGACTTCAGCACCAAGCCCGACGAAACGATCACCCTCATCGCCGCGCCCTAAGCCAACGCCAGCTCGCCTCGGCCGCCGCCGGCGTTTCAGTGGTGGAGCGCGTTGTCCCTAACGCGCTTCAGGCCACTCGCCACTCCGAGCGCGTTGGACCAACACGCTCCACCCCGAACCAATCCACCCGCGATTCTTGTGCGTTTCAATCCCGTCAACCTCCTCGGCGTCGCACTGCTGGTGCTCGCGCTCCTCGGCGCGTGGCGCACGCGGCTCGATCTCGCGGCCGGCGAGACGCGGTGGTTCGGCTGGTCCCGTCTCGGCGTCCCGGCGTCGCGTCGCGGCACACCTCTGCGCTACTGGTGCGCGATGCTGCTCAACATCGTGCTGGTGCTCCTGTTCGCCCTCGTCGGCGCCTTCGCGATGCGCGCGGGGATTCTCCGGCTCGCACCGCGCTGAAACAAAATTACACGGGCGCCGCCTGCATTTTCCGCGGGTCCGTCGCCGCGATGATCGCGCTCACGGATTTCTGGTTGAACCCCTTGAAGCCGCCCTTCCGCTGCAAGTTTTCCAGGTGACTGCCCAGCGCGCCGTCGCGGATAAAACCGGCCGCCTGTTCCGGCGTAATCAGCTTTTGCTGCAACAACGCCGACACGCGCGCGGGCCGCACGGCCCAGCGTTCGCCCTCGGTGAAGGCCTGCCGCAGGAAATCGAAATCCGAAAACGGCTTCATCGTCACCACGCCCTCGCCCGCGAGCTGGTCGCGCGCGCGCGCGAAATCGAACCGCGCCTCGAGGTGGTGCATTCCCGCCTGCAGAAAACTGTCGCCGTGCAACCCGCACCACAGGCCCACCGTGCCGAGCCGCGTCGCCGCGGGCAGCCGTTGGGTCGAAAAATCGATCGACGTTTCCTCCGGCATCAGGTCCACGTCGGCGAACACGACGATGCCCGCGACCGCCTGCTCGGAAATCTGCGCGCCCCACCCCGCGTCCGCCCCGGCGTAGTAGCGCTCGCGCTTCTGGAAACCCAGCTGCCGCAGGAACTCCATCAGATCGGCGAAGTGCGCGCGCGAGCAGCGAAACGTGTGGTGATCGTGATTACCCCAGCCGAGCCCGAGCTGGTCCTGCCGGCGCTTCTGCACTTGCGCCGCGCGGTTCCGCGACTCCCAAAACCAGCGTTCCTCCGCAAAAAATAACTCACACGCCGCGTCGCGATCCACGAGCGCCAGCACCGCGGCGAGCCGCGCCCGCGCGTGCGCCACGCCTGCGGCATCGCCCGAGGGAAAATCGCGCTCGCGCGTCCGCCACAGTTCGCGCGCCCGCCGCACGTCGCTCACAAATTTCGCCTCCGGCGCGCGCACCACAAAACCGCGACCGCCCAGCCGCTCGACCGCGAAAAATTTCGTGCCGTGCGCCGCGCTCACGAGCGCGCACCGGAACCGCGCGCCCTCCGCGCCCGTGATCTCCGCGGCCAGCCCATGCGCCGCCAGAAAATCCGCCAGCACTTCCGGCCGGATCGCCAGCGCGGCGGGCGCGCCAGCGCGGCCGCCGTCCGCGCGCAGCAGCACGCGGGGCAGCATCGCCTTCGGATGCCACCAGGCCGTCGTGCCCGCCGGGGCCTCCACGTCTTCTTCGACCAAGCCCACCGCCCGCAACGCCGTCGCGTGCTCCGGCGCGAGCACGAGATGATCGACCCACTCGAAAAAATCCGTGCCCGTCTCGTCGCGCATCCGCTCCGCGAGCCGCCGCGCCAGGGCGTTCTGCTGCAGAAACGTCTCCACGTAACCGCCGATCAGCCGCTCCGCCTCGGGACACAGCGGCCAGTCAAAGGTGCGGGCGGATTTCGCGGGGGGAACTTCAGGCGGAGGGATCGGGCGCATGGGCGGGCGACGCGAGCCTGCCCGTTTCACCGCCCGATTGAAGAGAAAAGCGGCGCACCGCACGCTTTACCCCGCGCGCGAATCCTGCACACTCCGCCCGCCATGCCTGACGAATCCGAGCCACCGCGTAAATTCTATGGCTTCAAGCCGCGCGAGTTTGAGGTCGCCAATCCCGACGCCAAAACCGCGCCACCCCCGGACGCGAACACCGCGCCCGATCCTGGCATTGCCACCGCCCCGGCCGGCCGCATCGACGTCCGCGAACTCACCCGCATTGCCACGGGGGCCGGCGCCGCGCTCGGTAACAATGGTCCGGTGAACCGCGAGAACGACGTCCACGCCCTGTTGCGCGAGAAACTCGCCCACGATCAGGCGGCCGGTCGCTACGGTTTAGGCGTGCTCGACGACTCCAAACGCCGCCGCCGCATCCGCAACTACTGGCTCGCGCTCGTCGCCGTGGATGTCCCGCTGGGGGGCTTCGCCTTTTGGATCGGCCACGGCGCGGCGATCCCGTTCGTGTGTGCCATCGCCGGCATCGCGATGTTCACCGCCTACCTGACGTGGGAAACGTTTTTCCTGCGGATGCACTACTGACGGCGCCGCGCGCTAGCGTCGGGCGAGCAGTTCCCATATCAGCACCGCCGCCGCGACGGAGACGTTGAGTGATTCGATTTTGCCGCTGCCTGGAATGGTCACGAGCCGCGTGCACGCCGCCGCCACGTCGGGCGCGAGCCCGTGTTCCTCGTTGCCGAGCAACAAAGCCAACGGTTTCCGCTCCCGCCCTTTTTCCCGCGGTGCATCCGGCCGGCCACCGCGCGTCACCGCGCCGACGACTTCGTAGCCGGCCGCCGCGAGGTCGCGCGCGAGCACGGTGAGACTCTTCGTCTGCCAGACTTCGAGATGCTCGAATCCGCCCTCGGCCACCCGGTGCGCCGCATCCGTCGGCCGCGCCGCCGCGGCTTCATCGGGAATGACGATCCGCGGCACGCCGAAAAACGCCGCCGTGCGCGCGATCGCGCCGAGGTTGTGCGCGTTGCCGATCCGGTCGAGCACGAGCACCGTCTCACTCCGCTGCGCCCACTGCGCCACCTCGGCCGCCGTCGTGACCCGCAACGGCGCCGTGTAAACCACCGCGACAATCCCGCCGTGATGAATGGAGCCCGAGATTTTTTCCAACTCTGCCGGCTCGACCTGGCGGTAGATTTTTTTCTCCTGCGCGAGCACCTTGCAAATGAGGCCCACGCGCTGGCCGGTCGCATGGTCGAAAAACAGCCGCTTGATCGAACCCGGGTCGCGGGCGAACCGCGCCTTCACCGCCGCCAGCCCACAGAGCTTCAATTCATCATGACGCGCCGGCCCACTGCGCGAACCCGCCGCCGCGATCGCGTCATTTTCCCCGGCCGCGCTCCCCGCCGGTGCGGTGGAGGCCGCGACCGACAGACGTGGCGGTTGCGGTCGCAGTTCGCGCGGACCGACCGAAGATCCCCGCGGCCGCACCGCGCCGGTGGGCGCGACAAATTCACCCGGCACCGGCGCAGGACGCATCGCCGGACGGTAACGCGGATCGGGTCTGGAGTAATTCGACATGCTGCACCCTGACGCAGCCCGGCCACGAAACCAAACAAAAGTGCGCGTGACTTTCGCCCACCCCGAACCGCCGCTCCTAGCTCAGTAGCCCTTGAAATGCTTCGGGTCGGTCGGAAGTTGGTAGCGCGTCGTGTAAGTCTTATTGCTCGCCGCGAGTTTCAAGAACACGTCCACCGGCACGATCTCCACCGGACCGTCGAGCTGCTTCGTGACCTCCACGAGGCTGTTCACGTCATTCGATTCGCGCACGTGCACCAGCAGGAAATAGGGTCGCTTCGCATTAATCGCGATCAACTCGTTGAGGTCCGCCGCCACTTCCTCGCGCGGCCGGCGCGGGTCGATGTAGTAGTCGTAGGAAATCATCGCCCGCGTGTCGCGCAGGTCGCGCGTGCGCGCCGGACCGTAGCCGTTGATGAAGCCGATCACCTCGGGGAACGCCGCGTAGTAGCGGTCCACCGTCGCCTTCGGCAGGTCGGCGTTGCCCAGATTTCCGTCGGCCGCGGAGTTGTCCATGATCTCCATGACGTGCTCGTCGAGCGTCGCCATCAGTTTTCTCGCATCCTGCATCAACCACTCGAATTTATCGGCCGGGATGTGGTTCGGATACATGTAGCCGGGCCCCGACAGGCCGCCGATGAAGTAATCGTTCTTCGTCGCGCTCTCGTGGAAATACTCGAGCGCCGCCGGCGAAAACTTCGTCCAGTTCATGGTCACCTGCCAGCCGAACGGCAGCTGGCCGCGGCCGGGCTTGGTCCAGACGCCGATGCCGATGCTGTCCGACTGGACGAAGGCGAGATAGACCTTGGGTTCCGCCGTCAGCTTCGCGTCGCGCGCGACGTGGTGATTGTTCTGAAATTTGAAGCCGGGGGTGAACGAGAACTGACAATTAAAACTCAGGTTCGGCAAATTGTGCAGGCCCTCCATGCGCAAGCCGTAGCTCGACAGCAGCGTCGTGTGCTGCTCCTCCGTGTCCTTCGCGTAGGAATGCCAGCCAAAGACCGTCCCCAGCGGGTCCAGTTCGGCAAACAGCTTTTTTTCGAGCGCGAGTTCCTCGGGGTGATTGGGATTGGCCGAGAGATCGTGAAAAAACATTTTCTGCCGCACGCCCCAGTCGGCCATGGCCGGCATCCGCACCGCCCCGGCGTGCCCGCCCATCAGCATGATCGCAGCATGCGTGCAGCGCGCCCAGTAGCGCGCGTAGGCATCGCGATAAATCTGCGCATCCGTCTGCCCGGTGTAGCGCCCGCGGAGATCGTCGATCCGCTTGAGCCCGTGCGCCTCGACTTGCGCGACCTGCGCCGCCGTGACCACGAGGGCGTCCTCGAGCCCCGCGATCGTGAACGCCACGTTCAGCGACGCGCTCACCGCCGGCTCCCAGATCACGTAGCCCTTGGCGTGTCGGGCGAACCGCGTCAGTGCCGCGTCCGCGGTCGGCACCTCGGTAAACGTCACGTGGTGTTTCCGCTCGTAGAATTCGAACAACGGCCCGGTGATCTCCCATTGAAAATCCTTCGGATGGACCACGTAAAGCTGGGGCGCCGCGCGATTCGCGAGCCCCTGCAGGCTCACCAGCAGCACCTTTTCCGGCAGACCCTGCGCGACGAGCCAGTCGCCGTCGAATCGCAGGACCCAGGCGGCACGCGCCGCCGGGACCGGCTCCGCGGCCCGCAGGCCGGCCAGCCCGAGCCCAACGCCCACCAATGCAAGGATGAGTCGGCGCATGGATTATTTCTCCCCGGTAATTTTCGTAAACCGATACACGAGCGGCTTGCCCCGCGTGCTGTGCAGTTCGATCAGCGCCAACTCGCGGTCGCCCTCGATCAGGCGCCACTCCTGATAGACCCGCATCGGCGAGGTGCCCTGGGAACTCTCCACCGGCACCGTCGCCTCGACCCGCAGCGTCCGCCCGCCGTCGAGCCACTCCGCCCGCACCGGCGTCGCCGCGCCCGGCACGGCGTAGAGCGCCAGATGCCGCTGCTCCACGCGGAAGAAATCCTGCACCGTCGTCGGCTGGCCCGTGTCCACCGTGTTGGTCGCCGTTGCCTTGGTGGAGCGCCACTGCATTTCATGCCGCAATTCCACGCGCGGGCCGTCGAGCACCACGACCAGATCCCACGCGGTCCAACCGTCGAGTGCGGTGCTGCGTTTCAAATCCAGCCGCCAGCGCCCCGCCAGCGCCGGATTCGCCGCCGCCGCTGCCCACGGCAGCACGAGCAACCACCCCAGCAATTTCCACGCGGTGAATTTCATGACTCACAGCATCAACACCTCTCCGCCCCAGAAAGACTAGGTGAAAGAAAATGAAAATTTCGCCGCCTGGCGAAGCGCGCGCGCAGTCGGGCGCATTTTCCTTAACGCGCCGTGACCTCGCCCACCACCGTGAATTCTTCGCGGTCGTGGTAGAGATGGCAGACCCGGGCGCCCGGCGCGTGCCGCGTGAACGGTGAATCCGGCGCGCGGAGCTCGCGCAACAGCGCGATGGCGTCCACCCGCCCGAACTTAAGGTTGACCACGAACTGCCGGCACCAGCCGCGCGCCAGCCATGGTCCGACGATGTGCTGCATCACGTGGTGCGGCTCCTCCAGCAGATCGCTGAAGAGCCAGTCGAAAGTCTCGCCCTCGCGCGGAGCGAACTTGAACGCATCGTCGCACAAATGCGCAATCTGCGGGTGCCCGAGCGCCCCGCCTTTCAATGGCCCGTTATCGATCGCCACGACGCGGGCCCCGCGTTTCGCCGCGCTGTAGCTCCACCCGCCCGGCGCCGCCCCCAGGTCGCACACCGTCTCGCCCGCCGCGGGCTCGCGACCGAGGACCACGTAGGCCTCCTCCACTTTCAGGTAGGAACGCGACGGCGCGAGGTCGTCGTCCGCCATCCGGCGCTGGCCGTGGACGAACGCCTCGCGGGCGACCACGGCGCGTCCGAAGTCCGTAAAAAAAACAAACAAGCCGCGCGCCGGCCCCGCCCCGCGCGGCACATCGGCGACCGCGAGCTTCGCCACGCGCGAAAGTTTTTTCTTCAACAACTCGCCAAACGCCGCCTCCACCGCCGAGAGCCGCCGGCCGAGGCCGACCGTTTCCTGCGGCCCGAGCCACACGCTCGGCCACGCCGCAGCGATGCGTTCGCCCCGCAGACTCGCGAGGAAAAATTCCGCGACGCGCGCCGCCAGCGCATTGACCGACTCGCCGCGCACCTCGACGGGGTCGAACAAGGAAAGCTGCGCGAAGGTGACGTCCGGGGTCGCGCGGGGCTTCAGCCCGCGTTCGGGCGCGCCAGAGTTTGCCTCCAGCGGCGGGCCCAGCGGTCCCGCCCGACCGTCAACCCGGACCCAACCCGGGCCCTTTTCCGTGACCGCCGTGCCCTGCAACTCCGTCAGCTCGCGCGCGAGCAGGTCTTCAAAGCCAGCCTGACAGGTGAGCAGCATTCGCGCGAACGTGCCCACGTCCCGCCGGGTCGCGAGCGCAAAAAAAGCCCGGGCGCACGGCCCGGGCTGCGGCTGGCGAAAAATTATCCCCGATCGTCAGCTCTTCTCGAGTTTCGCGCCGGATTTTTTCCACCCGTCGATCCCGGGAGCGTAATGCTTTACGTTGGTGTAGCCCAGCGCGATGGCCGCGTTGGCCGCAGCCTGGTAGGCACTGCAATACTCATTGCCGCAGTAGGCCACGACCAGGGCGGTCTTGTCCTTCGGCAGGAGCGACGCGAGTTTCGCCTGGTGGGCGAGGTAGTCGACCGCGCCGGGGATGCGGCCTTCGGCGAAGGATTCACTGCCGTTCACATCGAGGATCACGGCGGATTTTTTGGCCACCGCCGCCTGAAGATCGGCGTGCGAGATCTCGGCAATCTTGCCCGGCGCCGCCACGGCGAACGCCGCGAGGCCGAGGATCGAGAGGAGGGTAACGAGTTTTTTCATGAAGTGCGCACCGTAGGCCCTCCGGCAATTTTCGCAAGTCCGCAGAACGGGCGAAGTCCCAAGGGGGCGGAGAGGAGCCAGGGAGCGCCCCGGAGGAACTCGAGCCGACCGCAGTCGTCAGGGCGCCGCTTGCAAGTGAGCCCCTCATCGAACCGGACGGGCGGATTCCCACCAATCGAATCCATTCGAGGCTGCAGCGGGATTGCCTCAGCGCCGTGCCATCAGCAAAGACAAGACCGTGAAACACCCTCTCCTTCTCCTGCTGATGACGGCGGCGGGGATTTACGGCGGCAAGTTATGGAACGACGACCGGCGGTCAGCCCAAGCTGGCGCGGCGAATCCGCGGGCGCTGCCAGGCGCGACGAACGCGCCGGGACGCGCGGTGCTGATCGCCATCGCCGGTGGGTGGGTGATTCTCGCGGCCGAGACGATCGGGGAAAGTGCGCTCGGGCTCGCGGCGCAGCAGTCGCGCATGACGTGGCTCTTCGCACTCTACTCCGTGGCGGGGGCGCCGATCATTGAGGAGCTGATCTTTCGGGGGTGGCTCGTGGTGGAAAATCGCGGACGAGCGATGATGGGAGGCGCGGCGTTGGGCGCCTCGGTGGGGTTCGCGGCGTTGCATCCGTTTTTGTGGCGATGGGACGACGCGGGATTTGCGTTCACCTTCGACGCGAAGGGTTGGTTCAGCGCGACGGCGGTGTTCGCGACTTCCCTCTGGCTCTATGTGACCCGGCTCGCGGCGTGGAATCCGTCACGGTCGCTGCTGCCGTGCTTCGCGGCGCACGCGGCGAAAATCTTGGGGTCGTGGCGGTGAAGGCGGCGCTGGGATTCATGGGGTGAGACCGGCGTCCCGTCGCGTTGGGGGAAATTCGGGCAATGGCCCGGACCAGCCCGGCGCTCACCCGCCGGGCTACATTCCGATCGTAGCCCGGCCCGTGAGGGCCGGGATCAAGCCGGGAAATACGCCGCCAATCTGACGCGCCCGACGAGACACCGCGAGGCCCACTCTTCGCCGAAACATCACGGCACTTCGTAGACCTCGACGCTCGCGACGCCGGTCGTCGTGCCGGTGCCGGACACCTGCGCGCTGTAACTGCCGGGCGGGAGGTTGATCAGGATCACGGAGTCCTTGCTGCCCGCGGGCAGCGCAAACGCCCCGGTCTTCGCGGCCGCATCGAGGATCAGCGCCACATCGTTGCCGATTTCCCAGTTGTCGTTTTCGCGAATGACGAGGTTGTCGCTGTTGCGGACGATGCGGAGCACCGGATCCGCGAGGACGCCGAGGACGCCGAACTGCGTGAGCGCGGGGCCGATGCCGCGCACCAGGACTTTCTTCGAGGTGTTGCCGTTGATGACGAACCCGGCAATCAGCTGAGCCTGGCCGGTGCCAGCCAAGCCACGCGTCGAAACATTGATCACTTTTTGGGCCGAGAATGCGGCGGGGTTATCCACATCGTAGAGTTCGACCAGCGCCACGCCGGTGCCGCCAGCGGCACCGTTGACCTTCGCCGTGTAGGCGCCGGGTTGGAGCGAAATGAGCACGACGGAGTCGAGACTCGTCGTGATCAGCGGGAAGGCGCCGACCGAGCCGGAGGCGCCGGAGATCCCGGCGTCGCCGCCCCAGTTGTCGTTCGAGGTGATCAGGGCGGACCCGCTGAAGACCTGCAGTTGCGGATTCGCCAGCGCGCTGGTGATGCCGAACTGCGTGAGCGACGGGCCGATGGCGCGAATGAGGATCTGCTTGGCGGTGGTCCCGCCGACGACGAAGCCGGCGATCAAGACATTGTCGCCGGTGCCGACCTGGCCACGGGTGGAGAGGTTGCGCAGGAAGCCGTCGCTGAACGAAATGCCCGAGCCGGTGGCCGCCATGAACGCGCCGCCGTTGACGCCGGTGAGCGTGCCGCTGAGGAAACCAGTCGCGGGATCAGCTTTGCCGGTGAAGCGGTTGCCGGAAAGCGTCGTGATCGAGAAGGAGCCAAGGCTATCCACGCTGCCGGAGCCTGCATCGCTGAAGGCACCGTTGACGACGTAGAGCATGACCGAGGCATCCGCGCCGACGATGGCGGCGAGGCTGCTGGCGGGCTTGCCAGAAAGATTGCCCGTGTAGTAACCCGTGCCGATGGCGGTGCTGACCGGGAACAGTCCGGAGTTGACGCCAATCAAGGTAATGCGACCGGCGTCGAGCGAGGCGATCACCCCGGTGTCGTTGGTGCTGCCAGAAAGCGTCGAACGGCCGGTGGCGTCGACGGCGTTGAAGCCACCGGCGGCATCGACCGCGAGGCTCGGGAGGAAGTAGGTCTTGCCGCCATTCGCAGTGGAGTAGCCGATGAAGGCAGCGGTCTTGCCCCGCACGCTGATGACGGCAAAGCGGCCGTTTTCGCCGGCGCCGATAATCGGACCAGTGAACACGGTGTCGGAACCGCCCGAGGTGGCGCTGACGGCGAGCACCGTGAGGGCAACCGAGACGGTGCCGGCGCCGGCGTTGTCGAGGGCGATGGCGGTGAGGCGGTAGATGCCCTCCGCGGCCGGCGTCCATTGCACGCGATACGGCAGCGCGGTGACGGCGCCGCCGATGGGCGCGCCGTTGGCAAAGAACTGCACGCTGGCGATCGTGCCGTCGGCATCGGTGGCGGCGGCCGTGACCGTCGTGGTGGCGCCGGCGCGGAGCGCGGTGCCGTTGGCGGGCGACGTGAGCGCGACGACCGGTGACAGGTTCGCGGTGACGGTGACGGCGATGGAGGTGGAGTTGGTGACACTGCCCGAATTGTCGCTGGCTTGGGCGGTCACGCTGTAGGTCCCGGCGGCCGTCGGAATCCAACTGGCGACGAACGGCGCGGCACTGGCGGTGCCCACGGTGTTGCCGTTGGCGAGGAAGCGGACCGTGGTGACGGTGCCATCGGCATCGGCGGCCGCGGCGACGAGGTTGACGATGGTGCCGCCAATGACGGTGGTGCCACTGGGCGGGCTCGTGATGCTGACCGTCGGCGGGGCGTTGCCGCCGATGACGACGTTGAGCGCGGGCGAGTTGGAGGAGATGCCGGCGCTATCGGTCGCCACGGCGAGGAGGCTGTAGGTGCCGGGCGCGAGCGGCGTCCAGGTGGCGGAATACGGCTGCGAGTTGTCCACCGAGAGCGACGCGCCGTTCACGAAGAACTGGACTTGGGAAATCGGTCCGTTGCCGCCGCTGGCGGTGGCATTGAAGGGAATCGAGTTGCCCGCGATGTAGGTCGCGCCGGCCACGGGATTGGTGACGCTCGCCACGGGGGCGGCGGCCGCGGTGATCGTGACGGAGACGAGCGCACTCGTCGTGGTGTTGCCGACATTATCGGTGGCGACGGCGGTGATCCGATAGGCGCCGGCGGCGGTGGGGCGCCAACTGAAATTATAGGGCGCGGCGGACGCGGTGCCGACATTCTGGCCGTTCGCGAAGAACTGCACGCTGACGACGGTGCCATCGGCGTCCGCCGCGGTGGCGGCGATGAGCACCGAATTACCGAGGCCGTAACTGAGGCCGGTGGCCGGACTGGTGAGCGCGACCGTGGGCGCGGCGTTGGCCCCGATGGTGACGGTGATGGGCGCGCTGGTCGTGACGTTACCGGTGTTGTCGGTGGCTTGGGCCGTGATCGTGTAAACGCCGGTGGAGCCCGCCGTCCACTGGGCGGAATACGGCGAAATGAGATCAGCGGCGCCCTGCAACAGTCCGTTGACGAAGAATTGGACGCTGGCGACCGTGCCGTCCGAGTCCGCGGCGTCCGCGGCCAGATTGAGCGAGGTGCCGACGGTGTAGGCGCTACCGTTGGCAGGATTCGTGACCGCGACGGTGGGTGCGGCCGATGATCCCGCGGTGACCACGATGGGCGCGGAATCGGTGATATTGCCGACACTGTCCGTGGCGCGGGCCGTGAGGGAGTAGGTGCCGAGCGCCAAGGGCGTCCAGGCGGCCGCATAGGGGAAGGCCGCATCCGTGGAGAGCGGGACGCCGTTCACGAAGAACTGCACGCTCGTGATCGTGCCGCCGGACGACGAGGCGCTGGCGGTGATCGTCTGCGGGGTGTTGACGCCGAGGGTGGTCAAAGCCGCGGGAGCCGTCACCGAAACGGTCGGGGCGGTGCCGCCGCTGACCGTGACCGAGATCGAACTGCTCGTGGTAAGATTGCCGGCGTTGTCGGTGGCCTGCGCTGCGAGCACGTAGATGCCCGGCGAGTTGGGCGTGAACGCGATGTTATAGGGGAAGGCGCTCTTGACGCCGATCGAAACGCCGTTCGCGAAGAACTGCACGCTGGCGATGGTGCCGTCCGCATCGGTCGCGCTGGCGGCGACGATCGTCGCCACGCCGACGGGCAGCGAGGCGCCGGCCAGCGGGGCCGTGAGCGAAACCGTGGGCGCGCCCGGACTGAAGCCCGCCACCGTGACGTTGACGGCGGTGCTGGTCGTGCGATTGCCGAGCGAATCGGTCGCCACCGCCGTCAGAGCCACCGCCCCAGTGCCGGTCGGCGTCCACGTCTGATTGTAGGGGAACACCGTATCGGTGCCGAGGGAGAGGCCGTTCGCGAAGAACTGCACGCTGACGATGGTGCCGGTGCCGGCCCCAGCCGTGGCGTTGGCCACGATGGTCTGGATGCTGCCGGTGGTGACGGAGGCGCTGGCCGTGGGGCTCGCGATCGTCACACTGGGCGCGGTGCCGGTGCTGACCGTCACGGTGCTGGCGCTGGAGAAGGCCTGCGCACCGGTGTTGTCGATCGCGACCGCGGTGAGCGCGTAAGTGCCGGGCGTAGCTGGCGTCCATTCGATCCGGTAGGGGAACGCACTGGCCGAGCCGATCGACGTGCCGTTGGCGAGGAACTGGACGCTGACCACCGTGCCGTTGGTGACGCTCGCCGTCGCCGTCACGGTCTGTGGCGTGTTAACGGGCACCGACGAGCCCGTCACGGGCGTGTTGATTGAAATGAGGAGCACGCCATTGATGTTGACCGTCGCCGCAGCGGACGTGGTGCTCGCCCCCACATTGTCGGTCGCGACCGCAGTGATCGAGTAATTGCCGAGTGCCAGAGGCACCCAGACGAAGGTGTAGGGTGCGGTTGTCACCGTGCCGAGGAGAATGCCGTTGGCGAAGAACTGCACATTCGCGATGCTGCCGCCGACGCCAACCGCCGCCGCGGTGGCGGTGAGCGTGATCCGGGAGTTGACCGAGCCGGTCGCCGGTGGCAACGGGTTGAGACTAACGGTGGGTGGAGTGCTGGAGCCACCACCACCGCCGCCGCCGGCCGTGACCACGGTGACGTTGACGGCCGCCGAGGTGGTTTGCGTTCCAGGGGGGGTGTCGGTGGCCCTCGCCGTCAGAGTAAAGGTGCCGGCCGCCAGCGGAGTCCATGAGGTGGTCCAGACGCCCGCAGCCAAGACGCCCGCCGGCAGGGCGACACCATTGACGAAAAACTGGACGCTGGCGATCGTCGCGCCGGGATTCGACGCGCCGGCTGTTGCGGTGATGGTCTGCGGAATGTTCACGACGGCGGGGGCGAGAACGAGGCTGCCGGTCGGACGGACGTCGGTGATGCCGACGGAGGGTGCCGCGTTGACCGTGACGGTGACGTTAGCCGAAACGCCAATGTTGCCGAAGCTGTCGGTCACAAGCGCGCTGAGCGTAAACGTGCCGACTGCATTGGGCGTCCACGTCTGGGTGTAGGGAAACACCGAACTCGTGCCGAGGCGGGTGCCATTGACGAAGAATTGGACACTGGATACGACGCCGATGGTGGTCGTGGCGCTCGCGGTGAGCGGCACCGCGGTGTTGACGAGGACCGGGGCGGCGCCGGGGCTCGTGATCGTGACCGTGGGCGGCGTGGGCGGCGTGATCGTCGACGTGGTGCGACGGTCGAAGAGGAAGACGTCGCGCAGGCCGTTGCTGTCGAGCGGGAGCAGATTGGTCGCGCCGAATGCGAGGCCGGCGTTGTTCTCGGCATCAGTGGGGAAGGCCACGAAGCGGCCGTTCGCGCTGATGACCGGATAGATATTGCTCGCCGCGGTGCTCGGCACGCCGAGCAGGCTCGGGCCGTTCGTCTGATAACCGAAGGGATTCACGCTGATCATCTGGGTCGTCGTCGCGACTGTATCGTAATTGGCGGGAACGCCCGCGCCAGTGGGGCTGGCGTTATTCGCATCGCGGTCGTGGACGAAAATATCGAGGGCGTTGTTGGAATCAGAGGCGATCACGACCTTGGGAGTTGCCGAATAGCCAGCACCAGTTTGGCCTGCCACCACGTTGATGGAGGTCACCACCCCGGCAGCGCTGACAGTCGCGGAGTAAACAGCACCACTTCCCGATGGATCGGTAATTACCACCCGCGGCGGAGACGCCTGGCTATATTGCGTGCCGCCCGCACCAACCGCGATAGAGGTAATCGCGCCGCCCGCGACTGTGGGAGTGCCAGTCGCACCATTGCCTTGATACTGACCGTTAGTATCGCCCGTCGTGAGATTAGCGTCCAGCGAGGCGAACGCTACATAGCGACCATCGGAGCTGATGGTCGGATTGATGCTGCCCAGCCGAAAATCAATCCCACCGACGGTATACTGCGAGGGATCGTAGCCTTCGACGCCACCGGTGGAAACGCTCATGCGAGTCACTTTGCCGTTGGTCCCGCTGCCCGTGTTGTCGTAAACGAAAATATCGGACACGCCATTTTTATCATTGCCAACGCCGAGGAGATCGTCGGCCAGCGACGCGAAGGCGACGTAGTTGCCAATGGCGCTCAGCGATGGCGTCTGGCTGTTTCCGTTGCCTTCGATGGTCGTAGTGGTCTGAACACTGACTAGGACGGTGGCGCCCAGCGTGACAGTGGCGGCCAGGTTAGGTAGAATGGGAAGCCCGGTCGAGCGCACATAGACATGCTGTCGGCCGGCGGTGGTCACCGTCGCGACGAGGTTGGTGGTCCCGATGGGCGTTGCCGACGCAAAGGCCACACGACTGCCGTCCGCGCTAATCGCGGCTTGGATGGCGTTGCCATTGTTCTCGGCGCCGGTGCTCGTCACATCTATCATTGTGGTGGAGGTATTGCCAGGCGTGTCGAAGGTGCCGGAACCCGAAACGTCGCGGTTGTAGAGGTAAATGTGGCTTCGGCCGACCGTTGTCGGCGTCGCGGTCAGGTTGGTCGCGGTCGATTGGAATACGATATAGCGGCCGGTCTGGCTGATGGCGGGCTTAAAGCTCGGATTGTTGGCCTGCCCACCACCGGTGGCGTTGGCGCCGCTCACGCGGGAGATGAGGTGGGTGATCGTGTCGACAACGAAGATGTCGCTAAACCCATTGGTGTCGCCGACCACGAGATTGCTGGCAATCGACTCGAACGCGACGTAGCGGCCATTGGCGCTGCTGATGGAGGGATTGTTCGACGCCGCATTGGCCTGGGCTCCCTGCTGGGAGAGACTGAGCCGGTGAACGAGGCTCGTCTGGCTATCGAAGAAAAAGATGTCGCGCACGCCGTTGGTATCGGTGCCACCGTTGTCGGTGGCGGAAGCGAGGTTGGCCGCATCGGACGCGAAGGCCACATAACGGCCGTCGGCCGTCATCGAGGGATTGTCGCTGTAGCCGGAGGCCGCGGTCGCCACGCCGGTGCCGTGGCTGGCGAGGTAGCTCGTGGGAAAGTTCGACGGCAGGAGGTTGATCAGCGTGCCGCTGGGATTGAGCGTATTGCCGCCCCAGACATTGTTGCCGTTGACGTTCAACGCGGGCGGATCGTTTTGCGTGAGGACATTAAGTGTATCGATCTTCGCCAAGACGTAATAGGAGCCGGAGAAATTGCCGGGCAGGACCTGGTTCCACGTAAACGTGTGTAACGAGCCATCCGCAAGCACAGCGGAATTTCCAGTGACTGAACCCGACGACACCGCAGGGTTGCCTCTGTTGTCCGTCGTCTGGTTCGACCCGAAGACGCCGGCGCTGATGTCATTTATCGTGAGTTGGAAATCGTCCGCGTCGCCAAAGGTGGGATTGCTCGACAACACGACCTGAATGCGAACGAAAGAGGCATGGCCATTGATGCCTGGGGTATAGGGCACATTGGCAGTGCCGTTGGTTGAGGGGTTGTTCGTATAGCTGAGCGACATGTTGGGGATGACGTTGCCGCCAACATAGGAAGTGCCCGCGGCATACGACAGAGCGGTGATTTGGAGATCCGGCTTGCCGGTGACAGTGAGGGCAGCGGTGCTGACCGAAAACGATGAGGGCGCGCCAGCTCCTCCCGTAATCGCGGCCATAGTTGCGGTCGCGGCATAGCCGCCCGATTCCGAGGTCTGCGTCGGGACGGTGGTAGCAAAAGTGAATGAGCCAGTGCCTGGTGTGATCTGGCCCGTCGCTGGATCCGCCACACCTTTTGAAACCAACCCTCCAACCGGCGATATCTGCCCTGCAGTGGCGCGCGTAATGGTGCTTCCGGTCACAAGATTCGTGAACACCACCGAAAAAGACGCGGTGCCGAGGAAATTAGTTGTGGTGTCGGAGTTCCTTACAGCGACCGTAATCGTGATCGAATCTCCAGGCAACGCGGAGCTTGGCGAAACCGAAACGCCGGTGGGACTCAAGGTTTGGGCGTGAGCGAACGCCGCAGCGAACACCGCCAGCGCGGAGCCGAGGAAAAATCTGAGCCAAGGTTTCATGGTTGCACCTCGTGGTTGAAAGTTACGGCGCGGGGCGATCATTTCTTGTCCTCAGGTGTGGTCAGACGGAAGAACGGTTTCTTTGCGGGCGGAGTTTCGCCAGTTTTTGACTCGCCAGGTTTGGCGGTGGAGGGCTGAAAGGGACTCGAGCCATCGCGGTAGCCCGGGAGATCCTCGCGTTTGATGTTAAGCTGCCGGACGCGTTCGGATTCGAAGAGCATCTCGACTGGGGCTCCCTCGGCGGGCACCGTCTTCGCCGTGATGAAGATGATGAGATTTCTCACCTGCTCATCCTTGCTGTCCGAGCGGAACAGGCGGCCGAGCCCGGGTATGGAGCCGAAGAGCGGCACCTTGGTATTAACCTTGGTGCTTTGCGTGGTCAGCATGCCGCCGATGCCCATCGTAAATCCATCCTTGAGCATGATCGTCGTGGTGGCCTTGCGGGTGGCGATGATCGGGATCTGGGCGATGCCGAAGGTCGCGGTGCCGTTCTTCTGGCTGACCTCGGGCGAAAGCGTGAGCTTGATGGTGCCGCGGCCGTTGACCTGCGGAGTAACCTTGAGGTTGATGCCGATGTCCTTGTAGTCGAAGCCGGCGACCTCGAAGCCGCCCGTCTGCTGGTTGTATTGATATTTGGGGATCGGGTTGGACTCACCAACGTTGATGGAAGCCTCCGTGTTGTTGAGCGTGACGATCGTGGGATTGGAGACGATCTTGACGTCGTTCTGCGACTGGAGGGCGCTGAGGACGAGTTTGAACTGGTCGGCGTTAAAGACGGATTGGAGGGCGCGACTGGTGCCCCCGTTGTTCGCCACGTTGTTGAGGAAATTAAGCGTGCTGTTGAGAGTGTCGCTGACGGTGCCGGTGGTGCCGGTGACGCCGGTGGTGGTGGTGCCGTTCGTAAGGGCGCCGTTGGTGCCGGTGGTCGACGTGGCAGTGGGGCTGCCATTGGCCGAGGTCACACTGCTGGTGGTGTTGGAGCCGCCGGACGTGGTGCCGCTGGTGGTGACAGTGTTGGAGGCATTGGTGCCGGTGGTGTTGGTGCCAGTGGAACCTTTGGACCGGTCGAAGCCGTCGGCCTCGGTCTGGCCACGGGTGCGGCTGATATTGCCCGTGAGCGGGCCGGCGCTGAGGTTGAAATTCTGGAGGGAGGACCAGTTGACGCCGAGGTTCCGCACGTCGCTGTTCGTGACTTCGATGAACTTGGACTCGATCATCACCTGGTCGGTGGCCTTGTCGAGTTGCTCGACGATCTGCTTGATGCGCTGCATGCGCGTGGGGCGCTCGGTGATCACCAGGCTGTTGCTGCGGACATCAACCATGATTTTCCCGCCCGAGGCCGCCTCGACGAGCGAGGTAATGGTGGGCATGATGTCCGCGGCCTTGGCGTAGTTGATCAAGAAAACCTCGGTCGTGACGGGCTCCTGCGTGAGGCTATCATTGGTGACAATCTTGATGATGTTGCCTTCCTCGACGGCGGTGTAGTTGACGGGACCGAGCACGTTTTGGAAAATCTGCCGCCACGTGACGTCGCGGAGCTTGATCGAGGTCTTGCCCTGCAGGGCCTCGGGCATGACGAGGTTGAGTTCGAAGAGATCGGCGACGTTGCGGAGGATGTTGCGAATGTCTTCGTCGGGGAAATCGACGGAGAGGGTGTCCTTGCCGGTCGCGTCCTTGCCCTTGGTCGCGACGCCTTTGGCGGCATCCTCGGGCTTGGCCGTGGAGTCGCTCGCGGCGGGCTTGTCCGCGAGTTTGCTGGCGTCGCCCGGGAGGGCTGGCGTGCCCGGAGCGGCGGCGGGCGCGGCGGCGGCGGCTGGCGTGTTTGGTTCTTGGGCCGCCGCCAAGGCGGACGAAGAGGCCAGCAGGGCGACGAGTAAGGACGGGAGGAAGTGGCGTGTGCTCATGGGGACTTTCCGGGTTTGATAAGCCGAGTGATTTCTTCGTGGTTGAGACGAAGGGTAAAGGTGGTGCGATCGATGGCGAGGAGTTCGAGGTCTACCTCCTGGCCGTTGTAGGTGACGGTAAAGTGCGCGCCGACTTCGAAGCGGTTTTTCCCGATCAGCAGCATGCGCTTCCCGGCAAATTCAATCATGGCCGTGCCCATGATGCGCGGCGCGATCGCCTCGAGCGTCTCGCGATCCCCGGTCTGGCGGACGGGTTGGGCCGGGCCCGCCCCCTCGCCGCCCCCGGCGGGAACGCCACCGGCCCCGCCGGCCTTGGCGGAGTCTGCCGCGGCCGCGCGCACTTCCTCGGGATCAGGCTGCTCAAATCCGGCGGGATTAAAGGGAGACACGAGATCGGCCGGCGCCGGCACCGGCGCCGGCGGGCGGGTGAGGCGCTGGGCCAGCTCGACCGTAACCCGGCGCTTTTCGGCGGGGAGGAGATCGGAAGCGGGCGCGGCCGGGGCAGCGGCGTGCAGCGGAAAAGATCCGAGGACGAGCAAGACGGCGGCAGTGAGGCGGGCAGGGTTCATGGCAGGCCGAGAAGTTCGAGGCTGATCGTGAGGCTCATCGCCGAGTTGCGCGCGGTGAGCGGGACACTGCACGAAGCACTCGTCACGCGGCAGTAGTGCGCCTGACCCTCGAGGCGGAGAAGGAAATCGACCAACTGAGAGTAGCTGCCCGCCACGGTCGCCGAGAAAGGCACCGACGCAAACACAGTCTTCACCCCGCCGCGCACCGGCGAGATGGGCGACTGCTGGATGGTGACCTTGGTGCCGGTCTCGGCTTCAAGTTTATAAAAATACTGTTGGTTGATCGCGATCTGGCTGCCGCGGACGAGGCGCCGCTCGATCTCCTTGTTCGCCTGCACGACGGCCGCAAGCTGTTCTTTCAATTGCGCGGCATACTTGACGTTGGCCGCCAAGCGCTTGCCCTCGGCGGATTTTTGCGCCAGCTCCGCCTCGTGATCGGGCAACACGCCGCCCCGAAAATAAATGCCGGCGGCCAGCGCCAGGCTCAGCGCGCCGCAGCCAACGCTGACCGGGTTCTTCTTCAGCAGGGCGAATAGTTCCTCGTTGGTCATGGCTTCTTCGCGGGAGCTCGCAGGCGCATGAACACATCGACCGAGAGACGGCCGGTCGTCGTATTGCGCACTACGTTGGGCATCTGGAAATCATCGAACCGCGTGAACTCCTTGTCGGCGCGGAGTTGTTCGAGATAGGCGTGGGCGTAGCCGGCGGCCGTATCCGGCGCGCCGCGGACGGTGAGATGGAGCGAGAGGCCGTTTTCGCGCAGGTCGAGGCTGTCGATCGCGATGTTGGCCGGCAGGGTCTGGCCCAGGCGGAAGAGCAACTCGGACACGACGGGCTTGGACCGGACGAACGTCTCCACTTCAATGATCTTGACCTCTTCGGCCTGGAATTTCTTGAAGAGCGCAACCGCCTGGTTGCTCTCCTTCTGGTCGTGATCGATCTGGCGTTGCCAGTCGACGATCTGGTTGTGCAGCACATGCAGCTGCCACTCCTGAAAGCCGAAATTGATGCCGAGCGCCAGCGCGAGGGAGACGGCCGCGCCGTTGACGAAAAACGCGGTGCGCACGACCTTGATGTCCGGCAACTTTTCGTAGTTGCGGAAATTCGGGTGCCACGCGGGCACCGCCGGCTCGGCGCTGGCGTCACTTTTTTTCTTCAGCAGGGACAGCATGGGTGGGAGGGTTCGCGTGGTAGTTGGCCATCAGGCTGAGCAGGCCGAACCAGCGGATGTCCTGGGCATTCTTGGCGAGCGCGTCGGGTAGCGTGACCTGCCGCGACTGCAGCCAGGGGCCCGGATCGAGCTTGAGCCCGCTGATGCCGAGCGCCGTGGCGATGGCGGGGTCAAGCCACGCCAGCTTCGGGGAGAGTTGGGTGCACAGCACCTGGCCGACCGACTGACCGGTCTGCACCTCGTAGAAGCCGATCGAGGACTGCAGTTCCTTCAGGAGTTTCTTGACGAGGAGCGGACCCATGCCGGTGAAATCGAAGGTGTTCGAATAAAATAGTTTCTTCGCCGACTCCTCGTCTTTCAGGCCCAGCTCCTTTTGCACGATCGGCACCATGGCTTCGAGCCCCTGGGGGATCGGCCGCGAGGCCTCGACCCCCGCCGATGACACGATGAACGAATGCGTCGAATCCGCGCCGATCTCCAGCACCAGCGTGGGTGTTTTCGACTTGGTAAACGCCAGGCAGTCCGCGACGCCACCCAGCAACGACACCGAACCGAGTTCGAAACGCTCCGGATAAATGCCCGCCGCGAGCAGGGCCGTCTGCGTCGCGACGACGTCATCGTTGGGCAGTCCGCAGAACAGCACATCCTTCTGCGTCGCCTTGATGAGATCGTAGTCCGTCCCGTCGTTGGCATTTAGAATCACGATCGTAAATTTGTCCAGCTCGACGCGAAACTGCTGGGAAAAAACCTCCGGAAAATAAGCCGGTTCCTTCACCCGCTTCAGTTCCAGCGAATGCCGGCGGACGAGGCGCTTCGCCGGATAGGTGCTGACCGTGGCATGCAGGTAGCCGCTGGGGGGTTTCTTCGGCTGGATTTGCTTGATCGCTTCCTCCAGCGCCGCGGCATCACCCGTGGGACACTCCCGCATGTCCTCAACGGTGAACGGCGCCACCGCGGCCGAGGTGCGCGCCAGCATGACCGCATTGTCATTCAGCTCGACGAAAAACCCTTTGGTTTTCTGGGAAAAAAGCATGCGATCGCTGGGGCAGGTTGGCGGGGCTAGGTTGCGAAGGAAAGGTCGGTAGGGTGTTTTTTGGAAATGCCGGCGCGAGCGCCGAATCCGGCAATCGCAAAGTGAGCGCGAAAGTCCCAAATACCCCCCCCCCGTGACAAGACTAAACCACGCCCTTACCCTCGTGCTGGCCGCCATTTACCTTTTCTTGCTTGCCGCCACCGCCGTTCGTGGTCGTGGCGGAGAATTCCGCACGAACATTCCAGTCGACTTCGCCCGCCGACCCTTCCTGCGAAAAGCCGGCGGCCGGGCCAGAACCGACCCGGCGGTCCCCTGCACCTTCACCAGCGCCGGCGCCAACCATCGCTCGCCCCTCAGGACCGGAAAATAAAAACCCGCCGCGAGCTGCAGCGGGTTGGAGAATGCGGAGAACCGGCGCGGCGAAAACCGCGTGGCTCACTTCTGCCACGTGCGCTTTTTGTGGCGGTTTGCCTTCAAGCGCTTCCGACGCTTGTGCTTGTTCATCTTCAGACGACGTTTCTTTTTGAGATTGCCCATAGGTGGAGGAGCGAACGTGCGTGGCGCCCGTCGCGCTGTAAAGCCAGAATTTTGCGCCGCCGTTAGCCGGGCACCACGGCCCGCCGCCGCCGGCGCGTGAACACCAGTTCGCACCCGACCGCCTTGACCTCCAGGCCCGCGAGCACCGCCGCCACGCGCCGATACAGCTTCAACTGCCCCGCGTGCCGCGCCACCGCCGCCGCGATGTCCCGGTCGGCGGCGACCCGGTCGGTCTTGAAATCATACACCGTCGCCCGCACGGCCCGCCCGGCCGCGTCGCGCTCCAGCACCACGCGATCAAAGACCCCGGTGACCCACGTGCCCTCCAGCACGACCTCAAACGCCCGCTCGCGCCACACCTCGGCCGGCGCCGCGGGCCGTGCCCACACGACCGCCAGCTCCGGCGCCCGCAGACACGCCAGCGCTTCCTCGCCCGCGGCGCCGCGGGCGTTCCACTTCGCGGCAAATATTTTCCCCTCCGCCGCACCCGCCCATTCCACCTCGGCGAAACGCGCATGCACCGCCTGGCCGAATTCCGCCGCGCCGTCGGCCCCGCCCAGTTCAAAGATTCTGGCCGCGTCCCATCCGCCGGACTTTTCGTCCGAGGGGCGGCGCGACGGCCACCGCGGCGATTTCCGGACCGCTCGCGGGTCGAGCCGCGCCCCCTCGACTGGAGGCAGCGGCGGCGCCGGGGGCGGCGGGACGCGCGTGTGCCAGACGCCGTCGCCCTCGGCCACCGCGCCGGTCAGCTCCAATTTCCCCACGCGGATCGTCCCGCTTTCCCCGCCCAGGGTCTCGGCGAGCAATTTCGGAAAATTGCGCGAGGTCGATTTGCCCGGCGGCTTTGTGATGAGATACATCGCCCGCTTCGCCCGCGTCATCGCCACATAGAGCAGCGACAGATTCTCGTAGCACGCGTCCGCCTCCGCCGCGCGCCCATGCGCGGCGAGCACGGCATCCTGGTCGGAAAAAAGTTTCGCCGGCAGATCGAGCACCCACTCGACCGAGCGGTCCGCCGCCCGCTGCACCGCGAGGCCTTCGCGCCGCGCGGCGAGTTTCGTGCCTTCGAGATCGGGCAGGATCACGAGGTCGAAGCCGAGGCCCTTCGCCTTATGCACCGTCATCACGCGCACGACCGCCGCGGTGTCCGCCTCCCGCACCGTGTGGTGCTCCATGAACTCGATGAACTCCGCGACCTCGCGACTGCCCGTCGCATCGAATTGCCCCGCCGCCGCCGTGAACTGCCGCGCGCGCTCGCGGCTGAACGCATCGTCCGCCGCAAGCCGGGGCTCGAGGCGGCGCAGCCACGCGTCCATCGTGCGTTCAAATCCCTCCGCATGAATCTGCCCGAGCAGCCGGCGCGTCAGCGCTTCGGGGGTGGCCAGGTTTTCCGCCGCGAGCACGGCCCCGAGCGGCGTCATCTGCAGCTGCTCCTGCGCGAGCGTGTCGCCCGGATGGGCCGCGGCTTTCACGAGTGCGAGCAGCACCGCGCCGAGCGGGTTGTCCCGGCACACGTGGAGATCCGACTCCGCCACCGCGGGGAGCCCGCCCTCCTGACGGAGATAATCCGCGAGCCGCGTGGCCGTGGCGTTTTTCTGCACGAGCAGCGCACACGTGAGCCCGCGTGCGAGTGGCTCGATCTCATGGAGCAGCCGGAGCGCCGTCGCGAACCGCTCCTCCTCGTCGGCCGCGTGCAGCAGCGCCGCGTGTCCGCCGAGCGACGGCTTGGCCGACTCATGGTTCCGCCATTCGCGGCTCCAATCCGCGGCCGCCTGGCCGGGAAACAACTCCGCGATCACGGGCGCGGCGCCGAACACCGCGTTGACCAGCACAATCACCGGTGGACCCGAGCGGAAAGATTTCACCAGATACTGCTCCGCGATGCGGCCGGGCAGCGCCGCGTTATAGTGGTCGAAAATCTCGCGGAATAGCCGTGGGTCGCCCCCGCGCCACGCGAAGACCGACTGTTTCACATCGCCGACGTAGAAAAAACTTCGCGCGCCCGTCGGATCCTGCACCGCCTCGTCGATCAAGTTCTTCAGCACCGACCACTGGCCAAAGCTCGTGTCCTGAAATTCATCGAGCAGCCAGTGGTCGATTTCCGCGTCGAGGCGGAAGTCGATGAAGAGCCGGTTCGCGTCCGTCGCCTCGCGCGACAGCGTCCGCGCCCCGCCCTGGCCCGGCAGCAGCAGCCGCTGCACGTCGCCAAACGTGAGCTTGCCGGCCCGCCGCACCGCGTCGTGGTAAACCGCCTCGTAGCTGCCGAGCACCGCGTAAATTCCCCGCGTAATTTCCAGCCGCCGCGCCAACTCGGCGCCGATGATCGCCTGGAGGAGCCGGCGCAACGCGTGGCCCGCCGCCGCCGGCAACGCCTGTTTTTTTCGCTCCACCATGATTTCCGCCAGGTCCGGCCACGCCTTGAGGGCATTCTTGACGAGATACTCCAGCGCGTCGCCCATCGGCGCCCCCGGCGACCACTCCGCCAGTTCCGCGAAAAACGCGTCCCACCGCGCGCGCTGCTGGTCATTCCACTCGCTTGGCGCCAGGGCGGCGCGCAGCTCCCGCGCGGCGGCGACGCGCTGCGCGCTGGCCCCGAGCCACTCGCTCCCGGCGGGCCAGACGCGGGCCGGATTGCCCCAGCGGTCCCGCTCCGGCGCCGTGAGAAAAATTTCCTGATGCTGGTCGATGAACCGGTCGAGCTGCGCGCCGAGCCGCTTCTCGTCCGCCCCGAACGTCGCTCGCTTGAACGCCTCGATGAACTCCCGCTGGGCCTCGGCGAGCTCCCCCACCCGGGCAAACATCCGCCGCAACACCCGCCCGCGCTCCAGCCGCGCGGCGTGCTCCAGCAGAATCTCGAACTCGCCCGCGAGCCCCAGTTCCAGCGGAAAATTAGCCGCGATGCGCGCGAAGAATCCATCCAGCGTGCCGAGCCGCAGCCGCGGCATCGCCTCGACCACGGTGCGCAGCATTTTCAGGAAGTCCGCCGGGCCCAGCGGGCGCACCTCGATGTCCCCGGCCAGCTGCGCCGCGTAGCCGGGTTCCCGCGCCGCGCGCGCGAGCTTGTGGAGAATTTCGTCGAAGAACTCGCCCGCCGCCTTGCGCGTAAAGGTCAGCGCCACGATGCGCTCGGGTTTCGCGCCCAGCGCCAGCAGCCGCACAAAACGATTCGTCAGCGCATAGGTTTTGCCCGACCCCGCCGAGGCGAGGATCATCACATGGCCGATGGCCGTCATGGTGCCGCCTCCGGCCACGCCACGCTCTCGGCCACGCCGTGATGAAACAACGCGGCAAACTCGTCGTAATCGGCCCGCACCTTCTCGTTCGGGGGCCAGAACGCGCCGGCCTGAATCGCCGCCGCCACGCCCTCGGCGCAGCGCCAGGCCGACTCCGCCAGCCCGCGCGAGTCGCCGTCCCAAAGCGCCAGCCCCGTCTCCGTCGCCGCCTTCGGCAAGTTGAAGTAACCGCACTCGTTCTCGCCCGGAAACTCCGCCGCGATGGCCCGCAGATAGAGCGGCAGTTGGAGATCGCGCCACACCTGCTCGCGCTCGCCCCCAGCGGTGCAGCGCGCAAACTCCGGCGGCACTTCGTCCCGCCGGACCCCGCGCAAATGCGCGTCGGCCGGCGTCACCGGTTGGTCCGACGTTTTGTAGTCGAGCACGCGGACCACGCCCGTCCGCTCGTGCCGGTCGAGGCGGTCGATCTGGCCGCTCACGATCAGGCCGCCGACCGTGAGTTCGAATTTCCGCTCCACGCCCGCGATCACCCAGCCCTCGGCGCGCGTCCGCGCCTGCACGTCAGCCGCGCGCGCCAACCGCTGGCGGGCCGACTCCAGCTGCACGATGAGCGGCAGCGTCAGCGCCGCCCCGAAGCGCCGCGCCGCCTCCCGGTCGAGCGCCGCGAGGAGAAATTTCTGCAGCTCCGGCGCGTCCGTGCAGTCGCGCAGCGCCCGCTCCTGCCCCATCGCTTCGAGCGCCGCGTGGCAGAGCGTGCCGAAGTCCAGCTCGTTGAGTTCGGACTTCGCCGGATCGACCGACTTCAGGCGACGCACGCGCGCGAGATAAAACCGGAACGGACACTCGAGCCACGCGCGCAGCGCCGTCACCGCCACGCGGCCCGGCGCGGCGACCCGCGGCGGCTGGAGTTGCCACGCGCGGCGCCACGCCGGAGTCGCGCGCGCCGCGGTCAGCGGGCCAAAAAGAAACTCAATCCGCCGCGGCAGCTCGGCGTCGACACACCGCAGCAGCAGCCGCGACGGACGCAGCGGGTCGCCCGCGGCCGAGGTCTTCCCGAGCAGCAGGTCGAGCCGGCCACCCTGCGCGCGGCACGCCGCCAGCGCTTGCAGCAGATAGGCATCACGCGCGAAGCGCGCGGCGTTGGTTTTCAAGCCGAGCCGCTCGCGCAGCGACTCCGGCAGAAAGGGATCGCCCACCACCGCGTCCGGCACCGCGCCGTCGTTCAGGCCCGCGACCACGAGATGCGGTGCATCCTCCCACAGGAGCTCGAGCCAGCCTTGCAGTTCAATCGCGCCGGCGGGTTTTTCATCCGTGCGTTTGCTCTCGCCATAAATCCGCAACGCGACCTCCCACCATTCCTCATTCGTCACGCCGGCAAATTTCGCCGCGGCGGCCCGCACTTCGCGCATCACCTCGGTCCACCTTTCGGCCGCCTCGGCCGCCAGCGCGTCGTCGGGCCGGCTGAGCTCGAAACGCCGCCGGGCAAAAATCGCGGCGAGTGCGGCCGCGGCATTTTCGGGAAACACGCCCGCCGTCAGGGTTGCTCGCAAGTCAGCGATCGCCGCCAGTCCCGCATTGGCCGGCGCCTGTCGGCGCGCCTCGGCCAGATCCGGCGGCAGGTGCGCCGCGTGCAAGTCATCGAGCTCCAGGAGAAATCCCGCCGCCGAAAAACCTGCGCCACCGCGGCCGACGAGAAATTCCAGAAAATCCGGGCAGCGGGCGAGCGCTGCGACCGTCGCGAACGAAGCTTCGCGCGCCAGCGCCGCCAGCGCCGCGAGCAATTGGTAGAGCCCATCACCGTGACGTAAACGGCCCTCGGGATTGAACCCCGCGAGACCGGCGTGCCGCAGGCCGGTTTCGAGCGCCGGCAGCACCGCCGCATCCGCTACGCCCACCCCGAGCACACCCTCGGGCTCGTCATAACCTCGCGCCACCGCGATGGCGCTCTCCGCCTGTGCCACAGAATCGGCGCAGAGCCGCACGTGCGACTCAAACTCCGGCAGCACCAGTTCCCGCCGCGTCCACGCGTCCGCCAGCGGCCGGCCCCAGCCGTCGAACGCCGCGGCTTCGGCCGCCGGGGCAAACACCACTACCTCCACCGGCACCACCCGCGCGTGCGCCGCGAGCGCCGGCAGCGCCAGCGGCAACGGGTCGGGCGTGGCGAGCACGACGATGCGGGTGATGCCCTCCGGCAAGACCGGCGCGTGGGCGCGCGCGATTTTCGCGGCCGACGCATCGCGCCGATCCCGCGCGGCCAGCTGCGCGGTGTGCCACCGTTCAAGCTCGGCCAGCTGCCGCCACCGCTCCGTTTCGGAAAAATTTTCGCCGGCCCGCGCCGCCACCTCACTCAGCCGCAGCCCGGCCTCGCCCAGCGAGCCCTGGAGCCGCGCGAACTCCTGCGCGAGCCGCAGGGCCCACGCAAAATTCCGCGCGGGCGGATCGACCGGAAACACGTCGCGGAAGTTTTCAAGTTCGAGCCCGCGGAAAATTTCCGTCCAAGCGAGCAGCGACTCCAACCGGGTGGCCGGGCCTTCGTCCGCCTCCACCGTGAGCAATGATTCGGGGGTCAAGACGCGGGGCGGAAACACCGCCTGCCGTTGCGTCGCCGCGTGCACCGCGAGCGCCTCGCGCAGCCGCCGGCCCGCCTGCCGGGTGGACACCACGACGAGCGTGTCCGACAAATTGAGCGGGCCGCCGCCCGCCCACGGGCCCGCGAGCCACGCGACCGCCTGCGGCAGCAGCGGCCGGTCCCACGGGAGAAAATGGCGGCGGACGTTGGCGGGAGGAGAGACCACGGATGGATCCGGATGATGGGAGCGCCAGCGTCCCGGCCGCAAGTTCGGCGAAGCGGGCGCGGCGCGCCCGTGTGCCCAAAAACAAAACCCCGCGGCCCAAGGCTCGCGGGGTCAAAAAAACGGGCAAGAAAAAGCGCCCGGCTTACTTCGCGAACAGGTGCTTCGCGGCGTGCGCCTTCGCGCGGGAGGCGGCGTTCTTGTGCACGACACCGGACTTCACCGCCTTGTCCATCGCTGAAACGTAAGCGACCGCCGCGGCCTTGGTCACCGCGACGTCCTTGGCGGCGATGGCGACGTTCAGCTTCTTGTGCAGCGTCTTAAGGCGCGTCTTAACGCCCGCGTTGCGAGTGGTGAGGCGCACGGCTTTGCGCGCGGCTTTGATGGCAGATTTAGTGTTGGCCATGGTCGATAGAGTGGTTGGAGCCGGCCAAAGACTCAAACGCCAGAAGGAGAGTCAAGGGTTTTGTCAGGAAGCGCCGCGTCTAGGGCCATTCAGTTCTATCCCGGTAGGGTCGATTTTCCGGCCAAAGGGCCCTTCCCCTTGCTGCGATTCTTCGCTACTATCACGGCGCGATGAAATCTCTCAGCCTTCGCCGTGGCCGCGGCCAAAACGGGTTTACGATCTTCGAGCTTTCGATGGCGGTAATGGTCATGGCGTTTGGCATCATGACGTCCCTCACGGTGCTGCAGATGGGATTACGCGGGATGGACACCGCCCGCAACACGACCATCGCCGCGCAACTCCTGCAGAGTGTGATGGAAGACATGCGCATGCTACCGTGGAACGCCACGAGCCCGCAAAACTCCATCGCTTCACTGGAGGCGACGAACAATAATACGGCCGGCAATGTGACCCTCGACGCCTCGTTCACCAACGCTGATCCTGCCGCTATCGCCATGGTCAGCCGCTTTACGATTACGCGCAATATCACCGACATCAGCGCGTCGATGAAGATGCTCGACCTAACGGCCACGTGGACCGGCATCGATGGCCGTTTGCACTCGGTCAAATATTCCAGCTACTACGGACAGAACGGCATCCATGATTACCTCATCCGCTAGTCGTCCCGCCCAGAAGCACGCAGGCTTCACGCTCGTCGAGGTCATGATCTGTGCGACCATCGGCTCGTTCGTCATGCTGGGGCTGCTATCCTGCTTCGGCATGATTACCCGGAGCGGCACCTTGCTCTACAATTACGTCGACATGGAGGACCAGGCGCGCCGAGGGCTCGAGCGTTTTAGCGAAGATTCCCGCATGGCGAGTGCGATCGCCTGGACCGATAACACCAATGTCGCGCTAACGATTCCCCACGTCGCTTCCGACGCTTATGCCGATACGATCACCTACTGGTGGGACGCCACGACGGATCGTAGTAGTGCGACCTACCAGTGCGTCCTCCGGCGCGAAGTTCTGACTAACAGCTCGGGGGTGACGACGACGAGCACCACCACCACGCTCATCCGCAACGTGCAGACATTTCAGTTCGATCGCTGGCAGGCCGGCGGCGCGACCGGCGTCCAAGCGACCTCCAGCGCCAATACCGACCAATTGCAAATTCACCTGACATTGAGAAAGCAAGGCAGCGAGCGGGGCTCCACGAGCACAGCCATTGTGGCCGCGACCAACCTCGTGGTCTCGGCCCGCTATATCCTCCGTAACAAGCACTGACAATCCCATGAAATCATCCAACCGTTTTCGCAGCCAGCGCGGGTCCCTTTTGCTGGTGGCCATGGTCTTCGCCGCCGTCATTTCGATCGTGCTGACCAGCTACCTCAGACTGTCCGTGACCGCGCTCAACCTCGCGCAGCGCGCGTTCTACGCCAACCAGGCCATGAACCTGACCGAATCCGGCCTTGAGCTGGCGATGGCCCAAATTAACACGAATTCGACTACCTGGCCCAGTCCGTGGACGGCCGCGCCAAACAGCGCGACCGACGTGATCGCCACGTTTAGCACCAGCATTACGCTGCCTCATGGTGTCACCGGGCAAGTAATGGTTCACGTGCAAAATTACGCCGGCAGCAGCCCGCTCGTCGTAGCCAAGGGGATTGTAGTCCCCGCCAGCGGCCCGCCGATCTACAAAATGGTGGAAGTCTCCGGCATTGCGCAACGGTCGCTTTTCGCTAAGGGCCTCGTGGGCCGCAATGGCCTTAGTTTCAGCGGCAATAACGCCAGCGTCGATAGCTGGGATTCCGCTTACGACAGCACCGGCACCATCCGCGCCACCCCCGTCGGCTACAGCGCCGCAGTCAAGGACGACAACGGCAGCATCGCCGCCGTCAACATCACCGCCACGGACGCCGTGGGCAACGCCAACATCTGGGGATCCGCCTCAGTCGGCGGCTCCTCCACCTCCTTGATTACCGTCGGCCCGCAGGGCAGTGTCGGACCTTTCGGCACCGCTGCCGGCACCAAAGCCACCAATAGCATCTCCGGCAATTTCACCGCCAATCTTCCTGCCGTCGTCACGCCCAACCCTGCGACCGTCCCCACCCTCCTTGGGTCGGTTACGAACGACCTCACGCTGCCGCGCGGCACCGACACGATCACAGGGGATACATATTATTACAGCGTCACGGATGTGACACTCAGTGGCAACTCAAAGGTCCTGAAGGTTTCCGCCGACAAAAAAGTTGTGTTGCTTTTCAGCACCCTGACGGGCGGCGACGCCATCAAGATTACAGGTAATTCCTCCAAGATCGAGGTGGAGTCGGGCGGCCACCTCGACATCTACACGCAGGCGAATATCACCATCGCCGGCACCGGCATCGTGAATGGCAACAGCACCACTGCAACCGACTCCATTCAGATCTGGGGCACGAACACCACGGACCCGGCGACCAACGGCGGCATAGCGGCGCAAACCATCACCATCAGTGGCAATGGCAGCCTTGCCTGCACGTGCTACGCGCCCAACGCCAGCCTGAGCGCGAAAGGCGGCGGCAACAGCGGTTCCATCTATGGCTCATTCGTGGCCTACAGCGTCACCATGACGGGCAACGATGCGTTTCACTACGACGAAAACCTCGGACGCAAGGGAAACACCGGCAGTTTCAACCCGTCCAAATGGCGCGAGCTCGTCAACAAGACGGATCGCGACACCTACGCTTCCTACTTCTGAGCGCCCACCAAAAGGTCCATCGCTGGTGGCATCACCGGAACGTTCGGTGTGGCGTAAGATCTCCGGAAATCAACGCACCCTTTCATGCATACAGCCTCGCCAGCGCCGTCCCGTGATTCGGGTCCGCCAGCGGTTGGTTTGCGCCCTCCCCGCGCCGCCGGATTCACGATCGTCGAGGTCATGATGGGCGTGATGATCATGGCGTTCTCGATCACGACCTCCATCACGACGATGCAGCGCGGATTCCTCTCCGTCGACAGCGCCCGCAACCTCTCCCTCGCCTCTCAAATGATGCCAAGCGAAATCGAAAAGATGCGGCTCAGTAAAAATCCCCTGGGCAAGCCCCGGGGCATTTGACAAGACCGCCGCAAACTCATCCGACCATAATGCAATTCGCGCTTAAACCCGTCCGTCCAACCAAGCCGAAGCAAGCTTCGGGGTATCGGACCCACAGCGAATGAATGGACCACGATCAACGCCTACGCCCCCGATCCCGCCACCCCGGTCACCTACACCTATCGCGCCGCCGACTTTGATCCCGCTTTTGCCTCTCTCATACCGCCGGCTGTTGTGTATTAGACTTTTGTCATCGCGAGGTGCGCGAAGCGCGCCGTGGCGATCCAGCTGGATGGCTTCGTCGCTTCGCTCCTCGCCATGACAGTCCAAATATTGACAGACGTTGGTATCAGCTCCCGCTTCACCCTCACGCGCACGGCGATCCAACTCGATAAAGTGCTTTGCCGGCGCGATTGGATGCAACCAGCCACGCGCCCACCCTCTCGAAACTAGGGCCAAATGACTCCAGCCACTAGGGGCCGTTTTCATGCCATGTTGCACTAGGTAAAGTCAGTCGTTTCTGGTAAGGTTTGGACTTCACCCCTTCAACTGTGACCAAACCTCCTTCCCAGCTCTCGCGTTGCCCGCACTCTGCCATGACGCTCGTCGAGGTGGCGACCGCAATGGGCGTCATGTCGATCATGATCGCCGGCGTCCTCGCCGCGTTCATGCAAACCCGCCGGCTGGCCTCCGCCAGTGTCGCGCAAAATTGCGCCATCACCATTGTGCAAGGTTACATCGAACAACTGAAGAACATGCCGTTGCAGCAGTTCGTCAACGCGAGCCCCTCGGACCCGCAGAACACCCCGAACCTTTCGAACTCATTCGAACTGCCCACCATGAAGGATCAAATCGACGTTAACGTCGAACTGATGACCACCCCCTCCACCGTGTCGATCGCCACGCTGACCGGTGCCACGCCCGGCACCACTCCCACCGGCGTGGTGGACAATCTGCAAACCTTCGACATGGACACCCAGGTGGTAGCCGGGACCACCACTTGGGCCACGATTTGGCCGGGTGCTAATACCACTCTGACCCCGTATCCCACCACCGTCCCGAGGAAAACGGATCTCCGGATGAACTTCTGGGTTCAGATCTCGGACCTTACGCCTACGGCGTCACCGAAGTGCAAAGCCTATGGCATTCTCCTCGTCTATACCTGGCAATACTTGGACGGAGGCCGCGTCAAATATGTCACGGACTCTGTCCGCGCGATTCGTTCCGCCGTCCAGACCTTTTGATCCACCATGAAAACCAGTTTCCTTATCGTGCGCAGAATCAACCGCGGCTTCACCATGGTGGAGATCCTGATGGCCGTGACGATCCTCGGGCTGGCCAGCATCGGCATCGTCGCCTTTCTGCAGCAGGGGCTGAAGATGTATTACGCCGATCGGGCCCGGCTCATGATCAACCGGGACATTCGCAGCTTCACCAACAAGATGGACTCGGATGCCGTCACGGCTAATTTTTTCATGCTCTATCAGGACTTCAACACGCGCACCACCGGCTCGCCCGCCGTCGATGGCGCCCTGGCCGATGGTCAGGTCGGTGATTTTCTGGTGTTGGTTTACACCGATCCCGCCCTGACCAGCACCGGTGTCAGCATGGTCACCGGGCTGGTCGGATATTACCGCGAAATTACCAACTCTACCGCCAACACGGGGCCGGTGCGCCGCTTTGCCGTCACCGTGTCGCCCTCCGTGGACATCAAATCCGCCCCGATGTATACCATCCTCGCGAACGCCGTCACGGGCAGCATTTCCTCCTACCCGATCGTGACGCAGCTGGCCGAGGGACGCGCCACCGTCACCACGCTCGCCGCGGGGGGCCTTGAAGAAGTCGCGGGAGTCACGGTTACCCCTCGCCTGTTCTACAACCGCCAAAATCGCTGCGTGATGGTCAATGCGCAG
Organism: Opitutus sp.; assembly: GCA_009695305.1. Classification (GTDB taxonomy): domain Bacteria; phylum Verrucomicrobiota; class Verrucomicrobiia; order Opitutales; family Opitutaceae; genus SIBG01. Next base: position 16,436 of record SIBG01000017.1, on the reverse strand, counting down.
ATCTCGGAGTCGCTGACCGAACGAGGCTCCACGACTACCGTCGGCAATACCTATAACTTCACGGTTTCTCCACGCGGTTAATTCCATTTCTCATGAAAACATTTCCACATTCCTCGACTTCGCGGCCCCAACGTGGCTCCGCGCTCATCACCGTCATGCTGTTCTCGTTCGTGCTGCTCACCCTGGCCGGCTCGGTGATGCAATGGTCGATCACGGAGCGCCGGATGAACACGCGCAGTGGTTACTGGCTCGAGGCCCGCAACGCCGCGGAGGCGGTCGCGGAATACGGCTGCTACCAGGTGGCCCAGGCGTTCAACTCCAAAATGAACCCCACTTTCGGCTCCTCCGGCACCAACCCCATTTCCTTTCCCGCCGCGTTGACCTCGTCGTTTTTCGCCCCCAAGGCCACCGGGGGGGCCACCGGCAGCCATGTGGCCTCGACCAGTATCAGCCTCACCGCCGGCACCGTCACGCGCGTCCCGAACACCTCGCTTTACTACGTCGATCCCCTCGATCCCAACAACCGGTTCGACCCCCTGGTCGGCCGCTATGTTTACCGGCGGGACGTCAAGGTGCTGAGCAAAGTCACGATCACGCCTGAGGCCGGGAGCGGTTCGCCGGTCTCTTCTTACATCGTGGAAACCGTCTCCGTGCGCGGTGCGCCGCTGTTCGCTTACGCAATTTTCTATAGCGGCAACGATCTCGAATTCGGCGAGTCCCCCAAGATGGACATCTACGGGCCGGTGCACGTCAACGGCAACCTGTTCGTCGGTCCGGTGGGGTCTAACGCCCTCGACTTCCATGGCCCCGTCAGCGCCTCCGGCCATGTCTTCCATGCATGGCGGGGCACGACCGCCATCGCCCAGGAAGGCAGCAACACCATCAACAACACCACGCCGGTCAGATTCTCAACCGACTCCACTGTCACCGGCAACCCCTTCAACATGCGGACGGCGGCCGGAGTTTGGAACGACAGCACCATGGGCGCCGACAGCTCGACCGCCGGGCTGGCTGCGCTCCTCGCCTTGGTGACGCCCGCCAGGACCGCCGCCTTCGCCCAGTATTCCTCGCAGACTTGGAAGGGCAACCTCCAGACCTCCGCGATGGGCATCCAGTCATATAATCCGATGGGCTTTAGCGAAATCGTCGGCGTGGACGCCTCCAACAACCCCATTCTCGCCACCAATCCGCTCGCTGACGACGCCGCCAACGTCGGAACCGGGGCTGGCTATGGCCACGGCTACGGTCCTCACGCGATGATCGAGCCCGCCATGGCGCTCGCCGCGTCCGGAGATACCTACAAGGTCGCCAAGGATGCGATCGAGGAACAGAAGTTCGCCAACCGGGCCGGTCTTTACCTCAAGGTGGTGGTCACGCCCGGAGTCGCTGGCGCACCCGATACCCTGACCCCGACCCTTTACGGCGACCCGCGCTCGGCTCCGGTCGGGACCCCCGCCATCAACATCGGTCCCAACGGCGGCATCAAACTCGGAACCCCGCCGCCAAACGTGATCCAAGTCATTCCCTACAAAACGGCGGTCGCGAGTGGTAACACCGTCGTCCAAACAGGCATGTATGACCAGCATCAAGACAAGGGCTATAATCTCGTGCAGCTCAACATGGCCGCCTTGAAGACGGCGCTGACCGACATGGCGACCGCCAGCACCACCGCCGGCACCGACATCCTCGCGGCTGACAATATCACCAAATGGGGCTCGGGCACGGCCAACACCGGTTACGACAAGTATGTCGCGAGTTCCACCGGGTGGAACGGCGGAATTTATGTCGAAGTGTCATCCACCAGCACCAAGCACACCGGATTGCTGCTCGCCAACGGCAAGGTCACCAGCGGCGGTTCCTTGACTCCCACCGGAGCCAGCGCTCCCAACGGCATCACCGGGCTCACCATTGCGACCAATTCCCCGGCATTTATTCTGGGCAGCTTCAATGCCGACGGCGTGATTAGCACGGCCACGGCAACCAATTCGGCCCTTTATCCCGACGATACCGCATCGGGCGTCGCCGTGACCTCCAGCGTGGAGGCTCCGGTCGCGATCGCGGCCGATGCCGTCACGGTTCTTTCCCCCAATTATTTTAACACGGGCTCGGGCGGATCGCCCACCAATCTCGCCCCCACCACCAACATGACCGCCGGCTCCGCCTACAACAGCTTTAACACCAACTCGCCCGCGGTATCAGGCAGCGTCGAGATCGCCGCAGCCATCATCTCGGGATCGGTGACCACCTCCCCAGATGCCTCCGGCACCCAGGCGTATAGCGGCGGCGTGCATAATTTCCCGCGCTTTCTTGAACACTGGGGGACCAATACCGTCGCCATTCGCGGTGCGATGGTTTCCATGTATAACTCCCGGATTGCCACCGTCGGCTGGAGCCAGTCCTACTACAGCGCGCCGGTCCGCCAGTGGGGCTTCGACCAGATCTTTGCCAACGGCAAGTTCCCGCCGATTTGTCCCCAGGTGATTTCCTACCGCCGGGTCGACTTCACCTATTTGCAGAACGCCGCCGCCTACGCCTCGGAACTCAGCAGACTCTGAGCCGCGTCCGGCGGACCGCGCATCCGCCGCGCTGACTCGGCCTTCGCCAGTGATTTTCAGCCATCCCGCCCGGACCTCTCGCGCACGGTCGTCGCCCGCACGATCAGCATGAACGGCGGCACCAACTTCCACTACGACGAAGCCCTCGCCAATCTCAACGGCGGCGGCGGCTATCGCACGAGTCGGTGGAAAGAACTCCAGTCCGCGACCGAGCGCGCTCCCTACCTCGACCTGTGAAATTCCAACCGCCGCGCCTGTTCGCACTCACCGCAGCACCAACGATTGCTTGCGTCCCCCCCCCATGCTCAGCATCATTGACGATGATCTTTGCACCTAATTTTTGTCCCCCAAATGATCGCTAGAATTGTCCGTCAACCATATTGCTCATGAAATCTCCTTCCCGTTCCGCCCGAGGCTTCACCCTCGTCGAAATCATGATCGTCGTCGTTATCATCGGCCTCCTGGCCGCGATGGCGATTCCTGCCCTCCAAAAAGTCCGCACGGCCTCGCAGGACAAGGCCGTCCTGAACAACGCGCGTCAGCTGGCCGCCGCCGCGGACCAGTATTTCCTGGAGAATGGCGTGTCCTCCGTGACGCAGAGCGGTCTCGTCGGAGCGGCGAACTACGTGAAGGCGCTGAACCTCGTCGCGAACGAAACCTATCCCGCCGGTTTCACCCAGGGCATCACGATCACGATCAAAGGCATCGCAGGCGCCCGCACCATCACCTACGCGCCCTGAGCGCGGCATGAGATTGCGGCCAGCGCCCGGCGACGTGGCGGCTCAAGGCAATTTGCGGCACGGTTTTCGTGCCGCAAATTTTTCGCCTTGAACAGGCGGATTCCCCGGAGTGGGCCGGCGGCGAAACGCCGCAAACCCGGTGGAGGAAATTCTGCGGTGCGGGGAGCGCTCCGAATTGTCTTCGTTCCCGCCAGCCGCTCAGTGCGGGTGCGCCAGGAGGTGCTGCTGCAGCAGATCCTTGCCGTAATCATTCCCGTTTGGCGTGCGCACCACCACGTGGATGTGCTCGCGGTTTGGCAGTGACGGATTCTTCGCCAGGTGCCGGAGATTCGCCGGCCGTTGATGATCGAATTCGATCAGGAGCACCGGACTGTGAATGCGGTAATAGTAAACGCTGTCGGGCTCGCTCCCTCCGATCCACGCAAAGCGCGTCGCCTCGAGGTGCGCCCGCACTTCGGACATTCTCACCTTCGCGTGGCCATCGTCCATGTTCGCCACGTAGAGCGCGATGAGGTCGAGCAGTTGCTGGCGCTGCGCGGCGTTGAGCTCCGCCGCGCGCAGGCCGGCGGAGGGAATCACCACGTTGTCCTTAAACCCTTCCGCCTGGTTGTTGTTGCCCGGTTTCGCCGCCTCCAGCACCGCCTGTTTCCGCTGTCCGGCGTCGAGCGCGAGCAGCAAATCGCGGCCCCGGTTTTGCTCCTCCTGCAAAATCGTCAGGCCCTGGTATTTTCCCGACGGCGCGACCACCGGCTCCGAGCCGACAAACACCGGCGACATCACGACCTGATCCCCCAGCACAAAATAATTGATGATCAAATGATGCCCGTCGATCTGCCACCCCCACGGCGTGGTCGCCGAAGGCTCGCCCATGACCGTGAGGTGATAGAGCCACTCGCCGTATTCCACGAAGTTGTTGTGGTTCAGTTCACCGAGCGTGTGATTCAGCTTCATGATGTCCTGCGACAGCTTCAGCCCTTTGGCGCTGAGCGAAGCGCGCAACAACCCGAACGCCGCGGTGCGTTGCGCTTCCGACATTTCCAGGAAATTCACGCCCTGCCGCGTGTAGCGGTGCACGTTCATCCACTTCCGCCACTCGATATCGTCGACCGGAAATTTGGTCTTGTTGCGCTGCTCCACCGTCAGCGCGCCAAGAAAAATCGCGGCCGCCTCCTGCACGGGCGCCGTCGACACGCCGGTCGCGCGAATCGCAAACAACCCCGGCTGCACCTTGCCGTCGGCCGTAATGCCGACAAACGGCTCCGCCAGCGCGGCCGCTTCCCGGGACGGCGCGCCGGGATTGGCCCCCGCCGTGGGCGCCGGTCGCGGAGGCGGCTGGGCGCGCAGCGCAACCAAGGGGAGCGCGGCGGCCAAAGCGGGAAGGGCAAGGAGAATAATTTTTGAGCGCATGGGGATTGGGAGTGATGGGATTGAGGTCGTGGGATTGGGGGTGGAGCGCGTGTCTCGCCCGCACCACGGCAAAAAAAGTCTTAGCTTCAGGGCCGGTAAGCCGGATTCTGTTCTGCACCTTGCGGCGCTTCGGTCGTCATTTCTCTCAACACCCTTGCGGGCGAGTCCTCCGCCGCTCGCGGGCTTGCGCCCGCGACCGTCGGAGAATGCGACTTACCCGTGGCTAATGGACGGGCCGCCCAGCCACCTATTTAGTCTTGCACCGGAAGGGGTTTGTCGTGCCGTCCCGCTTACGCGGGACGCGGTGGGCTCTTACCCCACCTTTTCACCCTGACCTCGCGGTTGCCCGCGCGGCGGTTTGTTTTCTGTGACACTGTCCGTCGACGCGCCTTGACGCGCGCCGCCCGCACTTGCGGTGAAGCTCGTGCGGCATCCTGCCCTGTGGTGTCCGGACTTTCCTCTCCGAACTTCTATCGGGCGCGGCGTTACCCGCGCCTTGGGATCAAAGAACTCGGAGCGACGACCAGGCCCCGAAGCTAAGGGGGCGAACCATGCACGCTCCCGCCAGCGCCGCAAGCCCAGTGTGGCGCCATGACCGCGAGGTGGGCCGGAAGCCAAGCACCCGCGTTTCACCTGCGAAATTCAAATCACTCATTGACCACCCGGCGGTCCATCACTGGCTGACTTCGGCGCCCGCGCCCGGGCGTGCAGCCACCGCCGCAACGCCCGAAAATCTTCCGGCAGAAAAATTCCGCGGTGCGCCGCGAACGCCGCCGCCCCACCCCGCCATTCGCGCGCCAGAAATTTTTCATGCGACGCCGGCGGCAGCGCCACCCAGTGCGGGCAGTCCACGCAGTGCGCCCCGCTCACCCGCCCGCGCGTCCGCTCCAACTCTTGCCGCCGGCACGCCCCGTCCGCCGTGACCTCGCGCCACGACTCACGGCACGTTTTGAATTCCGGATAAAAACACGCCTTCACGAGCTGCCTTGCCACAGTCGTCCACCGCGGATCCGCGGTGCCGCCGAGCACTCGCGCCACCAGCGGCGCGCACTCCGCCTCGGTCATCTCGCCCGGCGCGCCGCGCTCCGCCACCGCCAGCGGTCGCGGCCGGCCGCGCTCGACCACCAACGCCCACAACCGCGCCGCGAGCGCCACGCGCTCCGCGGCCGCCGGCCCCGGCGCCGCGTTCTGCGCGAAAAATCGCTCCAGCACTGCGCCCACGAGCCGCGAAAATTCTTTGCCCGCATCGTCCACCCCGCGCAGCCCGCCGCATCCGCCCCACCCTGTCAACGCCCCGCCCGCCTCGATCGTGCTTGGGTGCCAGACCTCGGTCTTTGGTCCCTCCCGAATTGTTATGGTCACACCTCTGATTTTACTCCAACTGTGCTGGTCTCAAACCCTCCCCGCTACTCCTACCCGCCCGCTCCCGGTTGCGCTACCTTCACCATTTTCAAATTTCCGCTTTCAGATTCTCGCTGCCCGATTTCAAAATTCCGCCCGTCCTCCCCGCCCATGATCCAGACCCTCACCGCCCCGGCCCCCGCCCCGCTCTACGTGGAACTCGCGCGCTCCCTCGAACAACTCATCGAGCAGGGCACGTTGCGCCCCGGGCATCGCGTGCCCTCGGTCCGCCGCATGTCGCTCCAGCGCGACGTCAGCATCTCCACCGTCCTCCAAGCCTACACTCTCCTCGAAAACCGCGGTTTTCTCGAAGCCCGGCCGCAGTCCGGCTACTACGTCCGCCCGCGCCTGCCGCACGATACGCCTGAGCCGCGCATGGCGCGGCCCATGGCCAAACCCAGCTACGTCGGCATCAACGATCTCACCGCCGAGGTGCTCACCCTCGCGTGCGACCCGAGCTACGTGCCGTTCGGCGCGGCGTGCCCCGATCACACGCTGTTTCCCACGAAGAAACTCGCCCGCACCCTCGCCGCCGTCGGCCGCAACGACCCCTCCCTCCTCGGCCGCTACGCGATGAACTGGGCCTACGATCCGCTCACCCGCGAGATTGCCCGCCGCTATCTCCAGGCCGGCTGCCCGCTCGCCCACGACGAACTCATCGTCACCCTCGGCTGCACCGAGGCCCTCAACCTCTCCCTCCGCGCCGTCACCAAGCCCGGCGATACCGTCGCCGTCGAGACGCCCACCTACTTCGGGTTTCTCGAAACCATCCAGAGCCTCAACCTCCGCGTGCTCGAAATTCCCACCGGCCCGCGCACCGGCATCTGCCTCGACGCCACCCGCGCCGCCCTCGCCCAGAACGACGTCAAGGCCCTCATGGTCATGCCGAGTTTTTCGAATCCGCTCGGCTCCACCATGCCCGACGAGCACAAGGAAAAACTCTACCGCATCCTCGCCGAATTCGACGTGCCGGCCATCGAGGACGACGTCTACGGCGACCTCCACTTCGGCGAGCGCCGGCCGAAGCCGCTCAAGGCCTGGGACACCGACGGCCGCGTCCTCCTCTGCAGCTCCTTCGGCAAAACCCTCGCGCCCTCCTTGCGCGTCGGCTGGTGCGCGCCCGGCCGCTACCTCGAGCGCGTGCGCCGGCTCAAGCTCACCAACACCCTCGGCACCCCCGTCGTGCTGCAGAAAACCGTTTCCGATTTTCTGCGCAACGGCGGCTACGATCATCATCTCCGCTCGATCCGCCGCGCGTATCACAACCAGCTTCACCTCTTCTCGCAGGCGATTCTGCGGCACTTCCCCGCGGGCACGCGTCTCAGCCGACCCGAGGGCAGCTTCGTGCTCTGGATCGAAATGCCCCCCGGCGTCGATACGTTGCGCCTCCACCGCGACGCGCTCAAGCACCGCATCAACACCGCCCCCGGCGCGCTCTTCTCCGTGAAGGACCGCTACAAAAACTGCCTCCGCATGAACTGCGGCCTCCCGTGGAGCGACGCCATTGAATCCGCCCTCCGCACCCTCGGCGATCTGGCCAAGAAACAACTCTGAACTTTCCGTCGGAGCGCGTCGGCCTGGCCGACGCCGTTCGTCCGCCCGCCACCGCGCGTGCACGACCCGCGCCCGACGTTTCCCAGTAAAAATCCCCGGGGCAAGCCCCGGGGCATTTGACAAGACCGCCGCAAACTCATCCGACCATAATGCAATTCGCGCTTAAACCCGTCCGTCCAACCAAGCCGAAGCAAGCTTCGGGGTATCGGACCCATCGCGAATGAACCGCCCCATCGAGCCCCTCCCCACGCCACCCACCGCCGCGGACCTCGCCGATTTGAGCGCGCTCCTCCGCGACGCCGTCGAAGGCGGCGCGTCCATCGGCTTCATGCTCCCACTCGCCGACGCCGAGGTCGCCGCGTTTTGGGCCGACGTGCTCGCGGAGGTCGCGGCGAACCAACGCGTGCTGCTCGTCGCCCGCGCCGCCGGCCGCCTCGTCGGCAGCGTGCAGCTCGAGCTCGCCCAACGCCCCAACTCCCGCCACCGCGCCGAACTCCAAAAACTCCTCGTGCTCCGCGCCCACCGCAGCCGCGGCCTCGGTGCCGCGCTCCTGGCCGCCGCCGAAGATCACGCGCGCCGGCACCAACGCTCGCTCGTCGTCCTCGACACGAGCGCGAGCGGCAACGCCCTCGGCCTCTACGCCCGCGGCGGCTACACCCGTGTCGGCGTCATCCCGCGCTACGCCACCGATCCCGACGGCCCGCTCATCGACACCGTGATCTATTACAAGGAACTCTCCGCCGCATGAAAAAAAACGTCGCCCTCCTCCTCTTCGATGAAGTCGAAGTCCTCGATTTCGCCGGCCCCTTCGAAGTGTTCGCCGTCACCGACGAGCTCCGCCGCTACGAAACCTTCAACGTGTTCACCGTGGCGCAAGAACAACGCCCCATTCGCGCGCGCCACGGCCTCAGCGTAAATCCCGACCACGACTTCGCGTCGTGCCCTGCCCCGCACCTCCTGATCGTCCCCGGCGGCTTCGGCACCCGCGCCCTGCTGAAAAACGAAGCCGTCCTCGCGTGGCTTCGCACCGCCGCCGCCTCGGCCGAAATCGTGATGTCCGTCTGCACCGGCTCCGTGGTGCTCGGCCGGGCCGGACTCCTCGACGGCCTCCGCGCGACCACGCACCATGAGTGTTTCGCCCTCCTCCGCGAGCACGCGCCACGCACCGAGGTCGTCGAGACCGCCCGCTTCGTGGACAACGGGAAAATTTTGACCGCCGCCGGCATTTCCGCCGGCATCGACTGCTCGCTCCACCTCGTCGCCCGCGTCCTCGGCCCCGCCGCCGCCACCACCACCGCCCGCTACATGGAGTATCATGGAATGGCGGAAGGACTAAAAAACTGAAGAGCTGAACTCATCGCCCGCACCCGCTCATTTCATCTTCAACCTTTCAAGCGTCTTCACGACCGCCTCCCTCTCGCTCCATTCTCCGGAATTCCCAGATTCCAAATTCCAGATGTCCGATTTCAAGATTCCCCCTTCCGCTCCCGCCGCCCCGTCCCGCACCGCCCTCGTTCTCGCCTTCACCGCGATCTACCTGATTTGGGGCAGCACCTATCTCGGCATCCGCGTGGCGGTCGAGACGATGCCGCCGTTCCTCATGGCCGGCGTGCGGTTCCTCATCGCGGGCGCCCTGCTGTTCGCCTGGCTCAAATTCCGCGGTGCGTCGTGGCCCACCGCACCGCAGTGGCGCGCCAACGCCATCATCGGCACTTTCCTCCTCCTCGGCGGCAACGGTGCCGTCGTCTGGGCCGAGCAATTTGTCCCGTCGGGCATCACCGCCCTCCTCATCGGCGTGAGCCCGCTCTTCATCGTGCTCACCGAGTGGGCCTGGCCCGGCGGCGCGCGTCCGAGTGCCGTCACGTCCGGCGCCCTCCTCCTCGGTTTCGCCGGCGTCACGTGGCTCGCCGCCCCGTGGGAAAACGCTTCGTCCGGCGGGTTGAGTTTCCCCGGAGTCATCGCGATTCTCCTCGGCTGCGCGTCGTGGGGCGTCGGCTCGATCTACTCGCGCCACTCGAAGCACGGCGCCGAGCCGTTTCTCGCGTCGTCGCTTCAGATGCTCGGCGGCGGCGCCGCGCTCACGCTCGCCGCATTGATCCACGGCGATTTTACGGCGCTCAACCTCGCCGCCATCGCCCCACGCGCGTGGGTCGCCTTCGCCTATCTCATCGGCGCCGGCTCGCTCATCGGATTTTCCACGTTCGTGTGGTTGATGAAACACAGCCCGCCCGCGCGCGTCGCCACCTACGCCTACGTCAATCCTGTCGTCGCGGTCTTCCTCGGCTGGCTCCTGCTCCATGAGCCCATCAGTTCCCGCACGCTCATTGCCTCCGCGATCATCGTCACCGCCGTCGCGATCATCACGGTGCAGAAAACCAAGCCCGCCCCGACCGTGCGTTAGGGCTGATAGACGTCTTTGCGGTGCCTGACGCGTTGGATCACCACGAGTTTGGACAACGTCAGCACCTCATAAACCACCCGATAGTCACCAAGACGGATGCGCTAGGTGTGCTCCGAGCCGGCGAGTTTTTCACTCCCGTGCGGATACGGCTCGCCCGCCAGCAACTCAACTTCCGTGAGAATGCGCGCGATCTCGTGGGACGGCAGCTTGCGCCGATCCTTCCTCGTGGAGCTGCGCCATTCGAGGCTAAAGGCGGCCATCCCACTTCAACTCAGCTTTGAATCGCTCGTGGGAAACGGTGGGCTCCTCGCGCCGTTCCGCCACCACTGCCAAGTCTGCCAAATCCTTGATGAGCTTTTCGTAGTCCGAGAGCGGAAGCACCACGGTGGTTCTTTGCCCGGCCTGATCAGTTAGATACTGGAGCGTTGCGTTCATGGGATTCACGCTCCGTGCGACGTCGACCGGATAGGCGACATATCCATCGGCCTGCTTTTCCACGATGATCTTGAAAGTCTTCATGATGGACCGAGTTTCCCGAAGGCTCGGCCAAGCACCAGACCGGGAAAACGACCGCTCGCGTCGCAACTACGCCTTCGCGATCATCGTCACCGCCGTCGCGATCATCACGGTGCAAAAAACAAGGCCCGCTACCGCCATGCCAGCTCCCCTCCTCGCTCTCGTCGGCGATTACTCGCCTGAGGTCTCCGCCCACCGCGCCATCCCGCTCGCGCTCGAACTCGCCCGCGCCGCCACACCGTCCGCCTCCCGCCTCACGTGGCAGTGGATCGCCACCCGCGATCTCACCGACGCTCCCCGCGACCTCGCCACCTTCTCCGCCGTGTGGCTCGTCCCTGCCAGCCCCTACGAAAACGAAGCCGGCGCCCTCGCCGCCGTCCGCTTCGCCCGCGAAACCCACCGCCCCTTCCTCGGCACCTGCGGCGGTTTCCAACACGCCCTCATTGAATTCGCGCGCAATGTCGCCGGCCTCGCCGAGGCCGACCACGCGGAGACCAATCCTCACGGCGACACCCTCGTCGTCGCACCGCTCAGTTGTTCGCTCGTCGAAAAAACCGGCCCGATCCGCATCGCACCCGGTTCGCTCATCCGCTCCGCCTACGGCCGCGACGACGCGCACGAAGGCTACCACTGCAGCTACGGCCTCAATCCCGCGCACCGCGCCACGCTCGAGCGCGCCGGCCTGCGCTTCACGGCATTCGATGAAAACGACGAAGTGCGCGCGGCCGAATTGCCCGCCACCATTCACCCATTTTTCGTCGGCACGCTTTTCCAACCCGAGCGCGCCGCGTTGCGCGGCGAGGTGCCACCGCTCGTCGCGGACTTCGTCCGCGCCATCGCTGCGCGCGGTTGAGTTTGCACCGGGTGGGCGTTGGCCCACCCTCGCGGCATGCCAACGACGTCAACCTCTCCGACGGCCGTCTCGCCGTCCGCGCGCCTGCTTTCGCCGCGCCGCAAAACCACCGCGGCCGCCACCACGGCGGAACTCGCGCTTGAGCAGCTCGCGCATTTTCACATCGACCCGGCGTCGCCCGTTGGCGTGCCCCTGCTCCGGCTCGCCGAGCGCCTCTATCTCGCCACCGACGACCTCTCCGATCTCTGGGAGGTCACCTTGCGCGAGCTCGACCGGCTCCCGCGCGGCGACCGCCTCGCCCTCTTCAATGCGAAAAAATTCCTCGCGTTCCAATTGGCCAAGATTCTCGACAACCTGCAGAACCCCACGCGCAAGGTCCACCAGTCGCTCGGCCACTCCCCCGCGACCACGCTCGCCAAGGGGCCTTACCCGACGTTCGACAACGTCGCCGCGATCTTCTCCGCGAATCCCGTCATCACCCGCACCGCGACCTACATCTTCGCGTGCACCGAGTGGATCGACGATGCGTTTCAAGGCCGCGAATTTCTCCACGAGATTTATTCGCGGCTGCTCAACCCCACCTCGATCTCGCTCGCGAACCACATCGTGGACATCGAGGCCGGCGCGATGTCCGCCGACTATCTGGCGTGGAATTTCAACAGCGGCATGGCTGCGATCGACGGCGCCCTCTCCCACCTCGTCGGCTACGAGGACATCGTGCTCGCGTCGCGCAACGTTTACGGCGGCACCTACCAGCTGCTGCATGACTGGTTCGCGAAGAAATCCAACCTCGATGTCGGCGTGGAGTTTTTCGACGGCGCCACCGCCGCGGACTTCGAGCGCGCGCTCGCCACGGCCAAGAAAAAACACGCCGGGCGCCTGGCCCGCGGTCGCGAGATCTACGTGCTGCTCGAAAGCCCCTGCAATCCCCACGGCGTGTTCCTCGACGTGCCCGCCATCTGCCGCGTCGCGCACGCCGCCGGTCTCGTCGTAATGCTCGACGCCACCGTCGGCACGCCCTTCCTCGTCCGCCCGCTCCAGCGCGCCGACGCCACCGAACGCCCCGACTACGTCATCCACAGTTACACGAAAGATCTCACCGGCAGCGGCAACACCACGGCGGGCGTCGTGATCGGCCGCAACGCCGACATGTTCATGGCCAAGGGCGAGCCCGGCTGGGAGCACACGATGTTTTGGAACGTCTACTACGTGAAGGGCGCGTTCCTCGACGCCGACAAGGCCTTCGAGGTGCTGAGCGGCATGAAGACGCTGGAGATGCGGATGCTGAAAAAATGCATCAACACCGCCATCCTGACCCGCTGGCTCGCCTCCCATCCGCACGTGCACGTGAGCGGCCCGGCGAGTCCACACGATCCCAACCATGAAATCTGCGGGCGGCTCAGTTACCTTGGGCTCCCCGCGCCGCTCTTCACGATTGATTTCGAGGGAGCCGGCTTAACGCGCATGACGTTCGAGCGCTTCTTTGATTCGCTCGCGCCGATGTTTGGCCACCAGGTTTCCCTGGGACAGAGCAATACCGTCATCCTCTGCCCCGCGCTCACTTCGCACAGCGAGCTCGGCGCCGAGGCGCTCGCGGCCGCCGGGATCACGCCGACGACGATCCGCCTGGCGGTCGGCGACGAGGATCCGCGTGAGCTCATCCGGGATTTTCTCGCCACCGCGCGGCTGGCGATCGACGCCGACGTGCCCGGCTTCACCAACAAGTTTCTCGATGGCCCCGCCGTCGATCGGCTCGTCGACGAAACCTACCTCGACATCCACCGCCGCCACGCCGCCGCGCAACCGCGCTTCACCAGCAGCTGACCGGGCGGCGCCGCCGTCGCCCCTTTCACGCCGCCAGGCGGGAGCGGGGCGGCGGCCGCCATTTCGTGACGGACGGCAGCAGGCCGATCGCGCTGCCCACGCTCACGCGCAAAAACGGCCGCACGCGATTCAACCGCACCTTGACCGCGCCGACGCTCAGGCCCTCGCGCGCGGCCGCCGTCTGATAGCTGTTTCCCTGCACGATCAGCGTCACCAACTTCCGGTCCCGCGGGCTCAGGCGGGTCAGGGCGACTGCGAGGGCCTCCATGATTTCCTCCACCGTTCCCGGGCTGCTCGGGTCGGGCAGTTGCTCCAGCTCGTGCTCTCCCGCGAGCGCGACCGGCCGGCAGCGGCGGCGACGGATGAAATCCACCGCGGTATTGTGCGACAGCGAAAACAGCCACGACTCAAACACCCGGGGATCGCGCAGCAACTCCAGCCGGCGGATCATCTTGATAAACACCATCTGCACCACGTCCTCGACTGCGCTCGGCTGCGTGATGATCGGCCGCACAAATCCGGCGATGCGCGCCGTGTAGCGCCGCACCAGCTCGGACTGCGCCTCGAGGTCGCCCGCCTGCGCGCGCGTGACGAGGGCGATCAGCTCCGCGCGTTCGGGCGTTACCCCCGGCTCGGCCGGGCCCGCCGAATCCGGCAGCTCGGTGGACGCAGAGGACGACGCAGGGGCAATTGAGGCGTGATGCACAACCCGACAAGAGGCCTCGCCGCCGGCCCGACCAACCCACTTGGGACGAACCCACCGAAAAAAGGGATGGAAGGCGGATCCCCGGTGATGAACTCCATTCGCAAACGCTCGGGATCGCCGTCGCCCGGCGCGTGGGCGCAGGGATTCCCCTGCCCATTGGCCGCTCCCCGCCCGCCCCTCCCGCTGCTCACGCGGCGGGCTACCCCGGGCCCGCCTGCCTGCCCGCCCCTCGCGACGGCGACCTCACAACCTTTTTCCCGGCCTTCGTCCCGGAAGGATCGGCGGAGTGCGTCCAGCCGCTATCACTACGGCCAGATGAAACCCCGCCACTCCGGCGGATTTCACCCGACAAAAAACAAAACTCAAACTCCTCATGAAGACCTCGCTTCGTTTCGCGTTATTCACCGCCGCGCTCGCCCTCTCGGCCGGCGCGTCCGCCTTTGCCCAAAGCCGGTCCGACTACCGCGGGCCCCGACACCAACCGCCCGCGCTCAACGCCGACGGCACCATCACCCTCCGCGATGGCACCGTCGTCACCCCCAGCGACGACGGCACCATCACACTGCCCGATGGGCGGATCGTGCGGCGGCCACCGATCCGCAACGCCGACGGCTCCATCACCCTGTCGGACGGCACGATCGTCCTGCCGCCGGTCTACAGCGATGGTTCGATCGTCCTGCCCGATGGCACCGTGGTCCCACCCAACGCCGACGGCTCCATCACGTTGCCAGACGGCACCGTGCTCCCGCCACTGCCGCACGGTCCTAGCCGCAGTCCCGGCCATCCGGCGGCTGGCGACTAATTTCCGCCGCACGGTTTTTGGCCTATCCGCAACGAGGCGTGGGTCGGCGCCCGCGGAGAATTTCGCGGGCGCCGTTTTATTTTCCAACTTTGCCCCGCGCACCGCGTCGCACTTCCAGTCACGCTTTCAGCGTTGAATCCCTCGATGTCCGCTTCAAAACCCATCCCTGTGCGCACTCCCGCCCTCCACCGCCTCGGCTCGCTCTTCGCCCGCCTCGCGTTGCTCGTGGGCATCTGGGCCGTGGTCTTCTCGCTCTTTGCGGCGCAGCTGGTGTTCACCGCGTCGTTCCCGTGGGCCAACGCGCTCCGACTCTCCGCGCTCAACTGGCTGCCGTGGCTCGTCCTCGCCCCCGCCGTGCTCTGGCTCGCCGGCCGATTCCCCCTCGAGGCCGGCCGGCTCTGGCGCAGCCTCCCGGTCCATCTCGTCGCGTGCGCCGCGAGCTTCGTGGCGATCAACGCCACCACCGAGCTGCTGTTTGAACGGGGCGCCCTCGCCGGCCTCACGCCCGTGCCCCGCGACGGTCCCCCGAACGCCCTGCGCGGCGGGCGACCCGATTTTTCACGGGGCGAGCGGCCGGATTTTTTCCGCGAGGATGGAGTTGACGTCCCCCGTGGCGGGCCGCGTGGCGGGTTTCCCCGGGGGGGCAAGCGCGGTGGCCCCGGCGGCCTCGGTGGACCGCGCGGCCCGGGACCCGGCGGTTTCGGCCCGCTGTTCTCCCGCGCGAATCTCAGCATCCCCATCTACCTCCTCCTCGTCACCGCCGCGCACGCCGCCGCCTATTACCGCCGCGCGCAGGATCGCGACCGGCAGGCCCTCGTGCTCGAGGCCGGGCTCAACCAGGCCAAGCTCGACGCCCTCCGCCTCCAACTCCAGCCACACTTTCTCTTCAACACGCTCAACGCGATCTCCACCCTCGTCCACCGCGACGCCAACGCCGCGGACGAGTTGATCGGCGACCTCAGCGAACTCCTCCGCCTCTCGCTCCTCACCACCGCTCACGAAGTCCCCCTCGCCCGCGAACTCGAACTCCTCGACTGCTACCTCGCCATCGAGCAGACGCGCCTCGGCGATCGCCTCCGCATCGTGCGCGCCATCGAGCCCGCCGCGACGAGCGCGTTGGTGCCGACTTTCGTGCTCCAGCCGCTCGCCGAAAACGCCGTCCGCCACGGCCTCGAGCCGCGCAGCGCGCCGGGCACCATCACCATCTCCGCGCGGCGCGAAGGCGGCACGCTTCGTCTCACCGTCGCCGACGACGGCGTCGGCCTCGCGAGTGGCCAGGGCGTCGCGCGTCGCGGCATCGGCCTCGCGAACACCGAGGCCCGCCTTCAAGCCCTCCATGGCACCTCCGCGAAACTCGAACTCCACACGCCGCCCGAAGGCGGTCTGCGCGCCGAACTCACGCTGCCCTGCCGGACCACGCCCGCTTCCACCCAAACATGACCGATCTCGCCACCGAGGGCACGGAGGGTCACAGCGTTCCCAGAGATTCTGGCTCGGCTCCGCCGCAACCGAATGAAGCTCGGAAATATTTTGAGTAGAGTAGGCAGAGAGTTCACGCATGAAGCTTAAACCGACCGCAGTTGTCAGTGCTCCGCGGAACTCCCCGCCCCTCATCAAACCGGACAGGCGGTTTTCCCGCATCCGGCTTTCCGTGGCCGTTCACCGCACGCGCTGTCG
>SIBG01000117.1 GCA_009695305.1 Opitutus sp. | reverse complement strand
GTCGGGGAAGGAGAAGACGCTGCCGTCGCTGAGGCGGGTTCCTTCACCCACGTCTTGGAGGACGCCGCCAGCGGTTTGGGCGGGTGCGTCGACGGGAAATTGAGGGGAGCCATCGAAGCAAACACCCTCACAATCGTACCGTGCGCTCCGACCGCACTGCTGGACGCCTCCACTTCCGTTCCGGACGGTCCCACTTCGGTCCGGTGGAGGGGTCCCCCGGTCCCGTGCCCGTGTCCCTCGATCCTCCACGGGCGCGCTTCAGCCCCGTGTGGACCCGCCTCGATCGAAAGTGGCACCGGTTTTGTCGAAAGCGGCGGCGCTTTGGTCATTCCTTAAACATCTCGGCTCACGCGGCGAGGCGCGAGGGGTCTTCGTGTGGCCGCGAAGTGGGGCGGCTCACCATCCCTTCGCTGAGCGCGGGCACGTGGCCTTCCAGCACCGTGCGCGCAGTGCGGTAGCCGGCGGAGTCGGCGTTGCGATCCACGCCGCGTGAGAGTTCCTCCACACGCAGCCGCGCCGCGCGGCAGAAGTAATCCACGAGTTGCAGCAAGTCCTCCTGTTCGCGCCGGCTGGCGGTCTGTTTCATGAGACTGTGGGCGCGGGCGCAACTGGCGGTGAGCGCGAACAGCTCGGTGCCGATGTCCACGAAACGGCCGAGCAGAACCTGCTCGCGCTCGAGCTTCGGGCCGAAACGGATCATCGCGTGGAACAGGCGGCGCGCGAGCCGGCGGCTGGCGCGTTCGGCATAGCGCAGGTGCCGTGCGAGCTTCGGATCCACACCCGTCTTCATGCCGGGAACGAGCTTCGGCAGCCAGAGCTTCGGATACCATTTCGCGTAGAAGAAGCCGGCATTCACAGCGGCACGGGCGCGTGCGGCGAGTGGCAACTGCGAGTTGAGCACGGCGCCGCCGGCTTTGAGATGCGGATCCAGCGCCTCGCGCGCGAGGAAAAGCCGCATGATTTCGCTCGAGCCTTCGAAGATGGTGTTGATGCGGCAATCGCGCATCAGCCGTTCGACCGGTGCCGGTTCCTCGCCCCGTTCGCGGAGCGAATCGGCCGTCTCGTAGCCGCGCCCGCCGCGGATCTGCATCGTGGCGTCCACGATCTCCCACGCGCGCTCGGTGCCCCACAGCTTGGCCATCGCGGCCTCGATTCGGATGTCCGCCTTCTTGTCTTTGTCCACGAGACTCGCCGTGTAAAAGGTCATCGCCTCCATCGCGAAGGTGTTCGCGGCGATGCGCGCGATCTTGTCGGCGATGGCGGCGTGTCTGCCGATGGGCGCGCCCCACTGTTCGCGTTCGTTGGCCCACTTGCGGACGATCTCGAGGCAACGTTTCGCCAAGCCAGTGCAGGCGGCGGGCAACGTGAGTCGGCCGGTGTTGAGCGTGGAGAGGGCTACCTTCAGCCCTTTGCCTTCGCCGAGGATGATGTTCTTGCGCGGCACACGCACGTCGTGGAAGCGGATGATGCCATTGTAAAGCGCGCGCAATCCCATGAAATGGCAACGTCTCACGACCTCGACGCCCGGCCAATCCGTCTCGACGATGAACGCGGTGATCTGGTTGCGCTCGCGCCCGGCGACGATCTTCGGCGGCGTCTTGGCCATCACCACGAGCAGGCCGGCCTTGGTGCCGTTGGTGCACCAGAGCTTCTCGCCGTTGAGGATGAAGTGCGTGCCGTCCGGCGAAAGCTCGGCGTGCGTTTCCATCCGCGCCGGGTCCGAGCCGACGCCCTGTTCGGTGAGGGCGAAGGCGGAAATCTCGCCCTTCGCCACGCGCGGCAGGTAGTTGCGTTTCTGCTCCTCGGTGCCGAAAAGGATGAGCGGCTGCGGCACCCCGATGGATTGATGCGCCGAGATGAGCGCCGTGAGGTTGCCGCACCAGCCGCCGAGCAGCATCGCGGCGCGGCAATAGTTTGTCTGCGACAAACCGAGCCCGCCGTACTCGGGTGCGACCTTGATTCCGAAGGCGCCCATCCGGCCCAACTCGGCGATGACGTCATCGGGGATCTCGCCATCGCGATCGATGGCGTCGGGGTCGGTACGTTCGCGCAGGAACTTCTCGAGCCCGTGCACAAACGCGTCGCCACGCGCGCGGTCGCTGGCCTCCTGCTCGGGGAACGGCAGGAGTTGGTCGAGTCCGAACTGGCCCATGAACAGGCCGCCGCCGAAGCTGGCCCGTTCGGCCGCGGCATCCCGCGCGGCCTCGGTCAGTTCGAGCGCGGCCCGCTGGCCCGCGGTCATCTTCGAGGTGTCGATCAGCGCCTCGGGGTTGTCATGCGGTGCGTTTTGCGTGTTGGTCATGTTCCTCCTCCTTTCTGTAAAACTTCTCGCCACTCGCCGCCATCCGGCGCAGCAGCTCGCAGGGCGCGAACCGTTTCAGTCCCAATCCCACCAACCGATCCATCTCGGCCACGATGAACTCCGCGCCGACGTGGTCCGTGTAACGCAGCGGTCCGCCGCGGAAAGGCGCGAAGCCCGCGCCCATCACCATCGCGAAATCCGCTTCCCCGGGCGTGTCCACCACGCGTTCCTCCACGCAACGAGCGGCCTCATTCAGCATCATCAGCGCCATCCGCCATTGCAGTTCCTGTCGCGTGAACCAGCCGGCTTCGAACGTCGTCTGGAAATCATGCACGGTGAGATTCGGCGCGATGTGCTTGCCTTTGTAAGCGTAGAAACCCGTGCCCGTCTTGCGGCCGAGAGCACCTTTCTCGATCATCGAGCCGAGCACTTTTGGCACCGGGATTCGATCACCGAAAGCGTCGGCCAACGTGCGCGCCACGTGCTGCGCCACGTCCACGCCCACCTCGTCCACCAACCGAAGCGGCCCCATCGGCATACCGAACTCGAGCATCGCCGCGTCGATATCCTCCACACGCGCGCCCTCCTCGAACAGCCGGCCGGCCTCGACGAGATAGGGCATCAACACGCGGTTCACGAGGAAGCCCGGTCGGTCCGCCACGCGCACCGGCAGCTTGCCGATCTGCCGCGCGAACTGCATCGCACGTTGCACCACTTCGGGACGGGTTTGCCGACCCACGACGACCTCGACGAGTTGCATCCGATGCACCGGATTGAAGAAATGAAAACCGACCACGCGCTCCGGCGCACGCGTCGCCGCCGCCAGGTCGGTGATCGAGAGCGCCGAGGTGTTCGTGGCCAGAATCGTGTTCGGCCCAGTCTCATCGGCGAGGCGTTGGAAGATATGCTTCTTCAGCTCCATCTTTTCCACCGCAGCCTCGACCACGAAGTCCACATTTGCCAACGACACTTCGCCCGTGGCCGGTTGCACGCGATCCAACCCCGCGCGCACTTCCGTCGCGGTGAACGCGCGCCGTTTCTGACCTTCTCCGAACAGTTTCGCGATTGTCGCCAAACCGCGGCCGACCTGTTCGGGGCCGATGTCGCGCAACACCACCGGCAGGCCGCGCGCGGCGAACCATTGCGCGATGCCCGCGCCCATCACGCCCGCGCCGATCACCGCCGTGCGCCGTACTGGCAACACGTCCGCTCCGGGCGATTTCTTCGCGTGCTCGGTTTGGAGAAAGAGGCGGACTAAGTTGTGGCTCGCTTCGCCCTGCGCCAGTTCGAGGAAGGCTTCGCGCTCCGCGGCGAACGACTCGGCTTCGGTGGAGGAAACGCTCTCCAGCACGACCTCGAGCGCCTTGAACACGGCCGGGTAATGTCCGTGCGTCCGGCGTTTCAAATCGCGGTAAAGTTTCAGGTCGAGCAAATCGGCGACGAACCAGTTGTTGAGATACCACGGCGCGCGCCGGTGGGACTTGCCGCGCGCGGCCTGCCGGAGCGCGGTCTCGAGCAATTGTTCTTTCGGCGCAATCGCATCCACCAACCCGCAACGCAACGCCGGCAGGCCTGCGAGCGTTTTACCCGAAAGAATGAGGGAGAGAGCCTTCGGCAAGCCCACCAACCGCGGCAGACGCGTCGAGCCGCCCCACGCGGGCAGCAAGCCTAGCTGCGTCTCGGGCAGGCCGATCTTCGTTTCTCTCTCGATCGAAGCCACGCGCCAATCGCACGCCAGCGCCAGCTCGCAGCCGCCGCCCATCGCCGCGCCGTGAATGGCCGCGACCGTCGGCACCGGCAACGCAGCGAGGCGATTGAAAACTTTCTGGCCGAATTCGATCAGGCTGGAGATTTCGCTCAGACTGGCATTGGCGAGCGAATGCAAATCCGCTCCGGCGATGAAGATGTTTTTCTTCGCGCTGGTCAGGACGAGTCCCTTCAACGCCGCGTCCTGCTCGATCAAATCGAGATGGCGATCGAGCTCGGCGAGTGTGGCGCGATCGAAGACGTTGGCGGAGGAATCAGGCCGGTCGAAGGTGAGTACACAGAAACCGTCACCTGTGGTCGTGCGACGGATGTGCTTGAAGGAATCGAGATTGATCAATGTGGAAGCGTACGGGTTGTTCATAGGTTCCTTTCCAGCCAGACGGCCGCGCCCTGGCCGCCGCCCACGCAGAGGGTGGCGACCGCGCGCCGGCCATTCCGACGTTGCAACTCTTTCAAAGCGGTGAGGACGAGCCGCGCTCCGGTCGCGCCGACGGGATGTCCGAGGGCGATGGCGCCGCCGTTCACGTTCAGCTTCTCACGCGGCACGCTGCCGAGCGGTGTTTCGCGGCGCAACGCGGCGCGTGCAAACTCGGCCGACTCGGCGCCCTTGAGCACGGCGAGCGATTGCGCGGCGAAGGCTTCGTTTAACTCGATGAGATCGGCGTCAGCGAGTTTCAAACCATGCCGCGCCTCGGTTTTGGCGAGTGCGAAGAGCGGCCCGAGTCCCATCCGCGTGGGATCGCAGCCGGCGTAGGCGTAGCCGGCCAGCATGCCGAGCGGCGTGCGCCCGAGTCGCTGGGCGGCGGCTTCGCTCATCACCAGCAGCGCAACCGCGCCGTCGGTGACTTGCGAGGAATTGCCGGCGGTGACGGTGCCGTGCGGACGCTCGAAGACGGGCTTGAGGTGCGCGAGTTGTTCCGCGGTCTGATCGCCGCGCGGGCCGTTGTCCGCAGTGACAGCGGGTTTTCCGGGAACGAACACGGGGCAGGTTTCCTCGGCGAGTTTCTCGCGGGCGAGACCGGCGCGCCGATGCGATTCGAGCGCGAAAGCATCCTGCTCCTCGCGGCTCACGTGGAACTCGCGCGCGAGCAGTTCGGCGGTCTGGCCCATGTTCAGGCCACAGACCGGATCGGTGAGGCCGAGCATGAGGCCGACGCGGGGTTTGAAATCAGCGGGGCGAAACGCAGCCATCGCGCTGGCGCGTTGGCCGAGGGTTTTCGCGCGGTTCAACTTGGCGAACTTTCGCGCGGCGGCGGCCGTGTAGAAGAGCGGGATGTTGCTCATGCTTTCGGCGCCGCCGACGATGAAGATCTCGCCGCGCCCGGCGGTCATCCGCTCGTACGCCTGGGTGAGCGACTCGAGGCCGGAGGCGCAATTGCGATGAACGGTCACGGCGGGCACATGCTCGGGGATGCCCGCGCGCAGGGCGATGACGCGAGCGATGTTGGCGGCCTCGGCGGGCTGGCCGACGCAACCGAAGATGACCTCGTCCACCACGGCGGGATCGAGGCCGGTCCGCGTGAGAAGGGCGTTGACGGCGATGCGGCCGAGTTCGTCGGCTCCGAGTGAGGCGAGGTCGGTGCCCATTCTGCAGAACGGAGTGCGGATGCCATCAACGATGACGAGTCGGCCGAGGTTCATTGAGTGGACTCCATCTTGTGCGGGTTGTCTGGGGAGGAAGATGTGATCTCGACGGCGCCGGCCGCGGGACGGTGATCTACGATCTTCTGTTCTTTGAGTTGCGTGCCGACGCCCTGCAATCGGCGCATCTCTTCGGCATTGTGGAAGATGATTTTGTTGGGGTGAATCTCGGTCTGCGCGGCGAAGCGGTTGTCCAGTTCATGCACCAACTTCTCGTCGGAATCGGAGCCGATCTTTTGGATGTGCAGGATCAGCTCGTCCAGATCGTGCGGGTCGTCGTGCTGTTTACGCAGCTCGATCTGCCATGCGCCGATGCCGGGCATGTCGTCGAGCACGTGTTCGAGCTGATTGAAGTCCACGAGCGTCCCCTTGATTTTATCGAGGTGCATCGTCTTGACCTCGGTGCTGCGGGAGATGTTGCCGACGAGGCGGGGCGTGACACGGCCGCAGTGCGGGCAACGCTCATACACGAGGCCGCCGTCAATTAAATCGCCGGTGCGGTAACGAAGCACGACCGAGCCGCGCGAATCGAGCGGCGTGAAAACCAGTTCCCCCGGATGCCCCGTCGGCACCGGCTCGCCGCTCTTCGGATCCACGATCTCGAAGAGGCCGAGGTCGGGGAAGAGATGGTAGCCGCTGGAAGGTTGGTGAATGGGGAAAGGGCATTCGGCCCACGCCATCTTGGCCTCGGTGAATCCATAGGTGGAGACGACATCCACCTCGGGCGCGCCGAGTTGACGGGCGAGGGTGACGAGCTTGAGGCGCATGCCCGCTGGCACCTTCTCGCCGCCGAGAACGATGCGGCGGAGTTTGGGGCAGCGGACCCCTTCCTCGGTCGCGAGATGGAGCACGTGATAGAGGAAGGTGGGCATCCCGATGAGCACGTCGGGCTGGAGCTTGGCGATGAAGCGGAGCTGACCCTCGGTACCCATCACCTTGCCGCCGCCGCTGCTCAAGGTGTAGACGCCGAACTCAGTACCGCCGTAGTGCGTGAGCCAGAAAGCGAGGTGCGGCGCGTAGGGAAACATGTTCAGCAGGCGCATCTCGCGCGTGGCGCCGCATGTCTCGAACACGCGGCGGCCGGCTTCGGCGAGCAGCCGTAGATCGCGCGCGGTGAAAAGAAACGGCACCGGTTCGGCCGAGCGGCCCGTGGTGGTTGTCATCAGGATGGGCCGGAACTCATCTTCCAATTCGCGCTTCACCGTGGCTCGGCCGCGCAACAGGGCGCGGAGGATCGTACCGGGACGGCGTGCGAGCACTGCCTGCTCGGGGATGAGGATGTAATCGCGCGCGCGCTGCGGTTGGTCGGGAGTCGGAATCAAGTCGGCTTTGCTGGTGAAGGGCAGGCGGCGCAAGTCATCCAGCGAACGGAACGAATCGGGATCGAGCTTCAAGTGCTGGAACATCTCGCGGTAATGGGTGGAGAAAGGCACGACCGAGTCGCGCAAGTAGCGGCGCAGCTTCGCGGCTTGGCGGCGCTTCACTTCGGCCTCAGGCAACGGCGGCCAGGATGTCATCGGTGCGGTGGTGTTCATGGGATTCCTTTCGGGCGATCAACGCCTTGATCTCGTCGAGTTGTTCGAGTGCGACGGTGCGGCCCAGCTCGATGTATTTGCGCGGGCGATTGAACTCGAACCACTGGGCATCGCAAGAAAGGGGGCGCAGAACGATGTCGGCGTTCTTGCTGGATTCTTCGGCCAGCAACATCTGCGCCGCGTTCATGCTCTGGAGCATGATGTCGAGCACGTTGCCAGAAGCGAAATAGTTGAGGTGGCGGTGCAGGAATTCGAGGGGGTTGAGGCACGGGCCGCGCACCGCCGCCTGCTCGCGCTCGCGTTCACGCACGCACTTCAGGAAGGCCGACGTGGGAATCACGTTCACCGCAATGACCCGCTCGACACCCTGCTGCCGCAGCACGCTCACCGGCACCGGATCGACGATGCCGCCATCCACGAACGTCTCGGTGCCGAGATGCACCGGCACCCACACACCCGGGATTGCTGTGCTGGCACGGACGGCGTCCACCACGTTGCCGGAGCTGAAGACGGTGCGCCCGAGCGTGGCGAGGTTCGTGGCCACGATCCGCAGTGGGCGGAGGAGTTCGGAGAAGTTCACATCGCCAATGGTGCGGCGCAGCCGGTGCCTCACGCTCCAGCCGAGAAGAAACCCGCGGCGTGGTGGCAACGCGGGGTCCACAAGTTTGAGGAAGCCGAACCGGCCCTCCAACTCGCAGGCGAATTTTTCAAGCTGCTCACCGTTGTGACCCGAGGCCCAGCACGCGCCGATGTACGCGCCCATGCTGGAGCCCGCGATCGCGTCCACCTCGATCCCGTTTTCCTCCAGCACTTGGATCACGCCGATGTGCGCCAAGCCTTTCGCTGCGCCGGCCGAGAGCGCCAGCCCGACCCGCCGCTTGCAGATTTCACGCGCCCACGAACGGACCTGCCGGCCAAAGCAATCGGCGCGCTCGTGCAGGTAGAAGGGCGGATGCGGCGAACGCGCCACGGGCGAGTCGGTCGCCACGGGCCGATCGGCGGGCACGAAGCAAACCGGACGGATGCGCGATTCGTCGCCGCGTTCGTGCGCGCGCATCTCGCGCAGCAGCAGGTTGTAATGGAGCATCTCCTCGGGCGTTTGCTCGAAGAGCAGATAGGTGGCGTCGGCCATCACCAGTCCTTCGATGGAGGGATAGACCGGCAGTTCCGCCCGCATCAACATCAGCACGTGCGGGTAAACCCGCGTGTAACGCCGCAGCAATGCCGCAAGCACTGGCGCCTCGGCCGGTTGCCCCGCGACTTGTACCAGCAGACGATCAAAGCCCGCGTCCGCCAGCTGTGGATCGGGCAGCGTGCTCCCGAGTTGATCCAGATCTTCGATGGCGAGGTTGTTCAAGCGCAGGCGTCCTTCACCCGAGGTCAATTCCACGAGCAACACCGGCTGTTGCGTTATCTCATGCAGCGAAAAGGCGAGGGTGTCGGCAATCCGGCTTGCCGGAAGTTTCGGAGAAAGCGGCGCGAGAGCGATCAGCCGGCCGCGCGCACACGGGTGGGGGAAGATCGGCGAGTTCTGAGAGAAAAGCGCCGTTCCTCTCCGATCCTGTGCGGATTCGTTTATGGACATTGGCCAGTTCATTCCGCCGCCCGCCGGCGACGTAATACACGTGTGCGGGTATCCCGCCGAGGGTCAGCCCCTCGTCGGAATCACGGGTAGACCGTCGTCGGACTTGGTCTGGAAGTTTCTAGTCATCTGATTGGCTTATCTTTACTTCACCCGCCGTGACCCAACCTAATGCTACTCCTGCGGGCCGTCAAATGAGGTGCAGCAGAAAAGTGGGAAAATTTTTCGAAGGCGAATTGCCGCTAAACCGCAACGCGAAAATGCCGATTGCAACGGCGCAAAAGCGGCAGCGAATTTCCAGCCGCAGAATCTACAAGCCGACTTTTTTATTCGATTTCACCTTGGCCGGCGTGGGCTGTGAATCAGACTTCGGTCGCTCAGCGGGGAATTGTTTCCAGTAGAGTTCCCTGAACGGGTTCACTGCCGGACCGTCTTGGTCCTCGTTCACGAAGTCGGGCTGCACGGAAGCCCACCACTTGTCGTACTCGGCCTCGAGCGAGCGCGCCGCTTCGGGGAACTTTTCGCGCACGTCGGTCTTCTCCGCGTAGTCATTCTGCAGATCGAAGAGATGCCAACTCCGATCGCTTTTACCAGTACTCACGAGACTGAAACGCGTGTTGCGAATCGAGGCGGAGCGGTACTTCGCCTCGGCGGCCTTGCCGCGTTCCCAGCGGCCGACGTGCGTGACGAACGCGCGATCGCTCCACGATGCCGCGGCGTTTTCCAGCAACGGCAACAGACTGCGCCCCTCGATTTTTGCGGCGACTGTGTCCGGAACTTTAGCTCCCGCCAGTGCGGCGAAAGTCTGAAAAACGTCGAGGTGCGCCGTGAGCGGCGCGCGATCGCCGGCTGTGATTGCTCCGGGCCAGCGCCAGAAAGCCGGCACGCGCGTGCCACCTTGGAACGGCGTGCCTTTTGCGCCGCGCATTCCGGCATTGAACACACTCGCGCCGGTGGCCGTGCCGTTATCGGTCATGAAAATGAGCAGCGTCTCGCGTTCGATATCCCACTCCTTCAGCTTCGCGACGAGCCGGCCGACGTTGTCGTCGATGTTCGCGATCATCCCGTAGAACTTCGCCACGTTCTCCGGCACTTTTCCGGCGTAAAGTTTTTCATATTCCGGCGGGCAATCCAGCGGCGCGTGCGGTGCGTTGGGCGAGATGTGACAGTAGAACGGCCCCTTTCCGCGGCTCGATTCGATCCATTTCAACGCCTGCGCGAAGAAGACGTCCGTGCAGTAACCGCCCGTCTTCACGAACTTCCCATTGTGCAGGATGGCGGGGTTAAAATATTTGTTCCTCGGCGCGTCGCCGCAACTGCCGGGATACGTCTGGCCGATGCCGCCGGCGCCGTGGATGAACATCTCGCCAAACCCGCGCTTGTCCGGCCAGCGGTCAGGCTCATCGCCGAGGTGCCACTTGCCGAAGATGCCCGTGGCGTAGCCCGCGCCTTTGAGCACCTGCGCGTAGGTCGTCGCGTCGGGTCGCAGCCGTTCGCGTTCGAGGATCGTGTGCGTCACGCCATTGCGAAATTCGTGCCGGCCGGTGAGCAGTGCGCTGCGCGTCGGCGCGCAGGTCGGGCTGACGTGAAAATCGGTGAAGCGCGCACTCTCGGCGTGCACTCGGTCGAGGTGCGGCGTCTTCAGGATGGGATTGCCGTGGCACGACAAGTCACCGTAGCCCTGATCATCGGTGATGATGAGAATGATATTCGGCCGCTTGCCGGCGAGCGGCACGGCGGCGGTGCCGGACATCCCGACGCATAGCACGGCAAGAAGGAAGGCAACGGCGCGGAGCGATTTCATAAGATGAGTCGTAACAGTGAAGGCGCCGTCGAGATTCACAACCCTTTTTTCTTCGGCCCCTTTTTACCGGCCCCGAGATTTTCGGGATCGCTGAACGGCGGTTTGTCGAACGTATCGCCGACGCCCGTCACGCGCGGATCACCGGCATCCTTGAGAACCTTCATCAGTTGCTCGGACAACTCCTTCCTCTTGTCAGCGTAGGCTGGAATCGCGGCGATGTTCTGGATTTGGTCCGGATCTTTGGCGAGGTCATAAAGCTCTTCGCCGGGGCGTTTGCCGAAGGCGTAATCGTAGTGCCACTTCCATTGCGGATCGTTGCGATGAGCGATGAGCCACGCCTTCGCGGGACCGGCATCCATGTCGGGAAAGCACGCGCGCGTGTTGAACTCGAGTTCGTTTTGAGAAGGCGCGCTGGTGGGGGTGACGGCGTGAGGCGAGCCCATCGGCCAGCGGTCCGGGGCGAAATTGCGGATGTAGAGAAAATCCTTCGTGCGTAGTGCGCGGTGCGGATACGGCAGGTTGCCTTCGCGCGCCATGCCGACGTGGCGTTCGCGCCCGGCGATGACCGATGTGCGCGTGGGGTCCACCTGACCGGATTTGTCGCTGCGCAGCACGTTGAGCAAACTGCGGCTGTTCATGTCCGGCGGCAATTTCGCGCCGCCCACTTCAAGGAAAGTCGGCGCCAAATCCGGCAGGCTGACGAAATCCTCCGCCACGCGGCCGCCACGGATTCCCGGCCCGGCAACGGCGAGTGCCACGCCGATTCCGAAGTCGTACAGATTGCATTTGCCGCCGGGAAAACCCGGCGCGCCGTGATCGCCGCTGATGACGATGAGGGTGCGGTCGAGTTCGCCGGCTTCTTCCAGTTTTTTCAGCAACGCGCCGATGTAGGCGTCGAAGGCTTGCACTTCGCCGAGATAATCCGCGAAGTCCTCGCGCATCTCCGGCACGTCGGGAATGAACTTGGGCAGCCTGCCCTTCAGCGAATCCGGTTCGATGGCCCACAATTTTTTGCCGCTCCCTTTCACCCACGTCCGATGCACCGTCGTCGGGCCGAACCAGTAGAGCCACGGCTGGCCGGCCTTCCGCGCCGTGAGGAAGGCGTCGAAGTTGCCGCGCACTTCGCCGAGCATTTTCTCGCGCGCCACCGCGAGCGGCGTCCCTTCGCCGACCATCTTCGTGACGTTTTCGGAGAAGTTGTTGTGCAACGCGCCCGCCTGTTGATAGGCGAACTGCTGGCCGCCGAACGGCGCGTCCGCCGGCGTGCCGGGGCTCCAAACTTTGAACGACTTGCCGATGTGATAGCCCGACTCGCGCAACAGCAGCGGCCAGGTCGGGATGCTCGAATCCCACACCGCGCCCTGCAAAATCGCGCCGCGACCGGTGTTGAAGAAGTAACGGCCGGAAAGCAGCGAGCTGCGGCACGGCGTGCAGGACGGAGCGTTGACGAAGGCGTTTTTGAAGAGGACACCCCGCTGCGCCACGCGGTCGATGTTCGGCGTCTTCACAATCTGGTTGGGCGATGGTCGTGACTCGTGCGCGCCATAGACGCCCGCGTAACGGCCCCAATCGTCTGCGAAACAGAAGAGGATATTCGGCCGCTGCGGTTCTGCTGCGATGCCGAATTGGCAGAGGGCGAGGAAGAAAACGAGGAGCAGGCGAGTTTTCATTGATGCAAATTTATAGGAGATGATTTCGTGTGCAGGTAGATGATCGGTCGTGAAGACGGCTCACTTCGCCGCCGCCAGCGTCCGCCGCAGCCACTCGATGAGCTTGGCCGTGTATTCCGGATGCGCCTTCTCCCAACCGCCCATGCCGTGGACGCCGTCGGGGATGGTGTGCAGATCGCAACTGTTGCCGAGCGCTTTCGTGCGTTCCTGAAATTTCACCGACTGTTCGTACGGCACGGCGGCATCTTTAGTGCCGTGGATGAGCAGGAACGGCGGCAGGCTTTTGCGAAGATACGTCGTCGCCGAGGCGGCGCGCAGGGTTTTCCACGCGTCGTCGTTCAGCTCCGTCAGGCCGAACAGAGCGGTCATCGAGCCGCCGAGCGCGTTGCGGCTCTTCACTTGGAATTCCAAATCGTGCGGCGCGTAGAACGGCACGACCGCCGCCACGGCCGTCTCGCCAGTCCCGCGCACGCCGACGTACGAGACCAAGTGCCCGCCGGCCGATTCGCCGATGAGCGCGATGCGTTTCGGATCGGCCTTGTATTCCTTCGCGTGAGCTTTTACCCAGCGGATGGCCCGCTCGACATCCTCGGCGCAGGCAGGCCAGCGGTGTTGCGGCGCGAGTCGGTAATTGATGGTGAACCAAGCGAAGTTCGCGCGGGTGAGCGGCTCGAAGAGCGGCTTGATGTAACTCGTCTTGTCGCCCTTGGTGAAGCCGCCGCCGTGCACGAGGATGGCCGTTGGAAACGGCCCCGGACCATCGGGGATGTTCACGTCGAGCGTGAGGCTCACATCGCCGATCTTGGCGAATTCGATGTCCGTCTTGAGTTCAGCGAACGCCGACGTGACGACCAGCAGCAGGCAGAGGAGATAGCGCATGGCCGGAGTGTGAATGGCGGCGGCAAAAGCTCAAAGCCAAAATCATGCGCAGACAAACGGCGGGCTCGGCCAGCGCGCTCGCACGTTCACTTCTTGCCGAGCGATTCCAAATAATCCAACAACGCAGCGAAGTCCGTCACGCTGAGGCCGGCGGCGAGACCCTCGGGCATGAGCGACTTCTCCAGCTTGGTCCGCTTGACGATGTCTTTGGGCGCGATCTGGATTTCCTGCGCGGCGACGTTGCGAATGGTCACTTTGTCCGC
>SIBG01000116.1 GCA_009695305.1 Opitutus sp. | reverse complement strand
ACTGGCTCGCTTTACTTGATTGGCGAGGCGTTGGAATTGCTCGGCCTCCTGCCTTCGGAGGGTGGCGAGCGCGGATTGAATGAGTGGAAAACAAACACGTGAAGCGCGGTCGCGAGTTGCCGCTTGGCTTGTGCCGTTCGGTGCGGGCGCGTTGCTGATGGCAGGGTGCGTCCAACCGCGCGCGGCGTTGGAT
This sequence comes from Opitutus sp., assembly GCA_009695305.1. Taxonomy (GTDB): domain Bacteria; phylum Verrucomicrobiota; class Verrucomicrobiia; order Opitutales; family Opitutaceae; genus SIBG01. The sequence goes on along the minus strand of SIBG01000116.1, from coordinate 13,380 downwards.
CCCGGCGCGCCGCTGGTTTATCCGATCACGGCCACGGGCACGCAGGTGGATCAACTGCACGGCGTGAAGATTGCCGACCCGTATCGGTGGCTGGAAGAGGATCAATCGCCCCGCACGCGCGAGTGGGTCGCGGAGCAGAACCGCGTGACGGCCGATTACCTCGGCTCGATTCCGCAGCGCGAGGCGATCCAACGGCGGTTGCGCACTCTGTGGAACTACGAGCGCTACGGCGTTCCGTTCCAGCGTGCCGGCCGTTATTTCTTCACCAAGAACGACGGACTGCAGAACCAAAGCGTGTTGTACGTGGCCGATTCGCTGGAGGCGAAGCCGCGTGTGCTGCTGGATCCGAACAAGTTGTCCAGCGCCGGCACGGTGGCTCTCGCGAATTACTCGGCGAGCGAAGACGGGAACCTGCTGGCCTACGGCGTCTCGATCGCAGGTTCGGACTGGCAGGAGTGGCGTGTGCGCGACGTGCGCACGGGGAGTGATCTCGCCGATCGGTTGCGGTGGGTGAAGTTTTCCGGCGCGGCATGGACGAAGGACGGAAAGGGATTCTTCTACTCGCGCTACGACGAACCGAAGGCGGGCGAGCGGTTGAAGGGGCAGAACTTTTTCCAGAAGCTCTACTTCCACCGGATTGGCACATCGCAGGCATCCGATGAACTGGTCTATCACCGGCCCGACCAGAAACAGTGGGGCTTCGGCGGGGAGGTGACCGAGGATGGTCGTTATCTTATCATCAGTGTCTGGCAGGGGACAGACCGGCGCAACCGCGTTTTCTACCGCGACCTCGCGACCGTCGGCGCGCCGGTGGTCGAACTGTTGAACGACTTCGATGCCTCGTACGATTTCCTCGGGAACGAGGGCGCGACGTTCTGGTTCCGGACGGATCTGAGCGCGCCGCGCGGCCGCGTGATCGCGGTGGACCTTGCGAAACCGGCGCGGGCGGAGTGGAAGGAGTTGATCCCTCAATCGACCGAAACGCTGCGACAGATAAGCGTGGTGAACGACCAGTTCATCGGCCTCTACCTGCGCGACGCGCGCAGTGAAGTGCGTGTGTTTGGGCTCGATGGCAAGCCGGTGCGCGCGGTGGCATTGCCGGGCATCGGCACCGTGAGCGGCTTCGGCGGGCGGCGCAGTGACCGGGAAACATTCTTCTCGTTCACCAGCCTCACTGTGCCGGGCGCGATTTACCGGCACGACCTGCGCACGGGCGCGAGCCGCGTGTTCCGTCGGCCGAAGCTGCCGTTCAACGACGACGCGTTCGTGGTGCGGCAGGTTCTCTACACGAGCCGCGACGGCCAGCGCGTGCCGATGTTCATCGCGCACAAAAAGGGAATCGTCCTCGATGGTCGCAACCCGACGTATCTTTATGGTTACGGTGGATTCAACATCAGCCTCACGCCGACGTTCTCGGTGGCGAACCTCGTCTGGATGGAGATGGGCGGGGTGTTCGCGATGCCGAACCTGCGCGGCGGCGGCGAGTACGGCGAGGAGTGGCACAAGGCGGGGATGAAGGCGAAGAAGCAGACGGTGTTCGATGATTTCATTTCCGCGGCGGAATGGCTGCAGGCGAACCTCTACACGCGGCCGGAGAAGTTGGCCATCGGCGGCGGCAGCAACGGGGGGTTGCTCGTCGGCGCGTGCATGACGCAGCGGCCGGAACTGTTCGGCGCGGCTCTGCCGGCGGTGGGCGTGATGGACATGCTGCGTTTTCACAAGTTCACCATCGGCTGGGCGTGGCAATCCGAGTACGGCTCGCCCGATAACGCGGAGGATTTCCGCGTGCTCCGAGCTTACTCGCCGCTGCACAATCTCCGCCCCGGCACGCGTTACCCCGCCACGCTCGTCACCACCGGCGATCATGACGACCGCGTGGTGCCGGCGCACAGCTTCAAGTTCACCGCCGCGTTGCAGGTCGCGCAGACGGGCGGAGCGCCCGCGCTCATCCGCATCGAGACCAACGCCGGTCACGGCGCAGGCAAGCCGACCGAGAAACTCATCGCCGAGGCCGCCGACAAATGGGCCTTCCTCGTGCGCGCCTTGGAAATGACGCCGGTCCTGCCGGCCGGGAAGTGACGGGTCGCGGGTCCGCTCGCCGGGGACACTCAGCGAACCCGTCGCGCTGGCGGCCCCGCCGATTAGCTCGGGCGATTCGCCGGCAAGAGGCACTAATATCTTCTGCGGCCGACAGCGACCGCATTGACGGGTGGCTGGTATCGTGGCATTGCCTATAGAGAACCGCCAAGTGGTTCGGCCTGTGCAATCCCGGTTTTGTCCCGATGAACATCGTTAACAATCTCTTCCATTCCACGCTGGGGAAAAAATATCTGATGGCGCTCACCGGCGCGGGGCTGTTCGGCTTCGCGGTGATCCACATGCTGGGCAACCTGCAGGTTTTCCTCGGGCCCGAGGCGCTCAATCGTTACGCGCACTTTTTGCAATCGAACAAGGAACTGCTCTGGCCTGCGCGGTTCGGCCTGCTGGCGATGGTCGCGCTGCACATCTGGAGCGCGGTGAAACTCTCGGCGGAGAACAAAGCGGCGCGGCCGGTCGGCTACCTCAATGACCCAGCACCCCCGGCCGCCAGCTACGCGAGTCGCACGATGCTGATGAGCGGCCTGATTGTCGCGGCGTTCATCATCTATCATTTGCTGCACTTCACGGTGAAGGTGGAGCCGGTGAACCTGACCGGACGGGATTTCGATGACCTGCACGTTTTGGACAACGCGGGGCGTTCGATCCACGACGTCCATCAGATGCTGGTGATCGGCTTTCAGCAGCCGGTGGTCGTGTTGTTCTACATCATCGGCGTCGGACTGCTCTGTCTGCACCTGAGCCACGGACTGAGCGCGATGTTCCAGTCGCTAGGTCTGCGCAACAAGGCGTGGTGGCCGGCGCTTCAGCAGTCGGCGAAAGCCGCGGCCCTCCTGCTTTTCCTCGGTTACATCGCGGTACCGGTGGCGGTGCTGCTGCGGCTGGTCAAATGAATTGATCCACTTCGCGCCATGAAACTCGATTCCAAGATTCCCAGCGGGCCACTCGGCCAAAAGTGGGACAAGCACAAGTTCGACCTCAAGCTGATCAGCCCGGCCAACAAACGGAAGTTCGAGGTGATCGTCGTCGGCTCGGGTCTCGCCGGTGGCAGCGCCGCCGCTACGCTCGCCGAGTTGGGTTACAGCGTGAAGTCTTTCTGCTATCAGGACAGCCCGCGCCGCGCCCACTCGATCGCCGCGCAGGGCGGCATCAATGCCGCGAAGAATTACCAGAACGACGGCGACTCGGTTCAGCGGCTTTTTTACGACACGATCAAGGGCGGCGACTTCCGCGCCCGCGAGGCGAATGTGCACCGTCTCGCGCAGGTCTCGGTGAGCATCATCGACCAGTGCGTGGCGCAGGGCGTGCCGTTCGCGCGCGAGTACGGCGGCCTGCTGGACAATCGTTCGTTCGGCGGCGCGCAGGTGAGCCGCACTTTTTACGCGCGTGGTCAAACCGGCCAGCAGCTCATGCTCGGCGCGTATCAGGCGCTCTCGCGGCAGATCGGCCTCGGCACGGTGAAGATGTATCCGCGCACCGAGATGCTCGATCTCGTGGTCGTGGACGGCCACGCTAAAGGCATCGTCGTGCGCGACATGGTCACCGGCGAAATCTCCAGCCACGCGGCGGACGCCGTGGTGCTGGCCACCGGCGGCTACGGCCCGGTGTTCTACCTTTCCACGAATGCGGTCGGCTGCAACGTGACCGGCACGTTCCGCGCGTTCAAGAAGGGCGCGGCCTTCGCGAATCCCTGTTACACGCAGATTCACCCGACCTGCATCCCCGTCTCGGGCGATCACCAGTCGAAGCTCACGCTGATGAGCGAGTCGCTTCGCAATGACGGCCGTGTCTGGGTGCCGAAGCGCAAGGAAGATTGCGCCAAGTCGCCCGGCTCCATCGCCGAGGCCGACCGCGATTACATTCTCGAGCGCAAGTATCCGAGCTTCGGCAACCTCGCCCCGCGCGACATCTCCAGCCGCGCGGCGAAGGAGGTGTGCGACGAGGGTCGCGGTGTCGGCCCCGGCGGGCTGGGCGTTTATCTCGATTTCAATGACGCCATCCACCGTCTCGGCGCGGCGAAGATACGCGAGCGTTACGGCAACCTCTTCGACATGTACGAGCGCATCACCGGCGAGAACGCCTACCAGCAGCCGATGCGCATCTACCCGGCCGTGCACTACACGATGGGCGGTCTCTGGGTGGACTACAACCTGATGAGCAACCTGCCGGGGTTGTTCGTGCTCGGCGAGGCGAACTTCTCCGATCACGGCGCGAATCGCCTCGGCGCGAGCGCGCTGATGCAGGGCTTGGCCGACGGCTACTTCATTTTGCCTTACACCATCGGTCACTACTTCGCCTCGTCGAAGCAGACGCGGCCGAAAGCCGATGACGCGGAGTTCCGGAAAGTGGAAGAGGAAGTGGCCGCGCGCACGAAGCGGCTGCTCTCGATCAAGGGCAAGAAGACGCCGCGCGCTTTCCATCGCGAGCTGGGCAAATTGATGTGGGAGAATTGCGGCATGGCCCGCAGCAAGGCGAGCCTTGAGCTGAACCTCAAGCGCATCCCCGAGTTGCGCGAGGAATTCTGGAACAGCGTGAACGTGGCCGGTGAAGCGGGCGATCTGAACCAGACGCTCGAGCACGCCGGTCGTGTCGCGGACTTCCTCGAGTTCGGCGAGTTGCTTTGCCTCGATGCCCTCACGCGCGAGGAATCCGCCGGTGGCCACTTCCGCGTGGAGCATCAAGAAGAGGGCGAGTGCAAGCGCGACGACGAGAATTTCGCGCACGTCGCCGCGTGGGAGTTCCAAGGTGAAGGCAAGGCCCCGCTGCGCCACACCGAACCGCTCGTGTACGAGGAAGTGCACATGAGCACACGGAGTTACAAGTGACCGTCACGCACCCCGCTATGGAAAAGGGAATGAACCTGACTTTAATCGTGTGGCGGCAGAAGGACGCCAAGTCCGCGGGCAGCTTTGCCACCTACGCCGCGCGGAACGTCAGCCCCGACATGTCGTTCCTCGAGATGCTCGACGTGGTGAACGAGGGCCTCGCCCTGCGCGGCGAGGAGCCGATTGCCTTTGACAGCGACTGTCGCGAGGGCATCTGCGGCACCTGCTCGTGCGTCATCAATGGCGTCGCGCACGGCGGCCAGAAGGCCACCACCGCCTGCCAGCTTCACATGCGGAAATTCCGCGATGGCGACACCCTCACCATCGAGCCGTGGCGCGCGAAGGCGTTCCCCGTCGTGAAGGATCTCGTGGTGGACCGTTCGTCGTTCGATCGCATCATCCAGGCCGGCGGCTTCGTCAGCGTCCGCACCGGTGGCACGCCCGACGGCAACGCCATCCCCGTGTCGAAGGAGGACAGCGATTTGGCGATGGACGCCGCGCAGTGCATCGGTTGCGGCGCCTGTGTGGCCGCGTGCAAGAACGCCAGCGCGATGCTCTTCGTTTCCGCCAAGGTCTCGCATCTCGGCCTGCTGCCGCAGGGCAAGGTGGAGCAGGATTGGCGCGTGCTGAACATGGTGAAGCAGATGGACGCCGAGGGCTTCGGCGCCTGCACCGTGACCGGTTCGTGCGAGGCCGTTTGTCCGAAGGAGATCACCCTCGACAACATCGCGCGCATGAACCGCGACTACGGCGTGGCGACGGCGAAGGGGAAATAGAAGAGCCGAGAGACTTCCCGCTTCGTCCGGGCAAGCTCACCATTTTGACGGTTTTCGCTTGCCCGGCTCTCTCCTCGGCGAAGTCTTTAGGCCTCACTTAAAATCTATCCTTCGCGCCCGTTTTTTCAAGGGGCGGATTTTGCTGAAAACTTCTTTACGCTTGTCATCGGCCTGCACCCACTTAACGTGGCGGCACGAATACCGCCGCTTCTGTCGCGTCCATTAAACCGCCTATGAATACCTCACTCAACCGCCGTCATTTCCTCAAGACCACCGCCGCCGTGGGGGCCGTGGCCGCCGTCACCGGATTCCCCTCGCTGCACGCCGCGGATTCCAGCAAGAAGATCGTCGTCGGCGTGATGGGCCTCGGCCGCGGCATGGCGCACGTGAATAATTACCTCGGCCTCTCCAACGTCGAGGTCGCCTACTTGTGCGATGTGGATGAGCGTCGCATCGGCAGCGCGATCAAGGCCGTCGAGGCCAAGCAGGAGAAGAAGCCGCAGGGCGTGAAGGATTTCCGGCGCATCCTCGAGGACAAAAACGTGGACGCCATCTCCATCGCCGCGCCGAACTTCTGGCACGCGCCCGCGACCATTCTCGCCTGTGCCGCCGGCAAGCACGTTTATGTCGAGAAGCCCGGCAGTCACAATGCCCGCGAAGGCGAGTTGATGGTCGCCGCCGCGCGCAAGCACAAGCGCGTCGTCCAGATGGGCAACCAGCGGCGCAGTTATCCGATGCTCATCGAGGCCGTCGAGCGACTCAAGGCCGGCGACATCGGCCGCGTTCTCTACGCCCGCACCTACTACAACGCCGCGCGCCCGACCATCGGCAAGGGCAAGCCCGCGCCCGTCCCCGCGTGGTTGAACTACGAGCAGTGGGAAGGCCCCGTTCCGCACCGCGAGTACAAGGACAACCTCGTCCATTACAACTGGCATTGGATGTGGCATTGGGGCGGCGGCGAACTCGCCAACAACGGCGTGCACGCCCTCGATGTCGCCCGCTGGGGACTCGGCGTGGACTACGCCAAACGCGTCACTTTCAACGGCGGCCGCTACCACTTCGAGGATGACCAGGAGACGCCCGACAGCGGCGCTGCCGTGTTCGATTTCGGCCATTGTGGCGCGACGTGGGATGACAGCAGTTGCAACCCGCGCAAGGCCGAGAAGAACCCCTTCGTCGCCTTCTACGGCGAGAAAGGCTCCATCATCACCGGCGGCGGCAACGAGTACACGCTCTACGACCTCAACGGCAAAGAACTCGACCGCAAGAGCGCGCCCGGCAGCGACAAGTTCCATTTCCAGAACTTCCTCGACGCCATCCGCACCGGCGCCAAGCTCAACGCCGAGATCGAGGATGGCCAACGCACCACGCTCCTCTGTCACCTGGGCAACATCGCCTACCGCACCGGCCGCACCCTCCACTGCGATCCGAAGACCGGCAAGATCGTCGGCGACGACGACGCGGTGAAACGCTTCTGGGGCCGCGATTACCGGCCCGGCTGGGAGCCGAAGGTCTGAGTCGCGCGCGCTCGACAGCCGCGGGCCGTTCGGTTAATCAGCCTGTGATGCGTTTCGCGCTATTGTTGCTGTTCGCCACGGCCACGCCGCTTCTCGCCCAACCGAGCGAGGAGGATCTCAGGAACTGGCTGCAAGGCGTGGAGATCGTTGTCGGCAAGAAATGGTTCTTCCTCGATCGCACCGAGCGGTTGCAGTCGACGAACTTCACCCGCGTGAAGCTGGTCCAGCACAAGGAACAGCTCGAGTTCAGCCCGCTCAAGGCCAACCTCGGCACCGCATGGGCCGAGTTCCGCTACACGCTCCCGGACAAGAAGAGCCTCGAGATGGAGGCCGTCTTCAACTACGAGTTCAAGCAGGGACTCACCCAGCGCACCCGCACACTCAAACCGCCGCCGCTGGTGAAGGTGAAGAAGTGACAGGGCCGAGGAGGCGATAGGCATCCCGCTTCAGGTCAGTTCGCCCATGGCGGCCTAGTTGGTGCCGTGTCGGAGTTTTCCGCTCAGCCCCACAGCTTCTGTAGTTTCTCCTTGTCCGTAATGCCGAGGGGAAACTTCTTGCTGAGCGGATGCTCGGCGATGCCGGCGTATTGGCGCAGCGCTTCGTGGATGTGCTCGGGGCGGACCTTGATGCCCTTCTCCTTTTCGGTCGCGAGCGACTGCGGATTGAGCGCGACGCCGAACTGCTTCTCGTCGGTCGCGCCGATGACGCGGTTGCCCTTGATGCCGGGGCCGAGGAACATAACCGAGTCGATGGACCAGTGATCTTTGCCGTTGCCCTTGTTGTAAGTCGGCGTGCGGCCCATCTCGCTCTGGATGACGATGACGAACTTGTCGCGAATCTTCAGCGCCTCGGTGCGCTTGGTCCCCGTCAAGCGGGTCGGGTCCAGCAGCACGAGCTTAGAATCCTCCGCATCGCCGCCGGCCTTGTGGCATTTGAGACAAGATTCAGCCACGACTTTCGTCCAGACCTCTTCCGCAAAAAACTGTCCGTCCCGGCGTGAACCAACGGGTTAAACGGCTGCTTCTCCGCGCCACTCACACTCGTGGTGAACAACGCCAGCGGCACCAAGACGCATAAACTTGAACGCACACACAAGGTCATCAGCGGCACTTTGGACGTTAGTGAACCCCAGTCAATTGGAACCATTTCCTGTTACCAATAGGGAGCGTGACCTCAGATGCCGTTTCCTTCTGCCGGCGCGTGATATTTTGTGTTCCTTGCCGCTGGGTCGTCTGATAATTTTCGCACCATGTACGCTCCCTTCCTCGCTTTCGCAGCAAGGCTTGCGTGCGTTTTGCACGCTGCTGGGCTGGGAGTTTCAGTATTCGCTGCCGACTGGCCGCAGTTTCGCGGGCCGACGGGACAGGGATTCACCCTCGAGAAAAATCTGCCGCTGAAATGGGGCGGCAAGGAAAAGGAGAATGTCCTTTGGCAAACCGCGCTCAATGGGCAGGGGCACGCCAGTCCCATCGTGTCGGGCGACGCGGTTTTTGTCTGCACGGTGTTGTGGCCGACCAACTCCGGCCCGCGCGAAAAGACGATGCCCGCGCATCATGTCACGCGCTATCGCACGACGGACGGCAAACAATTGTGGGACACGCTCGTGCCGCCCGGCCCGTGGCTGCGCAACGATTTCCGCAGCGGCCCCGGTGGCGGTTACGCCGCGCCCACGCCCGCGACCGATGGCAAGCGCGTGTATTGCCTGTTCGCTTCCTCGGTGCTCGCGGCGCTGGATTTCGACGGCAAGATCGTCTGGCGAAAAGAAATCATTCCGCACACGTTCGACGTGACGATTGGCGCCAGTCCCGTGTTGTTCGGAGACACGGTGCTCCTGCTCTGCTCGATGGCGAAGGCCAGCGACTCGTGTCTCATCGCCTTCGACAAAGCCAGTGGCGAGGAGAAGTGGCGCGCGAAATTTCCCGACATGGGTTTCGCGCACAGCACGCCGGTGTTGATGGACGTGAACGGCAAACCGCAACTGCTCGTGCTTGCGTCGGGCGCGAGCGTGAAGGCGAACGCGCTTCGCAGTCTCGATCCCGCGACTGGCAAGCCCCTGTGGTGGTGCCGCGGCGCGGGCGATGCGTCGTCGCCGGCGTTCGGTGCCGGGCTGGTTTATTTTGACAGCGGCCGCGGCGGTTCCGGTGTCGCAGTGGCGCCGGTGGGCGAGGGCGACATCACCGAAGCAGGCGTGCGCTGGACGGTCCCGCAATTACCCGAGGCGATCGGCTCGCCCATCTTTGTCGGCGCCCACCTTTATCGGCTGCACTCGCCGGGCGTGCTCAAATGTTTCGACACCGCGACGGGCCAGATGGTTTACGCCGAGCGTCTCGAAGGTCTCTCGACCACGTGGGCCAGTCCGATCGCCGATGCGGCGGGGCACCTCTTCTTCGCCAATGCCGGCAAGAGTTACGTTCTCCAAATCGGCGCGGAATTTCGCGTGCTCGCTGTGAACGATCTCGGCGACAGTAACCACGCATCGCCCGCTGTTGCGGGTGGCCGTCTATTTCTCGTCGGCGCGAAACAACTCCACTGCATCGGAAAGAAACCGTGAACTCATTATTAAATTGAAATCATTGCTCTCACTCATCCTCACCGTCCCACTGCTCGCCACAGCTGAGGAGTGGGTGAACATCTCCGATTCCGTCACGACGCAGTTCACCAAGCCCGGCACGTACGGGCCGACGGCGGGAATCGCGGTGGACCGCGCCAGCGGCGACGTATTCATGATCGCCGCCGATTACGGCATCTGGAAAAGCAGCGATCACGGCAAAACGTTTGCGCGCGCGGATGACAAAACTATCGGTGGCCGTTGCGAGACGGGCTGGGCGCTGCAATTCGATCCCGCTGGCAAGCGGCTTTTCTGCTTCATGATTTACGGCAGCAGCGCTGCGACGGCGGATGGCGGCAAGACGTGGGCGAAATCCAAAGTGAGCCATCTCGATTACGGCGGCGTGGATTGGGCGGACACCGGCAAGCGCCTGCTCGCGTTGCGCCACGAAAGCGGCGGCTTGCTCACGACGAGCGACGACGGCGGCACGACGTGGACGGATCTGGAGAAAGGTTTCAACAACTGCGGCGTGTTCGATCGCAAGACGTTCGTCGCGACGAAGGCGAAGGAGAAAGGCATCTTCCGCAGCGCCGACGCGGGCGCGACGTGGACGCAGGTTTCCACGAACACGCCCAGCGCCGCTGTGCCGGTGGTTTTCAAAGGCGCCGGTTACTGGGCCACGGGCAAGGGGATTCTCACTAGCGCGGACAAAGGCGCGAAATGGACGGAGTTGAACGCGCCGGCGGACACGAGCTTCGGCCCCTACTTCGGCAAGGACGAGAAGCACTTCGTCGTCGTGGGCAAAAGTGGCTTCCACGAAACGAAGGACGGCGGGAAGACGTGGCAGCTTGCCGCGCCGTTGCCGGCGGGATTCAGCGCTGGCCGCGTCGGTCCGAATTACGCGTGGGATCCCAACGCCGATATTTTCTACGCATCGACGATGGGCAAGCCGGCGTTCAAGTGGCAGCGGTGAAGTCGGCAGCAGCCGATTCGGTTTAATCAAACAGCGGCGAGGGAAGTATCTGGGGCTTCAGCTTTGGGCTTTGCGCACGGCCTCTTTCTTCTCCTCCAACTCGGCGGCGAGGGTCTTGCGTTCGCTGGCGAGCTGGCGGCGGATCATGGTGGCGGCCTCGTCGTCGTTGGCGGAAATGGCTTTCGCGAGCTGGCCGTCGAGGAATATCTCGCGCTCGGCGATTTTGGCCTTGTAACGGGCGTCGAGGTCGGCGAGCTGTTTCTTCTGGGCGTCGGTGGTCTTGGCGACGGTGCCGGTGCCAAACTTCTCCATCGCGCGTTCGTAGGCCGATTTCATAAGGGGATCAGTGCTGTGGGGCGGGGGGGGTTGCTGCGTCACCGCCGGTGGCCGGCTTCTTTTTCTTCCACGGCATGTCGGGGAATTTCTCGGGTAGCTTGAAGGATTGCGGCTTGGATTCTCCGGCCATTTTCAATTCAGGATCGGCCGCGGTCGCGCCGGCGTCGGCGGGTTTATCCATGTTGCCGCGCCAAGAGGAGATGCGGGCCTGCAGACCGTGATGTTCGGCGGTCTGTTTGTCGCCGGCTTTCATGTAGAAGAGGGAGAGGTTGGTGTGGACGAGTTGTTCGTGCGGCCGGAGTTTCTCGGCTTGATGTCCCTCGATGATGGCGGCGGCGTAATCGCCCTGTCGGCAGAGGGCCATGCCGAGTGAGAGTCGGGCGTCGAAATGCTGCGGGTCCTCTTCGAGGATGATCTGCAGGGCGGCGATGGCGCCGGGATAATCGCCTTGGCTGAAGGCGAACATCGCGTCGTCGTAGCGTTCTTGGAGCGCGGCCATAAATGACTTTGACAGCAAACGGTATCGCACGTTTGCTGGGCGCCGCAAGCGCGGACCCGCGCAGCCCAATATCCCAATGAAGCCGCCGATTGAATTGATCTCTACTGACTTCGACGGAACAATTTTCGCCGAGTTTGAGAATCCGCCGGTGCCGGATGTGTTGCAGGATTTGCTCGCTGAATTGCAAGGGCAGGGGACGAAATGGGTGATCAACACTGGCCGCGATCTCTCGAGCTTGATGGAAGCGAAGGCCCGCGCGCGGCTGCGTGTGAAGCCGGATTACGTGGTGGTGGTGGAACGGGAAATTTACCGGCATGACGATCACAGCTACTCGCCCGTGGCGGAATGGAACAACGCCTGCGCGCGGACCCACGAGGTGCTCTTCGCCCGCGTGCGGCGCGATCTGTCGCGCTTGGTCGAATGGGTCGAGACGCGCTACGACTCGCAGATCTACGAGGACGCGTGGTCGCCCTTCTGCATCACGGCGACGAGCAACCCCGACGCGGATGCGATCCAGACGTTCGTGGACGATTACTGCCGCGAAGTGCCAGGGCTGACGTGGGTGCGCAACGATGTGTACGCGCGGTTCGCCCACGCGGATTACAACAAGGGCACGGCGCTGAGTGAAATCGCCCAACGGCTCGGCATCGGACGCGAGCGCATTTTCGCCGCGGGCGATCATTACAACGACCTGCCGATGCTGCGCAGCGAACACGCCCGCTGGCTGCTCGCCCCCTCCAACGCAATGCCGCGGGTGAAGGAACAGGTGCGGCGCGAAGGCGGTTGGGTGAGCGAACGACATTGCGGCCACGCGGTGGAAGAGGGGCTTCGCGCGGTGCTGGCGGCGGCGCGCGGCACGCCTTAATTAAATACCCCGTAGAATAAAGGCACCTAATCAGCCTCGATCGCCGTGTCGTGCAAGGTTTTCGGATGTTTTCACAAAACATTGGTTTTCAGTAGGATAGACTTAAATAATCCAGTTTGACACTGGGGCGGTCGATGATACTTTGGAGAGCCTTTCTTGAAGGGGTGTGGCGAAAAAACGTTTAACAGCCGGCACGATTAGAAATTGTTTTTGTAGGATTTTAAGATGAGCGAGACAGCAACGACGGCGGTGGGCGGGGGCGCACCGAAACTATCCCAAGTTTCCGAGGCGATCATCCGTATCGCCGGCAATTCACAGGACGGCATCCAAGCGATTGGCGGTTTCCTCGCGCGGCTCGCCGGCCGCAGCGAGCAGGAGGTCATGACGTTCATGACCATTCCCTCGACCATTTCGGGCGGGCCGTCGATCTTCCAAGTCCGCATCGGCTCGGGCGAGGTGCTCAGTTCCGGCGACGAGGCGGACGTGCTGCTTTGTTTCTACCAGCATTCCTACGCAGACCACATCAGCTCGCTCAAGAAGGGCGGCATCGTGCTCTATGACTCCGATCATGTGGAGGTGAATCCCGAGTGGGAGAAGGATTACCACCATCTCGGCGTGCCGATTTCCGGACTCACGGTCGAGGCCATCGGCGGTACGGCGAAGGACAAGGGCAAGAACATTTTCTCGCTCGGCCTCATCGCGAAGATGTTCGATCTGAACCTGCCCAAGCTGGAGAAGCTCATCGGCGAACGTTTCACCGGCAAAGACCCGAGCATCTTGAACAACGCACTGGCCGCGTTTCATGCGGGCTACGGGCATTCGCTCGGCAACGTGGTCGAGGTCTTCAAGTTCGTGGACAGCCAGAAGAAGGATCGTCCTCAGATTGTGATGAACGGCAACGAAGCGCTCGGCTTCGGGTTGCTCGCGGCGGGCGTGCGTTTCGG
>SIBG01000115.1 GCA_009695305.1 Opitutus sp. | reverse complement strand
GCGCCGCAGCGTCTCCTGGGCGCCCACGCGCGGGATCTGACCGATGCGCACGAGGCCGCTTCTGCGTTCAACGACCGTGACGACGGCGGGGTGGCCGCGGCCGTGCACGGTGTCGATCTCCCAGTCGCCGAGGCGGGAGCGCCGCTCGAGGATGGCGGGCTGCTCTGTGATCATCCTCTTGCCGGCCAGGCGGCCGCGGCTGTCGTGGTGCCCGTAGCGCTTGCGCTTGCGGGCGCCGCTCATACCAACGGCTTGATTGTTTTGGACTATTCAGGTGGGGCTCGCTCTCCGAGCGGGCCTGGGTTCCAACGTGATTTGCACAATGAAACTCAGGCCGGTTCGGAGAACCGGCCCCACCTCGGAGAAGTCAAAATGTCACCAGACATTGGTATCAGATGGCGCCAGAGGCTGCCCCCGTGCGCCCGCTACTTCAACGAATGGCGGGCCGAGCGCGACCTGCAGTCGATGCCCGTCGTCAACACCCACGGCGTTATCTGTCGCGACGACTTGCTGTTCGAGATCGAGTTGGACGCGTGCGCCGCGGCGAGTCGAAAAGTCTGGTGGTAGCTGCTGGCCGGCGATTGCCGGACGTAGGGCGTCGGTCTTGCAGACGCCACTCCGGGGTCTACGCCCTGCGGCGGCTGAAAGACAGACGCCCAACAAAATCGCCTGCGAGCAGGATCCGACTTTCCGCCGCGCTGATCAATTTTTTTTGTCTGGAAACAACCGTTGCAACCCCGCCTCCGACGCTTCGGCGACTCCGCGCTCGGTGATGAGTCCGGTGACGAGCCGGGCGGGCGTCACATCGAACGCGGGATTGGCCGCCGCGCTGCCCTCGGGCGTGAGCGCGACGGTCGCCACCGAACCGTCGGCGAATCGGCCGGTGAGGTGCGTGACCTCGCGGGCGCTACGCTCCTCGATGGGAATCTCGCGCAGGCCGTCGCGCAGTGTCCAATCGATCGAGGGGGAGGGCGCTGCGACGTAGAATGGCACGCCGTTATCGTGCGCGGCGAGGGCTTTCAAATAGGTGCCGATTTTGTTGCAGACGTCGCCGGTCGCCGTCGTGCGATCCGTGCCGACAATGACGAGGTCGACGTGGCCCCGTTGCATGAGGTGGCCACCGGCGTTGTCGACGACGACCGTGTGCGGCACGCCGTGGTTGAGCAGCTCCCACGCGGTGAGGCTCGCGCCCTGGTTGCGCGGGCGGGTTTCGTCGACCCAGACGTGGATCGGAATACCGGCGTCGTGAGCCGCATAAATCGGCGCGGTCGCGGTGCCGACGTCGACGGTGGCGAGCCAGCCGGCGTTGCAATGCGTGAGAATGTTGACGCGGTCACCGGATTTCTTGCGCGCGGCGATTGCCTGAATGAGCGGCAGTCCGGCAGCACCGATGCTGCGGTTGAGGGCCACGTCCTCGTCGCAGATTGCGATGGCGAGCTGGCGCGCGGCGGCGGCGCGAGCTGCGGGTCCGAGAAGAGAGACGTGGGCGCGCACGCGGTCGAGCGCCCACGCGAGGTTCACCGCGGTGGGTCGCGTCGCGAGCAGCGTCGCATGTGCATCGGCCAGTGCGGTGTCGGAGGCGTTGTCGCGCAGTGCGAGCCACATGCCCCATGCGGTGGTTGCGCCGATGAGCGGGGCACCGCGCACGAGCATGGCGCGAATCGCGTGCGCCGCATCGTCGAGCGTGGCGAGCCGCGCCGTGGCGAAGACATGCGGCAGGCGCGTCTGGTCGATGATCTCGACGGCGGTGCCGTTGGTGGACGGCCAGATGGTGCGGGTGGGGCGGCCGGAGACGTTCATGCGGCTTGGAGTCGGGCCGCTCTCTGGCCTGCCCGTTCGCGCGGTGAGTGTTCGCAGGGCGGGTCGGAGACCCGCCCTACTTCACGCAGTCGCCGCGGGACAATGGACATGACGCCTATTATCTTTTCAGCGCGGCGCGCAGGACCGGCTCCATCACATCGGCCTGGCGCATGAAGCCGAGATCGCTCGCGTGGGACGCATCGGTCGCGCCCTCGGTGTCATCGCCGTAGAGATGATCGCCGGGGATGTAGGAAAGATTCGTCACGCCTTCCTTCTGCAGCGCCTCGAACGCCGCACGCAGGGCCGCGTGATTGTCGGTGTGAAATTTCTGCTTCGCGGGCGTGATCCAGTCGTTCGTGAAACGTCGGTCCTCAACGAGCACGATGGGGGTGTCGGGTTTGGCGGCACGGAGCTGTTTCACGAGTGGAATGCATTTTTCCGTCACCTGCTGCGGGCTCATGTTCGGCAGGCAGTCGATCACGTAGGCGGCGGCGTCGATCTGGGTGAGGAAATCGCCGACGGCGGCGTCCATGCGGCCGTTGCCGGAAAAGCCGAGATTGACGACCGGGTGATCGAAGCGGCGGCCGAGAATGGCGGTGTGCACCATGCCGGGGCGCGACGCGCACGCGCCGTGGGTGATCGAGGTGCCATAGAAGACGATGGGCTTGGGGCGCGGCGCGAGGCCCTCGAACTTCGCGCCGGCGGGCACACCGATCTCGAGCGACTCAACGCCGTTGTAGAGCGGGAGGTAGGCGGCGTATTCGCGATAGCCGGGCGCGAGGTCCTTGATGATTTCGGCGCGCACTTCCTGCGTGGCGGGCTTGGCGACCTGCACCCAGCGCCATTTGCCATCGGGCGCTCGAGCATAGAGATCGACGCCACTGACGCCGGTCGCGGGCATGTGCGGCAGGCCGAGCGTGGCTTTCGAGAGTTTGTAGTGCACGTGGATCGCGGTGGCGTCGGTCTTGAAGCGCACCATCATGCCCGCGCTGTCGCGGCTGAGATTCCACACGGCGGGCGTGACCGTTTTCTGCGCCTCGGCGGGCAGGCGATCAAACCAGCGGAGGCGTTCGGCGCCGATCCACTCGCGACCTTCGGCGCCCCACGCCGTGACATCGTGCCAGTCGAGATTGGCGGCGGCCGCCTTGTTGACGGCCATCGCGGGATCGAGTCGGGAAATATCCGGCGCCTTTGAGGCCGGCTCGGCGGCAAAGGCGAACGCGGCGGAGAGAAAGCACGGCAGGAGGTAATGGCGGAACATGGGAGCGGGGGTTGGAGTTTCGATTGAAAGATCGGGTGCGGTTCAGTCCAGCGCAACGATTGCCTTGATGACCCCCGTCTCGGGCTTCAGCCACGTCGGGAATTCCGCGATCATGTCGTCGAAGCGCGCGCGGTGCGTGATCCACGGGCCGGTGTCGATCGTGCCGTCCTCGATGAGGCGGATGATGCGGGCGAAGTCGCGCGAACGGGCGTTGCGCGAGCCGAGGAGCGTGAGCTCGCGGCGGTGCAGCGCGGGCGCCTGGGGAAACGAAATTTCCTGCTGCGTGATCCCGACGTAGACGAGCCGTCCGCCAAAGGCGCAGTAGTTCAGGGCCTGGGCCATCGACTTGTTGTTTCCCGTGGCGTCGATCACGACATCCGCGCGCTGGCCGTTGGTGATCGCCTCAAGCGCGGTGAGTTCCGAGGCGTCGCCGCGCGCGGTGATCGTCGCGCCGGCGCCCATGCGCTCCTTGCAAAACGCGAGGCGGGCTTCGTTGATGTCGAGCACGATGCTCCTGGCGCCGCCGACTTTTACGAACTCGAGCGCCGACAGTCCGATGGGGCCCGCGCCGATGATGAGCACGTTTTCGCCTGCCTGGACCGCCGCGCGATCAACGGCGTGGCAGCCGATGGCGAGCGTCTCGACGAGGGCGAGTTGCTCGTAGGTGAGCGTGCGCGAGACATGGAGTTTGCGCGCGGGGAGAAGCATGCGCTCGCACATGCCGCCGTCGCACATGACGCCGAGCGTGAGGTGATGCTCACAGCAATTGGTGAGCCCGCGGCGGCACGAATAGCAGCGCTGGCAATTGATGTAGGGCTCAACCGAACAACGATCGCCGGGCGAGACGTTGGTGACGCCTTCGCCCACAACGAGCACTTCGACGCCGAGTTCGTGGCCGGGAATGCGCGGATAAGAGTAGAACGGCATCTTGCCGAGAAACCCGCCGTAGTCCGTGCCGCAGATCCCGATGCGATGGATGCGGACCAGCGCTTCACCGGGGCCAGGCGCGGCGGGCTCGGCGATGTCGAGCGAGCGGAAGGACTGCGGTTTTTCGAGCTGGATGGCTTTCATGGGGTGGAGAGGGAGGGAGCAAATAGGTAAACTTATTGTTCTGATTGTCACCGCGAGCCCGACGAAGGAGGGCGTGGCGATCCAGCTAGCTGGATTGCTTCGTCGCTGCGCTCCTCGCAAGCACAAGTCGCAATCATTGGAACGCGGTTCAGTTGTTCTCCGGCAGCCCCTCGAAGTGACCAAGATTTTTCACCGGAGCGAAGATCGCGAGGACCTCGGCGAGGAGCTGCTGATCGACGGGCTCGGCGGCCCACTTCGCCCAGTTGCGGATGTTCGTGGGGTTGGCGCTGCCGGCGACGGTCGTGGCGATGTCGGGATTCGCGAGGGAGAACTGGAGCGCGAGCTTCGCGATGTCGACGCCCTTGCTCGCGCAATGAGCAGCGGCGGCGCGCGCGGCGGCCTTGACGGCCTCGGGCTCCTTCAACCACGCGGGCAACGGCGCGTTGGTGAGCAGGCGCGCGCTGAACGGGCCGGCGTTCATGGCGCCGACACCGCGGGCCTTGAGCAGCGGCACCACTTCGTCGGCGAAGCGCGTGTTTTGCAGCGTGTATTGGTTGTAGCTGAGCACGCAGTCCACGGGCGTCTGGTCGATGATCTCGCGGAAGATTTTCATCGGGTAACCACTGAATCCGATGTAGCGAACTTTGCCGGCCTGCTGGATTTTGCGCAGGGCGGGAAGGGTCTCATCCACGATCTGCTGCAGGGGCACGAACTCGATGTCGTGGCACAATACGATATCGAGGTGGTCCGTGCCGAGGCGATGGAGGGAAACATCCACACTCTCGGCCACGCGCTTGGCGGAGAAATCAAAGTGAGCCAGATCGTAGCGTCCGAGCTTGGTGCAGAGCGTGTAGCTCTCGCGGGGCACGCCCTTGAGCGCGACGCCGAGCAGCACCTCGCTCATGCCGCGGCCGTAAAACGGGGAGGTGTCGATGAGCGTGAGACCGCAGTCGAGCGCGACGCGGACACTGCCGATCACTTCTTCGAGGGTCACGCTGCGGAATTCGGCGCCGAGCGAGCTGGCGCCGAAGCTGAGGATCGGGAGGTGAAGCTCGGTGCGACCGAGGCGGCGGGTTTGCATGGGCGGGTGGCGTGAGGAATGACGGAAAATCAGTCGGTGCGGCAACCCATCGTGAGCAGGACGTTGGCCCACAGCGCGCCGTCGGCGGTTTGAATCGTGAGCACGTGGTCGGGGCTCTCAACCGCCGAATAGAAATCCCACTTGAGGATCGGCTCGAGCGCGAGCTTCACGCCGGACTGGGCGATGACGCCTCGGAATTCGTTCCACACCGGCGGCTCGCCTTTTTGCGCGTAGGGATCGTCGGCGGGTATGCCCATGGTGTTGATGCGATCGACGGGCACGGCGCTGAGCAGCGCGCGCAGCACTTGCGCGACCGTGACGACGCCGGGCGAAAGATTGAGGCAGACAAGTTCGGAGTTCGGTCCGCGCTTGGTCGAGGCGGGGTAGTTGCCGTCGGCAATGAGGATCTTCGAATGATGGCCGGCGCGGGCGACGAGGCGGAGAATGTCCGGGTGGGTGAGTGAAGTCTTGAGCATGATCAGAGGAGAGTCGTGTGCTGGCGAAACGCGGCGATGGCCTGGCGGGCGGCCGCGGTGGAGTCGGGCAGCGGAAAAATTTCCGCCGAGAGAAAACCGGTGTAACCCATCTCGCGCAGCGCGGCGGCGATCGGCGCGATGGGCGTGTGGCCGAGGCCGACCGCGCGGCGGTTGGAATCGGCGAAATGAACGTGGCCGACGAGCGCACCCGCCTCGCGCAAGGCCGCGGCGGGGTTGGCCTCCTCGATGTTCATGTGGAAAAGGTCGGCGAGGATGCGGACATTTTTGGTGCGGAGCGTCCGCAGCCACGCGGCGGTGTCGCCGAGGCGGTTGAACATATTCGTCTCGTAGCGGTTCAACGGCTCGTAGAGGAGCGGCACGCGGTGGGTGGCGGCGTGCTCGCCCAGATCTTCCAACGCCTCGCCCAGCCACGCGAGAGCCGGTTCGCGCGCGAGGGCGCCTTCCCAGCGTCCCTGCATCGAGCCGATGATGGCCGGGGCGCCGAGGCCGCCGGCGAGGTCGATGATCGCGCGGATGAATTCCCGCGCGCGGGCCCGGACCGCCGGATCGGCGTGAGTGAGCGTGAGCTGGTGCAGGACCCAACCGCCGCCGGTGCCGATGGCGGCCACGGTCAGGCGGTGGCGCGTGAGCAGGGCGCAGAGCGCGGCGACATCGATGGCGCTGGCTGCGGGCGGGAAAATCTCGATGGCATCGTAGCCGAGCGAGGCGGCCTGTTCGCAGGCGTGGGCGAGTCCGTCCCAAAAAACAAACGGCCCGCCCTTCGCTTCTGGAACGAGGGAGACGGTGATGGCGGAACGCATGGGGGCGTTAAGCCGCAGTTCCCGCTGGGCGGCAAGTCGTGAAACGAAACGCGCTGGCGGCTCATCACCGTCGATGACGATTTCTGGCGCGACCGCCGCTGCCGCCCTCCGGCGCTTCCGCTCGTGATGTCGTCGCGGGGGTGAGTTGCGGGCGGTCGAGAGTTCGTGATTTGCGCGCTTTGACTCTGCTCCGGTTGCGTCACGGCTCATAGACGCTGGAGCGGTGTCCGACTGCGACGACCACGACAATCAACACCGAGTTTTCCAGCCGGCAGATGAGGCGGTAATCTTGCACGCGGTAGCGCCAGAGGCCGTGCTTGGAGCCGCGCAGCGGTTTACCAAACGCGGCGGGATCGGCCGCCCCGCGGATGCGCTGATCGAGATAGCGGCGGATCACCAGCGCCGCCGCCGGGCCAAGGTCGCGGAGGTGGCGTTGCGCCGTGGGCTCAATCCGGTAATCCCAGCTCACGCCAGACCTCCTCTCCGGTTCGCAGGCGGGAGCCGGTCGCGAGATGGCGTTCCCACGCGGCGTCACCGACGCGGGCATCAATCTCGTCCTCCACCGCCTCACGAAGGGCGGCGGCCCGGCGCTCCAGCAGGATGAGCCGGGCGTCGGGCGTGTCCGCCGACGCCGTGGCGCGGGCGAGGGCGGCGGTGGAGATGAATTTGGCGGGACTCTCGCCAGCGCGGCGGGCCGCGGCGACAATGCGGCGCTTCGCGGCAGGGGCAAGGCGGATGGTGGTGGTGAGCGTGGCGGCCATGAGGCACAGCTGTAGCACACGGGAGCCGGTGTCAAGGTGCGCGCGGCTCAGGACGTGGCGCAGGACCGGCGATGACGATTTCTGGCGCGACCGCCGCTGCCGCCCTCCGGTGATTCCGCGCGTGATGCCGGTCCGGTTGTAGGTCGGGGTTTGTCCCCGAGATCCGCCGAAGGCGGACAAGTGTCGGGCGTAAAGCCCGACCTTCAGGGAGTCATCACGTCAGTGTCACGCCCTTCGCTTTCGCGGCGCGGAGTAACGCGTCGGCCATGTCGCTCGGAGTGACGGCGACTTCGATGCCGCATTCTTTGAAGACGGCGATTTTGGCAGCGGCGGTGTCCTCGGCGCCGCCGACGATCGCGCCGGCGTGGCCCATCCGGCGACCCGCAGGCGCGGTGGCTCCTGCAATGAAGCCGGCGACCGGCTTTTTGCAGTTGGCTTTGATCCAGCGCGCGGCGTCGACTTCGGCGTTGCCGCCGATTTCTCCAATGAGAATGATGCCGTGCGTGTCGGGGTCGGCCGCGAAGAGTTTGATCACATCAAGGTGCGAGGTGCCGTTGACGGGATCGCCGCCGATGCCGACCGTCGTGCTCTGGCCAATGCCTCTGGTCGTGAGTTGAAAGACCGCCTCGTAGGTGAGCGTGCCGGAGCGAGAGACGACGCCGACGTGGCCCTTTTTGTTGATGTAGCCGGGCGCGATGCCGATGCGGCACCCGCCATGGGAATCTTTGCCGGTGCCGGGGCAAACCATGCCGGGGCAGTTGGGCCCGACGAGGCGGGTGGACTTGCCCTGCATCGCGCGCTTCACGCGGACCATGTCCTTAATCGGAATGCCCTCGGTGATCGCGACGGCAAGATCGAGCCCGGCGTCGACGCATTCGAGAATCGCATCGGCGGCGAAGGGCGGCGGGACGAAGATCGCGGAGACGGTGGCGCCGGTGGCCTTGGCGGCGTCGGCGACGGAATTGAAGATCGGCACCTTGTGCGCGCCGTGCTCGAAGAACTGGCCGCCCTTGCCGGGCGTGACGCCCGCGACGACTTTCGTGCCGTAATCGAGCGAGAGCCGGGTGTGGCGCGCGCCGAATTCACCGGTGATGCCTTGGATGAGGAGCTTCGTTTCGGGAGTGATGAGGATGGCCATTTTGTGCAGAGGACGGAGGACAGGTGACAGACGACGGGAGACAGGTGAGAGAAATCAGGATGCCTTCTTCCGCTGGTGGAGAGTGATCTGGTTGCCGTCGGCGTCTTTGATTTGGAACATGCGGCACGGGGGGAATTCCATCACGTCGGTCACGACCGCGACGCCGGCGGCCTTCACGGTCGCGAGCGCGGCGTCGAGACTGGCGACTTCGAGCGCGAGGGCGGATGACGGCTGGCCGGGCATCGCGTTGGAAATGCTCAGCGCCTGGCCGGCGATGTCGTATTCGATCCACCACTGGCCGGGGCCGAACTCGACTTCCAGACTGACTTTGAGGCCGAGCAGGCCTTCGTAGAATTTGCGGGCGGCGGGGATGTCTTTGACGGCGTGAAAGACGAAGGCGATTTCTTTGACTTGGATGTTCATGGGGAGGGGAAAGTAAGAGGGAGAGTGAAAGGGGAGTTTGATTCAGATGGATTGCTTCGTCGCCCCGCCGAGCCGGGACTCCTCGCAATGACTAGTGAGATCACGCGACGAGCTTGACGATTTTCTGGGCAGCGTCGGCCATCGTGTCGCCGGAGACGAGGGTGAGGCCGGAAGCAGCGAGGGTGGCTTTGCCGGCGGCGACGTTGTTGCCTTCCAGGCGAACCACGAGGGGAAGCTTGAGGCCGACTTCCTTCACGGCGGCGACGATGCCGGTGGCGATGACGTTGCAGTCCATGATGCCGCCGAAAATATTCACCAAAATGCCCTTCACGTTGGCGTCGCCGAGGATGATTTTGAACGCGGCGATGACCTGCTCCTTCGAGGCGCCGCCGCCGACATCGAGGAAGTTGGCGGGCGTGCCGCCGAAATGCTGGATGATATCCATCGTGCTCATCGCGAGGCCGGCCCCGTTGACGAGGCAGGCGATGTTGCCGTCGAGCGCGATGTAGTTGAGCGAGTGCTTGGAGGCTTCGATCTCCTTCGAGTCCTCCTCGTTGAGGTCGCGCAGCGCGGTGATCTCAGGATGGCGGAAGAGGGCGTTGTCGTCGAAGGACACCTTCGCGTCGAGGGCGAGGACCTCGCCGGTGGGCGTGGTGATGAGCGGGTTGACCTCGACCATCGCGGCATCGGTCTCCCAATACATGGTGTAGAGATTACGGATGAGTTTGCCGGCGTTCTTCGCCTCGGCACCAGTGAGGCCGAGCTTGAAGATGAGATCGCGGACCTGGAAATCGGCGAGGCCGTAGGCCGGGTCGACGAGGACTTTGTGGATTTTTTCCGGAGAGTCGTGCGCAACCTTTTCGATTTCGACGCCGCCCTCGGTCGAGGCGACGATGACGGGTTTCGAGGTGGTGCGGTCGAGGAGGATGGCGAGGTAGTATTCCTTCTTGATGTCGCTCGCGGCGGTAAAATAGATCGTCTGCACCTTGCGGCCGGCAGGGCCGGTCTGGATGGTGACGAGGGTATTGCCGAGCATTTTGGCGGCGATTTCCTTGGCGTTGTGCTTGGTCTGGCAGAATTTCACGCCGCCCTTGAAGCCGTCGGTGAACGTGCCCTTGCCGCGGCCGCCAGCGTGGATTTGCGATTTCACCATCGTGGGGCCATCGGGCAGCTGGGTGAGGGCGTTGACGAATTCCTCCGGGGTCGTGGCGGCGGCGCCCTTGGGGACGGGCACCCCAAATTTTTCGAAGAGAGCCTTGGCCTGATACTCGTGGATGTTCATGAAGAAAGTAGGAGGGCAAAGTTGTCAGAAACCCGCGGCGATAAGCACGCAAAAAACAGCGGCGTGCGCGGGATTGCGTTCCGCGGCGGCGCCGGCAGCATCGCGCGCCATGGACGCACACGAGGTGATGAAGGAGGTCTTGAAGAAAACCAGCGCGAAGCAAATCGCCGCCGAGATGGCGCTGTCGCTTTCGCTGATCTACAAGTGGGCCGAGCCGCCGGAGGACGAGAGCGGGAGCGGCACGGGCAGCCCGCTGGATCGCGTGGGTCAGCTCATCCGGATCACCAAAGACGCGCGCGTGGCCCAGTGGGTGTGCGAGCAGGCGGCCGGTTTCTATATCCGCAATCCGCAGCATCTGCCGCGGATTCAGCCGCTGATCCCGATGACGAATGACATCGTGCATGAATTTGCCGACATGCTCGCGACGATCGCGACATCGTCGTCGGACAACGTGATCACGAAGGACGAGGCCAAGAAAATCCGCGCGCGCTGGGAGGAGTTGAAGAGCGTGACGGAGGGTTTCGTAACGGGGTGTGAGAGCGGGAATTTCGGACCGCCGAAGGAACCGGAGAAGAAGTAGGGGAAGGTCTTTGACCTGCCCCGGACCGTCGGACGTTTTGAGGGCAGAGACCTTGCCCTACCGCGTGACCCGCCACACCTGGAACGATTCGGCGCCGAAACCTTTGAGCGTGGTGCGCTCGGGTGTGGCGGTAAGCGTCACCCCCGGGGCCGCGAGATGGGCGGCGACCTCGGCGTCGGTTCGCACGGCGGCGGACAAAATTAGATCCATGCCCGTGCAGAGGCCGCAGAGGCGCGCGGTGGTGTTCACCGTCGTGCCGAAGTAGTCGAGGCGATCGTTTTGGTTGATCGCGAGGCAGGAGCCGCAGTGAATGCCGGCTTTCAGCGCGAGCGGCTTGAGCGACGAAGGCGGCACGGTCACGCCGTCGGGCAGCGAAAAATCCTGCGGGCGGGCGAGGTGCTGCTGCGCGTGCAGCATGGCGCGAAGCGCGGCGACGGGGCGCGGAAAAACGGCCATGATCGCATCGCCCATCGTCTTGACGATGCAGCCTCCCTCGGTGGCGACGGCGGCCTTGAGGATTTCGAAATGCGTGAGCACGCGGCCAAAGGCGGGCGCGTCGCCAATATCGTTGTAGAGCTGCGTGGAATTTTTGAGATCGGTGAACACCACCGTCATCGCGCCGACAGAAATTTTTTCGCCGGAGCGCAACACTTCACGGGAAAAGAGGTCGCGGAAGAGCTGGAGCGACGTCACCTCGGCGGCGGTCGTGGACTGATCGCTCCAGGCGAGATGTTCGACGATCGCGAGGTGGGGGGTGGCGGCGGCGTTGACGAGGGTGAGCTCGCCGTTCGCGGCGACGGAAGGTTCGATGGCGGGCTCGTCACCGAGCCTAATTTCCAAATGGTGGGGCTGCTTCTCCGAAGCGGCCTGGGTGGAAAGGTGATTCGAGGGTAGAGTGGGTGGATTCGCTTGCTGGAACTCAGGCCGGCTCGGAGAGCCGGCCCCACCCACTGAGCCACCGACTGACATGCCGATTGACGGATCGGATTCGACGCGAAATACGTGCTGCTCCGCCAGGAGTGGCGTGCGCACGCGGTAGCGGCCGGGCGCGAGGGCGAGCGGCAGAACTCGGCGTTCGCCGGCGCGCAGCGACTGTTGGGCGACGACATGGGGCGTGATTTGCGGGCCACCGACACAGTAGTCGGTGCGCGTCACGGCGCGGACGGCGGCGTTGGGGATGAAGGTGAGCTCGACGGACTGGTCGAAGTTGGCGGAGAAATCGATCTGGCAGGTATCGCAGTGAGCGGTCGGCTTCAGGCCGGTGAGCGACGGCTGGCTGGCCTTCGCACCGCGACAGTGTGGACAGACAAGGTCCCAGCTGAAATCGAGCAGGCCGGCGCGCGTGGCGTGGAGGAAGAGTTTTAGCGTGTCACGGCGGCTGGCTCGCCACTCGTCGGCGAGCGCATAGGGGCGGATGCGTGCGGCCGCGAGATCGTCGGCCGTGGCGAGGAAGATTTTCAACTGCTCGACGAGTGGCACGGACTGCGCGGCATCGGCGACGAGCGTGCGGCCGATGGCGGCAAGGCGCTCGGCCCCACCGTCGGCGAGCGTCGGTTTTGGGCGAATTGCGAGAGGCGCTGGCCGGCTTGGGCAAACTCATCGTAGCGGAGGAAGACCCGCCCGGTGGTCGCGCGCGCTTTTTTCCCGATGGTGAACGGCAGGGCGAGCCGGCCCAGCCACGATGACGGCGTCAACCGCAGGTCATAGATCAGCGTGGTGCCGCCGCCGGCGCGCGGGAGGAGTTCGCACGCCATCACCATTTGGGCGACGGGGCCGGAGTAGTAAGTGCGGTGGACGGCGAAACGCGTGGGGGCGAGCCACTCGAAGGCGAGTTCCTCCCATTCGATGACGAGGCCGAGCACGCTCGCGCGGATGCGACGCGCGTTGGTGAGGGTCGCCGCCTGCGCCGACGGCGAGGGCACAACGGTGATGGGCGGATAGCCGCAGTCGCGGTTGAAACGATCGGTGTTCGAAACGAGCGGCCACAACGCCTCGGGCGGAGAGCGGAGGTCCCAGGTCCAGCGGAAATGTTGCTCGGGGTGGGGCATCAGGAGGGTCAGAGAGAATGATTCGTTCCAGGTGAGCGCAAGGATGCTAAAAAATGCCGCGAAGGTGGGGCCGAAGCAGGTGGGACCCGCTCTCCGAGCGGGCCTGAGGTTAGGGAATATTTTCGGACGGGCCGGAGGTGGGGCTGCTTCTCCGAAGCGGCCTAGATTTGAGCGTAAATTCGAACGTCGTGCGAGAAAGCGCGGACTGGAAATCAGGCCGGCTCGGAGAGCCAGCCCCACCTTTGAGAGCCGGCCCCACCAGAGCTGGCCCCACCTGTTTCGGTCAGGCGGAAAATATCCAAGGCCAGTCTGCGATGTGCGGCGCGAGCCCCTGGCGGACTGGATTCGCGCGGATGTAGTCTGCTTTCAACTGCCAATTTTCGCCCTCACGAATGCGAAGATCGAGAAAATCGCGCTGCCACTTTATGCCGGCATGTCGCGCCGTGTAGCGTTTCCAATCGGCAATCACCGGTCGCATCGATTCGTCGGACGGAAATGCCAGCAGAGCATGAGCGTGATCCGGCATGAGGAGGAACAGGCGGGCGAACCACCTGCCGGAGGCGTGATAGTGCCCGACAGATTCCATCACGAGGCCGCCCGAGGCCGGAGTGGTGAGCTGATGGCGGCTGCGCGTTGTGCAGTGAATCGTGATGAAGAACAGTTCGCCCGCTGGCACCCACGGCGGAACATCATGCGGCAGGTGTTTTCGCGGGACGAAGCGCGTGGCGGCGAAATTTTGTGGTTCCTCGCTGTTTCCGGTGGGCCGCTGCCGGTGACAGGGAGCCCCGAAGGGGCGAAAAGTTGAAAGCCCGGGGCAACGCCCTGGGAAATGTTGAGGCAAAAACCCGAGCCCTGAAGGGGCGAAACCACTCGTGTCGCCCCTTCAGGGCGATGAATTCTGTTGAACCCGATTCCCAGGGCGTGGCCCTGGGCTTTCGAATGCCGCCCCTTCGGGGCTCCA
>SIBG01000114.1 GCA_009695305.1 Opitutus sp. | reverse complement strand
AACCGCGTGATCGTGCCCGGCATCGTCAGCCGTTGCCCGGTGAACGCCAGCCAGCGCCCATCCGGCGACACGGAGATTTCGTGATTCACGCCGTCATCGAAGAGCCGCTTCACCTCGCCGCCCGCCGCCGCGACACTCCACAGCGGCGCCCGGCCCTTTTCCTGCCCTTCCAAGAATATCGTCTGCCCGTCCGGCGACCACACGTAGTTGTCGACCGAGCCCGGCCACGTCGCCGTGACATTGCGCCGCTGGCCCGTCGCGCGGTCGACGAGCCACAGGTCCCATTTGTCCGCCTCGAACCCCGCCCGCGCCTGCGCGCGATACGCCAGGGTCTTTCCATCGGGCGAGAACCGCGGCAACCCGTCCGCACCGAGACTCTGCGCGGTGAGATTTTTCTTTTCGCCCGTCGCAAGATTGACCGACCACACATCGTGGTTCGTGCGCCAAGCCTGCTCGCGCACCGGTAGCGGTGGCGCCGAAAACACGATCTCTTTGCCATCCGGCGAAAACGCAAACTCGTCGCCCGCGCTAAACGTGCTCGAGGTCGGCACCGCGTCGTTTTCCCCCGGCGTCACGTTGCGCGGCTCGCCCGGCGTGCCGTCGGCCGCGATCGGAACCACAAAGAGATGTTGCCGTTTGTCGTCCACCCAAGAGTCCCAGTGGCGGTAGAGCAACTTGTCGATCGTGCGGGCCTTCACCTTGCTCTTGTCGCGCGCGTCCTGCTTTTCCTTGTTCAGCTTGTCCGCTTCCTTGAAAGGGTTCGCGGAAAATTCGGGGAACACGCTCGAGACAAACACCAGGGATTTTCCATCCGGAGCCCACAGCGCCTGTCCCGCTCCCGTCGAGAGTGTCGTGACTTTCCTCGCCTCGCCGCCGCCCACCGGCAGCAGAAAAACCTGCCCTTCGCCGTCGCGCGTCGACTCAAACGCGATCCACTTTCCGTCCGGCGACCAGCGCGGATGCGCATCACGCTTCGGTGAGCTGGTCAACTTCCGCGGCTCGCCACTGCCATCGGCGGCGATCACCCAAATATCGGCATTCGTGCGGTTCTCGTCCTTGAGCACCACCGTGACGACATAGGCCACCCGTCGGCCATCGGGTGAGATCTGGGGATCGCTCACGCGCTGCAGCCGGAACAGGTCCGCGAGCTCCATCGGCCGCGACTGGGCGGCCCGCGACGAGGCCGAGATGAGCACGAGGCCGGCGAGCAGCGCACCCCCGACCCAACGAAGGGAAAATTTGTTTTGCATGGCACCACGATGGCAGGCCGCAACGCAAGGAGGCCAGAAAGTTTTGCCGACGTTCGCCGCAATCAGCTTGGCGTCGCGCCCGCGTCCACTACCTTCGTCTCCTCTTCGTTCTTCCCCATGAAAACTCCCCGCGCCCTGCTCGTGGCCCCGCTGCTGGCCGCCGCCCTCTCCGCCGAAATACCCGGCATCAAGCTGCCCGCGGACGACGGCAAGTTGCGCATCATCGCCTTTGGCGCGCACCCCGATGACTGCGAACTCCAGGTCGGCGGCACCGCTGCGCGCTGGGCCGCGCTGGGTCATCACGTGCTGCTCGTGTCCGTAACCAACGGCGACATCGGCCATTGGCGCGAGGCCGGCGGCCCGCTGGCCGTCCGCCGCAAGGCCGAGGTCGATCGCGCGCACGAAATCCTCGGCATCCAGGGCGTGGTGCTCGACAACCACGACGGTGAACTCGAGCCCACCCTCGAAAACCGCCGCACCCTCACCCGCCTCATCCGCCAGTGGAACGCCGACCTCGTCCTCGGCCCCCGCACCAACGACTACCACCCGGACCACCGCTACACCGGCGTGCTCGTGCAGGACGCCGCCTTCATGGTCACCGTGCCGTTCTTCTGTCCGGACGTGCCGGCAATGAAGAAAAATCCGGTGTTCATGTATTACACCGACCGCTTTCAAAAACCCGCGCCGTCGAAACCCGACATCATCATCTCCATCGATCCCGTCATCGACCGGAAGCTCGACGCGCTGGCCGTGATGATTTCGCAATTCGCCGAGGGCGGCGCCAACGGCTCTGCGGCGCTCTACCCCGCCGACGCCGCCAGCCAGCGCGAGCGCCAGCGCCAGGTGCGGGAAAATTTTTCGCGGCGGTTCCAGTCCACCGCCGCGCGTTTTCAAAAAGAGCTCGTCGCGTGGTATCCGGGTGCGGCTGCCGCGGCGGTGAAGCACGCCGAAGCCTTCGAAATCTGCGAATACGGCGGCCAGCCCGACCGGGTCGCGTTGCGTAAGCTGTTCCCGTTTTTCGACTGACGCGCAGTCCACCGGGGACGCGGCGCCTCCGCCGCGTTGGTTCAACACCGTCCGCGGCGAGGGCGCCGCGGCTCCGTTGATTGGCATCGCCATTCACCGCAAATCACTTGGCGTTCGCGGAGTTTTGGTTACGGTCCGCGTCTCATCAAGTTCTCCTCCGTATGAAACTTCCCCGCTCCCTGTCCGCGTTCCTCGCCTGCCTTTTCCTTCTCGGCCCGGTCGCGGCCCTCCGCGCGGCCGACGCGCCCGCGAAATTCGACGGCTACACGTTTGTGAAGACCGTCGGCGCCGTCTCTGAATACACCCTCGAGAGCAACGGCCTCACGGTCCTCCTGCTCCCGGAGCATTCGGCCCCCGTGATCACGTTTCAAGTCACCTACCGCGTCGGCTCGCGCAACGAAGTCACCGGCACGACCGGCGCGACGCACCTGCTGGAGCACCTCATGTTCAAGGGTTCGGTCAATTACAACAAGGAGAAGCAGAACGGCTTTGACCAGGCCCTCGATCCGATCGGCGCGAGCAACAACGCCACCACCTATCTCGACCGCACCAATTACTATGAGATTTTCGGCACCGAACACCTGCCGATGATCGTCGCGATGGAGGCCGACCGCATGCGCGGCCTGCTCCTCCGCGAGAGCGACCGCCAGCCCGAGATGACCGTCGTGCGCAATGAATTCGAGCGCGGCGAAAACTCGCCCTTCCAGGCGCTCATCAAGGAAATCTTCGCCGCCGCCTACGTCGCCCACCCCTACCACCACAACACCATCGGCTGGCGCTCCGACATTGAGAAGGTCTCGATCGAAAAACTCCGCGAATTTTACGACACGTTCTACTGGCCCGACAACGCCACCGTCACCGTCGTCGGCGATTTCCAGCCCACGGCCACGCTGGCGCTCATCCAGAAATCCTATGGCGCCATCACCCGCGCGCCGAAGCCGATCCCGCAGGTTTACACCGAGGAGCCCGAGCAGAGCGGCCCGCGCCGCGTCGTCGTCAAGCGCGCCGGGCAGCTGGGCGTCGTCGGGCTCGCCCACAAAATTCCCGCGGCCACCCACGCGGACTTTCCCGCCATCGCGCTGTTCAGCGCCATCCTCGCCGACGGCAAGAACAGCCGCCTCTACAAAACCATCACGGACCAGAGCCTCTCGACCGGCGTGCAAAACGCCCCGTTCGCCATGCACGATCCGTCGCTGCACTTCCTGTTCATCCCGCTCGCGCCCGGCGCGACGCACGACGCCGTGGAAAAAATCGCGCTCGAACAGATTGAGAAAATTAAGACCGGCGGCGTGACCGCCGCCGAGATCCAGGCCGCGGTCGCGAAGAGCCTCGCCGATTCCGCGTTTCAACGCGACGGCACCTCCGCCATCGCCGCCGCGATCAACGAAACCATCGCCGCCGGCGACTGGACGCTCTACTATAACTACGACGAAGCGATGAAAAAAGTGACGCCCGCCGAGGTGCAGCGCGTCGCGCAGAAATACTTCAACGTCGATCAAAGCACGACGGGCTGGTTCATCCCGCTCGTCCCCGGTGCCGCGAAGAAATAACCTGTCCCACCCTCCATCCCTTACTTTTCCGCCCCATGAAAGCCATTCTCACCGCTCTTGTTTTCGCCGCGGGTCTCGCCGGCGCGGCCTCCGCGCAAATCGCCACGCGCGTCCAGCGCACGACCATCGCCGGCGTCGACGTCATGATTTATCCGACCGGCGTGAAGGACGTCGTCACGATCAAGGGCTCGCTGCCCGCCGGCGACGCATTGGCCGGCGACGGCAACGCCGCCATCCCCTCGCTCACGGGGATGCTCCTCGACCAGGGCACGACGAAGCAGGACAAGTTTGCCATCGCCGAAAAACTCGAGTCGGTCGGCGCGAGCATCAACTTCAGCGTCGGCCAGCAACTCAGCGAGGTCAGCGCCAAGTGCCTCGCGAAAGACGTGCCGCTCGTGATCGGCCTGATCGCCGAACAGCTGCGCCACCCCGCGCTCACCGCCGAGGAATTTGAAAAAGCGAAGGCGCAGTTCGCCGGCCAGCTGCAACGCTCGCTGGAGAGCACCGATGCGCGCGCCGGCGAGGCGTTTGCCCGCGCCGTCTATTCGCCGGGCCACCCGAATCGGGTCGCGAGCACGGAAGAATATCTGGCCGCCCTGCCCAAGGCTACGCTCGCCGAGGTGAAAGCCTTTCACGCGAAATACTACGGCCCCGCGCGCTTCACGCTCGTGCTCGTCGGCGATGTCGATGCGCCCGCAATTCAAAAAGAAATCTCCGCCGGCTTCACCGGGTGGACCGGCGGCGTCGACTATCCGCACCCCGCGAAATCGACCGGCACGGACGCGGCGCGCGACCAGACCGTGTTCATGGCCGACAAGACCAGCATCTCCGTCACCCTCGGCCAGGCGAGCGGGCTGCGTTACAGCGATCCGGATTATCAGGCGCTGCGCGTGGGCACCGCGATTCTCGGCAGTGGTTTCACCGGCCGGCTCATGGGCCAGGTGCGCGATGTCGAGGGCCTGACCTACGGCATCGGCTCGCGCCTCGCGAACGATTCGCTCGCCGACGGCGACTGGCGCATCACCGCGACGTTTGCGCCCTCGAAACTTGACCAGGGCCTCGTCTCCACGCGACGCGAGCTCAATAAATGGTTTGCGCAGGGCGCAACCGACAAGGAGGTCGCCAACCGCAAGACGAATCTCATCGGCACCTTCAAGGTCGGCCTCGCGACGACGGACGGCATGGCCGGCTCGCTCCTCACCTCCGTGCAGCGCGGCTTCACGCCCGCGTGGCTCGACGATTATCCGCGCCAGATCAATTCGCTCACGACCGCGCAGGTCAACGGCGCCATTAAAAAGCACCTCGACCCCGAGAAGATGGTGCTGGTGAAAGCCGGCACCGTGACCGGGGCGAAGTAGGTCCGGTTTGGAGTGCGGCGGCTCGAGCTGCACCTCATACGCAACTTTTTCGAATCATTCAGAGCGGAGGGTAATGATCGCCCGAGGTAGCGCGAGGCTTCAGCCTGCGTCCGGAGCGCCCACCCCATCTGCCCCGACACGGGCTGAAACCTCGCGCTACCACTGACGCACCGGTGGCGACGCCCCACCCGCCGGCGTTTGGTCGCAGATGCGTATAAGGTGCGGGGCTCGACGCCGTTTTTTTGCCGCGGCTCGACGCGGCCCCGGGGGAGGTGCGCGGGCCGTCGAGCCAGCCCGTCGAAAGCGGCGTCAAGCCGCCGCAATCCAGAGCGGCCCACCTCCCCACCGCCGCCGCGGGCCGAATCTCCTCCGCTGGCCGACACACGCAGGCGGCCATGCGTTCACCGACGATCGCCCAGCGACCCCGGCAGGTCGCGCTCACCCCACTCGCGGTAGTCGCCTTGTCACGGCTCAGGCATCCTCGGAATTCTCCACGCCCGGATCGATGATGCCGACGCGTTTGCCGCTCGATACCTCCTGGATCCCGATGAATACCTCCCAGTAGGTTTTACCGTCCACATAGGCGTTATTCAGGGTCACGACATTGCCGTCGATTTTTCCGGGCTTAAAATTATTCTTGGCGCTGCCCTTCTCGTCGAATCCGCCGCCGTCAATGAGAGGCCGGAAACAATGTAGCTGCCGGCGGGCGTGATGGTGAACTCGAGGTCGATCGGCTTGGCGTTCTGGGCGGTGTTCGTCTTGCCGTTTTTGATGCGGAGGGTCCGGCGATCGCCATTGATGGTGTAAACGCGGCCGCTGCAGCTATCCACGATCATGGGATCGTCGATGAAGCAAAAACGGTTGGCATTGCTGAGGTCTTTGACGGCGTTGAACATCGTGACGTTCAGCGTGATTTTCGCGGTGGCTGGCATGTTGGGTGGATGAGTTGAACTAACGTTTTGGTTGTGCGGACAAATTCTCCCTGGCCGGCGCGTCCGGCCACGGCTCGAGCGGCTGGAAACCAAGCCGGTCGAGGCGCGCGATGAGCGCACGGCTCTCGTCGGTCCGGCCGAGCAACGCCAGCGCGCGGACCGCCGGGTCGAGCAACCGCCAGTGCTTCGTCTCGCCGAGCCGCGGCTCGACCGTCTGCAAGACTGCCTGCCAGTGCCGGCGCGCGGCGGCGGTGTCACCCGCGCGCCCGGCCATGACTCCGGCCACCACGCAGGTCGTCGCGTAAACGCTCATGCCGCTTTCATCCGCCTGGTCCAGAGCGACGATCGACGTGCCGGCCGCCAGCGCTTTCGTCATGGCCTCAGCATGGCCCGGTTCGCCCGCTCCCTCGCGCCGCTGCGCCTCGAGGCGCCAGACCGTGGCCAGCGTCACCGAGATCCGGCGGTCGGGCGATGCGTTCTTCGCCAGCGATTCGACCGCCGGCCAGCACTCCTGCACGATGCGATCGGCCGCAGCCGTGTCTCCCTGCGCCCTGAGCAGCAGGGCATACTTGATCTGCGCATTGAGGGCGGCCGCCTTCCACTCGCCACTGGCCCCGTCAAGGACCGTGAGGGCACGGAGAATCTCCAACGACCGCCGGCGCTCCTCCAGCGCGGCGGGCACCTGGCCGGCCACCGCCGTCACGTCCGACTGCAGGCCCAGGGCCGTCGCGAGGCGCTGTTTCATCCTGGCCGAAAGCCGATCGGCCTTCACCTGCGACTCGAGCCGCGCCACCTGCGCCCCGAAGCGCGCCACCGCCTCCTTCAAGTCGCCGGCGCGTTCCGCGATCGAGCCCAGATACGAATCGACGTTCGCAATGCTGACCTGCAGTTCCGAATCGTCCGGCAGCATGGCCTGCAATTTTTCGTGCGCCTCCTGTTCGCCAAGGAATCCCAGGCGCGCGGCGGCGAGATTGCCGCGTTTGAGTTCGAGCGCCGCGAGGTTGTGAAAACCCAAGACCGCCTCGCGCTGCCATTTCGGATTTTTGGGATCGAGGCCGGCGAGCGCCACGCCGGAGTCGCGGTAGCGCACCCACCACGGGTCCGTCTCCGCATATTTGCCCTGCAGGTAGGGCACATAGCCGATCCAATACTCCGCCTGGGCCCGCTCGTATAACATCTCGCCGTCTAGCGGGTGGCGTTTGGCCAGCCCCGCGGTGCGATTGAACGCGGCCGTGAATGAGTCGGTCGCATCGGCGTAGCGCAGGCGCGCGAGATAGATCTGGCCGATTTGCGTGAACAACTTCGCCTGCTGCGTGTTCGATTTGTCGGTCAAATCGCGCGAATCGAGCGACTTGAAATACGCCATCACCCGTTACGATACGTCATCGAGCGCCTCGAGCTGATCCGCCTTCTTCAGACGGGATTCCAGATCCTCCAGCATCTGCGCCATCACTTGCTCGCTGTTTTCCTGCCGCCGCTGGGCCGCATCCCGCGCGCGAATCGCCAGCACGGCCAGGCCCAACGTCACCGCCATGCCGGCCGCTGATCCGATCGCGATCCACGTCATCCGCCGGTGGCGGCGCTGCAGTTCGCGTTGCCGCAATTCGTCGAACCCGACGCCCAGCAGGCCGGACACGAGCCGCACGAAAGCATCCTCCTTGCCGTCGGCATGCGGCCGGGCATCAGCGGCCACGACTTCCGCGAGCACAGACGACAGCTGCCCATCCGGGCCCACCGCCGCCCGCAACGCCGGCGAGAAACAGTCTTCGTCCGTCCCCTCCGCCTTCGGTTCGCCCGCCACGATGAACGCAAACACCCCCGCCTCACCGTGCAGTCGCTTAAACGTCATGATCTCCTCCCTCACCCAGCGCGACTTCGCCGACGCCGGGGAGCAAATCACGATGAGCGTCGCCGACTCGCGCAGCGCCGCGAGGATCGTCTCACCCAGATCGCTCGTCGTCGGCAGCTCATCGCGATCGCGAAACACCGGAGCGATCCGCGGACCCACGTCACCGGTCGGCGCCTTGCTCCCGTGAAACCGCACCGGCACCCGAAAACCCTCGAGCCGCCGCATCAGCCAGTTCGCCCACTTCGTGTCCGTGTGACTATAGCTGATGAACGCCCGGTAGTGCCGCGCCGCGGGATCGCTCGCCGCTCCGCCGACGATCATCGGCGGTCGCGTGTGCATGGGATGGGTGACGCTGCTCATGGATCGATCACTCGCGGGTGGGAGAAGGCGGAAACAAGAAAGGAGAGGGAGGTCAGCCAGCGTAGCACTCCGTGAGCCGGATGGCCGTCGTCGCTATGTCCATGGTCGACCGTGCGCCCCGGCGGCGCGAGCCGAATGATTGCCGATGAGTTGCCAAAACACCTACGCACCACCCGCACGGCGGGGTGGGCATTCTGCTTTGACCTGAACCGGCGGCCTCCTCCACGGTCGGTCCAGCCGTGAACAACCTCGATCTTTCCCCGCTGGAAAAAGCCGGACGCGAGTTCGTCCAACTCGTGCGGCCGCTCTTCGCCGAGCATTCGTTCATCACGATCGTCTGCGCTTTCTTCGCCGTCGTGATGACGCTCAAATTTTATCGTTTCCTCAAGAGCTTGAGAGTGCCGGATTCGGAAGTGGTTTCGGTTTAGGCGGCGAGGCAAGTGCCCTCGATGCGTTGGAGATCGAGGCGTTGGCGGAGGAATAACTCGAAGGAAGAGCCGTGAGGGGAAGCGGCGATAAATTCGGGCAGGCTGTGACGAAGGGCGCAGGCGACGACGAACTCCGAGGGGCAATGCGGGGAGCGTACGGTGCGCAGCCAGGAGCCGAAGTGGCGCCAGACCAAAGTTGGGTGGAGGGCGGCGAGGCATTGGAGCAGGCCTTGGGCAACGAGGCCGATTTGGATGTGGCGGTGGTAGGCGGCGAGTTTTCTGCGGATGGCCGTGCGGTAGGCCGCGGACTGGTGATGGAGGAATTGGTCGCCCTGAAACCGGCGCAGGGGCGTCATCGGGCGCATCCAGAAATGATAGGCCCAGGTGCCGACGGAGTGGAGCGCCGGTTTGAAACTGACCTCGATCTTGAAGCGCAGGGCGTAGAGCCGGATGATCTCGGCCGGCGCGAGCGTGAGGTCGGTGGACAGGAGCAGAATTTGGCCGCGGTGGGGATGAACGACGGCGACGAAGCGGACGACGCGTCCGGCGGGACGCCAGAGCAGGTCGCGGCAAACCCAGCGCAAGGTGACGCCCTGCTCGTCGTAGACCGGGCTCGGCATGGTCGCCAGGGGGCCGGTGAAAAGATCGCGCAGCCGGATTTTGGTCCCGTAAAGTCTGGGCCGGCCGCGACCCGCGGGCCGACCGGCACGGCGTAGGCGCAGGCGTTTTTCTTGAGCCGGGAAATCAGGTGGCCGCCCCGGTCGAGCAGTCCGGCGATGATTTTGCCACAGGCGTAATAGGCGTCGGCGACCAGGCGCACCGGCTCGGGCAGCCGCAAGGCGGCGAGCAGGAGCAGCAGTTTGTCGAGCAGCGTCCGGCGGTCGCGGTTGGAGAACACCAAGCCTTCATGAATCCGGGCGGTCAGCGGCACGGCTTGAAAGCTGGAGCCGACCTTGACCAGCAACGCGAGCGCCTGGCAGGAGTGGCCCATGATATACTCCGGCTTCGTGTTGGAGTCCGAGGCTTGGTGGAGGGATTTGACGGCCGGCATCTTGCGGCCCGCTTTGGATTTTTTCAGGCCATCGGCCAGCAGCACCAGGCGACCGTTGACCCGCTGCACGCCCGGATGGGTCGCCAGGACGGCATGGTGCCAGGACATCGCTGACAGGGTAGTGCCAAGACAGTGCTGACACTTGGCTGGGGGGCTATGCCCTGGAAAAACGAGACAAGGGAAGAACAACGTTGGCAGTTTGTCGGCGCGGTGCAGCGCGGCGAAGCCGACTTCGCGGCGGTCTGCCGGCGATTTGGGATCAGCCGACAGACCGGTTACAAGTGGTGGCGGCGTTTCGGACGGCAAGGCAGCGACGGGCTGCGCGAGCGCAGTCGGCGACCGCGCCACAGCCCGAGCGCGCGGCAGGTGTGGTGGCCGCGGTTGCGCGAGTTGCGCCGGAAGCATCCGCGGTGGGGCGCGCGCAAATTGCGGTGGGCGTTGCGGGCGGCGTGGCCGCGCCACCGAGTGCCGGCGGCGCGCACCCTGCACCGTTGGTTGGCGGCGGCTGGCTTGGTCCGGGTGCCGCGCCAGCGGGCCCGGCGCGGGCCGTCGCTTGGTCGGCCGCCACGTTTGGCCGGCCGCGCGCCGAACGACGTCTGGACCGTGGACTTCAAGGGCCGCTTCAAGACCCTCGATGGGACGAGAGTGGAACCGCTCACGGTGCGGGATCTGGCGAGCCGGTATGGCTTGGCGATCCGGCTGTTGGCCGCGACCGACGAGGCGCAGGTGCGCCGCGCCCTGCAAAAATTGTTTCAACGACATGGTTTGCCGAAAGCGATCCGCGTGGACAACGGTCCACCCTTTGGCGGACAGGGCCCGCGCGGGCTCACCCGCCTCAGCGCCTGGTGGTTGAGTTTGGGCGTGCGGGTCGAGTTTGGTCGCCCGGCCTGTCCGCAGGACAACGCCGCCCACGAACAATAGCACCGGGTGTTGGCGGAGGAAACCGCACGCCCGGCGGCCCCGACCCCGGCGGCGCAGCAGCGCCGTTTTGATCGCTGGCGCGAGAGCTATAACCACCAGCGACCGCACGAGGCCTTGGGCATGCGCGTCCCGGCGACGGTTTACCGGCCAAGTCGGCGGCGGCTGCGCCCCCGCGGGCCCGCACGCTATCCGCGCGCTTGGCCCGCGCTGCGCGTCAATGCCAAGGGGCGCGTCTGGTGGTGGGGCCGCGTGCGCGTGATCGGCCGGGCTTTCTCCGGCCAACGGGTCGGGCTCAAGCCCGCGGGCCACGGTCGCTGGCGAGTCTATCTGCAAACACACTTCCTCGGTCTGCTGGTCGCCACCGATCTCGCCGGTCTGCGCCCCGTCCAGTGGCGGGCCGCGCTCAGGCGCTCCGGGCCGGCCCAAGCGCCGGCCCGGAGCGCCTGAGCGCGCGGGAGAATCCCCAAGTGTCAGCGATGTCTTGTCTACAATGTGTCAACCATGTCTTGGCACTGCGCCGACGACCCGCCCCCACGTCCGCGCCAAGGCGTCCACACAGAGGCTGGGACTGTGGAAGAAATCCAAGAGGCAGCCGTAGCAGGTTGATTTGAGCCCGAGGGCCCGCACGAAGCTGGTGACCCCGCCGAGATCCCGGCGGACCGCCATGGCGGCGAGCGTCACCGCCAGCCACAGAAAGGTGCGCTGGCGCGAACACGCCGGCCGCAGTTGCGAGACGATTAACCACCAGTGGGACCACAGGAGCATGCGGAGAAGTTGACTTCGTCCACAGTATAGCTTTCCTATGCTATACGGCGATCACCAAATGACTCCCGGTCGAAAAAACTTTGCGCGGCCGCACCCGCCGGCTGGACTTCCCCGCCGCTTCGCTGGGAAGCTCGCCGCCGTGGACGATAAACAGCTCATAAAGTGGCAGGCCCAACTCGCTCGGACCCAGACCGAACTCGCCCAGCTCGGGCCCATGCGCCCCGGTTCCCTCAGCCAGCAATACAAGGACCCGGTCGCGCAGACCGGCGCCTACTGGCAGCTCAGCTACACCCACAATATGCGCAGTCGTTCCCGCTACGTCCGGCCAGCTGAACTACCCCGGATCAAATCGCTGCTCGCCACCTTCAAACGCTTCCGGGCGCTCGTTGAGCGCTGCGTCGATCTCTCCATCAAGATCGCCGACCGCCAAACCGCATTGCTCCGCGCTTCCACGCCAGATCAATCCTGACGGCCACTCAAGAACTCGGCACTCTCAAGTCAAGAGCATCAGCCCCGGCTTGGTGGCCATCATCTTCCTGCTGATTTTTGGCATGCTCGTGGTGCACTGGACGCAGACCCGCACCGAGCCCACTTTCCTGAAGCCCGCCGTCGATCTGCTCGCGCCCTATATCCCCGGCAGCGCTCCGATTCCCGCCGCGCCGCCGCGTCCGCCAGCCGCGAAGTCCGTGAAGCCCGTCAAGCGCTGAAGGGGGAGTCGAATTGAGCTGGTCGCCGCGAGCGGGAAGTGGAGCGGGGTCTGTGACCCGCCCATCGAGGCCTCGGTGTGCAAATGGGAAGGTCAAATGCCCTGCCCCAGACATCACGCCTTCGCTCCCGTGGGCGACCTTCGCGGTTCAATCGCTCGGGGTTGGTCCGAGGTATTTCTGCCATTATACCAACGTCCCGTAACTTTTAGACCTTTGTCATTGCGAGGTGCGCGAAGCGCGCCGTGGCAATCCAGCTGGATTGCTTCCTCGCTGCGCTCCTCGCAATGACAGTCTAAATCATAAGGGACGTTGGTATTATCCGCCAGATCCGCGCCATCCGCGGCAAACCGTCTGAAGGATTTTTCTCCTACTTCCCCAATTTTTTCAGCGCCTTGTTGATTTTTTCCAAGTCGCAGGCCGCGGGATCGTAGTCGGGGCCGAGCCATTCGATCCACTCGCGGCCGAGGTCGGTGTGCGGCTCCTTGATGCACGCCAGCATGTCGTGAAACGCCTCGACTCCG
Source organism: Opitutus sp. (assembly GCA_009695305.1). Lineage (GTDB taxonomy): Bacteria > Verrucomicrobiota > Verrucomicrobiia > Opitutales > Opitutaceae > SIBG01. The sequence goes on along the minus strand of SIBG01000114.1, from coordinate 1,055 downwards.
CCGCAATCCTCGGGCGGCCCCGCGCGCTCGCCGGCAAGGCACAGCGGATATTGCACGCCTTTCTCCACCGCCCCGGGTTTCTCAACCTTGACGTCGATCTGCCAGCCCTCGCCGAAATGATAGCCGTAGGTGAAGCGCTCGCGATGCTCCAGATCGAGATCGGCGAGCATCACGTCGCGGTCATCCTCGATGCTGAGTTCGTCGCGCTTGAGCGGGTTGCCAAAGCGCAGGTCGTCGAGGTTGAACGCGTGCGTCTGGTAGTCGAACCAGTCGAATGCGACCTGGATCGTGTCGTGCAGCCGCGAAAGCCACATGGACTCGCGCACGAGCAACCGCCGCCAGATGCGCGGCGTGCAGGCGACGACATTGAGCCGCAGCGAATAAATGCGCTCAACTGGCTTCTTCTTCAGCGGCGAACCCTTGCCTTCGTGGAGACCAATCATGCCGCCAACGTGGTGGTGGAACGCTCAACGCTCAACGATTAACGCTGAACGCAAAGCGCCGAGCGTTTCCTGCCATCTCGGCTTCATGGCGAGACAGGAACCATCAGCTTCTCCAATTCCTGTTTGTGCGCCATGGCGAGGTCCAACCTGCCAGCCGCCGTGCGGAGGGATATTAGGACTTTGAGTGCCTCCATCTTCAAGGGAGTGGCAGCGGGCGCGTTCGTCCGGCGAAGGCCCTCTAGCGCGTCGAGCATCATGCGCTCGACCTCGGCCCAGCGTTTTTGCGCGATGAGGCTGCGGACGACCAACACCTGGATCGCGAATTGTCCCCAGCCATCGGGCTTGGTTTTTTCCGCGATCCGCTGGGCCTCGCGATAAATCGTTTCGGCTTGCTCCGGTTTCTTGCGGTCCATCAGCATCCAGCCGAGATCGTTGAGGCATTGGGCGACGTTTGGATGCTCGGTGAGTGGGTCCCGAAAACTGGGCCAGGTGGAATGTTAGTCCGCAGCGTTGTTTGATGTGATGACTGCGGTGGTGGTTGGCAATCCTAAGCGGAGGGACGGACCGGCTTGGCGGTCCGGCCCGGAGCTTGGGCTTGGTAAAGATTTTCCC
>SIBG01000113.1 GCA_009695305.1 Opitutus sp. | reverse complement strand
CGGTGGTGCGGGAAGTGACTGCGCCGCGGCGGAAGCGGATAAGACGAGTGCGGCGAGCCACGCGGTGGGGACGGAGCGGTGACGGGGGTGGGATCTCATGGGGTGGGGGCGAGGAGCGGGTGGACGCAGGGGGAAACGCCGGAGGGGCCCACGGAACTGGGGTTGGGTGCGTCTCCTTCTCCCTTATTTGTGGGCGGGCAGTCGAGGTATCTTTGCGGAGCGAGTTATGGCGCCGGGCAGAGTTAACCGCCACCGTGGAGAAAATGGTCTTTTCCGGAATGTTCAACCGCGCTGGCCCACGGTCGGGGACCACCGCTCCTTCCCTTCGCGGAATCAGTCCGGGCGACCGCGAATGATTACGGGGGCAACAGGCCGGCCATCACGAGCACGGCTTCCTGGCGGACGGACACGACGGCGCGGAGCTCGGCCTGCGCTTGAGCGAGGCGGGCTTCGTTCTGGGCCTGCACGTCGTGGGCGCGCGCCAAGCGGGACTTGATTTCGGCCACGGTCAGATTGTCGCCCACGGCGGTGCGCAGGGCGTCTCGCTCGGGATTGGCCGATGAGCCGCTGCTGCGTTTGGCCTTTTCGGCGCCGGGGAGGGCACCACGGCCGCCACCACTGCTGCTCCACAGGCTGCGGCGAATTTCTTCAATCTTGGCGAGACGCTCGGTGATCAGGGACCACTCCGTGTCGTCGGATACCTCGAGTCGATCCCGCAGGCGGTTGAGGACGCGGGCTTGGGCGTCGGCCGGGCTGGGTTTGCCGCTGGCAGCATCGGTGGCATCGTCGCGCTTCTTTGATTTGGCGCCAGGATCGTCGGCGTTCGCCTCGCGTTTCATCGCGCGCGTCTCGCTCTTCGCGGGTTTGGCCCAGGCGGGCATCACGATCGAGCCGCAGGCCGGGAAAACGAGCACGAACAGAGAGACACGGAGGCGGTGACCACGGGGGCGCATGGCGGATTTCATGACAGTGAACGACGGCGGTGCAAGACTGCGGGTTACCTTTTGCTGCAGGGAAACTGGCGATGCTGGTGGGAACGGGACGATCAGCGGGACGGATTGGGCGCGGCGCGTTCGAGCCAGGCGCGGGCGGCGCTGACCGAGGGCGCAAAACCGGCTGGGCCCGTGGCGCCCATGACCGCGATTTTGCCCGCGGTATCGACGACATAAATTCGATCCGGCCATGCGGCGTAGGCGTGGTTGGCGGAGTTATCCATCCCATCAATCAGGCAGGGGAGCTTGATTTTCAACGTCGTGCACGCGGTTTGGGCCGCCGCCGTGCGCTCCGCCAGCGTGGCCGCATCCTTGATTTCGATTCCCAGCTGTTTGTTTCTGGCCATCACCCAGCCATCCGTGGGATGGGCTTCCTTGATGTAGACCATGAAGAACGCGACCCGGTCGTGGTAGCGATCGAAGAGGGCCTCCAGTGCTCCGACCTGCTCGCGAAAGGGCGGGCAGGTGTAACTGCCGAAGACGAGCACGACCGGCCGCTGGCCTCGGTAGCTGGAGAGTTGCGTCTCGCCGGTGCCATCGATGGTCCGGAGTTTGAAATCCGGCGCCATGGTGCCGACCTTGAGCGTGTCGGGCATGCGCAGATCGCCGCGCCGCCGAGTTTCCGCTGCGTCGACGGAACCCATGAGGAGGCCGAAGGTGAAAGCGGCGAGCAGGAGTCGTGGGTATTTCACTGCTTAGCCTTATTTTTCTTGGTGGGGGCGGGCGGAGACTTCGCGTTCGGGTCGTAAGCCGGATTGGGCGTGGGCAGGAGGGCGCCGACCTGCTGGCGCCACGCGACGAGTTTCGCGCGGAGGGCCGAGACTTTGTCGGGGTGTTGCGCGGCGAGGTTCGTTTTCTCGCTGAGGTCTTGAGGAATATTATAAAGCTCCAGCGCGCCGTCCTCGAACCACTCGATGAGTTTCCAGTCGCCGTCGCGGATCGCGCCGTGGGGCGCGCCGCCTTGGTTGCCGTAGTGCGGGTAGTGCCAGAAGAGCGGTTGGCCGCGCGCCATCGCCTGACCCTGGAGCAGCGGTGCGAGGCTGACGCCGTCGAGGTGTTGCTCCGGTTTCGCCGGGAGGCCGGCCAGCGCAAGAAGAGTGGGATAATAGTCGGTGCTGATGACGGGCGTGTCACAGGTCGTGCCGGGTTTCGTGATACCGGGGGCGGAGACAATCCACGCGACGCGCGTGCCGCCTTCGTAGGGCCAGCCTTTGCCGGCGCGGAGGGGAAGGTTGGAGGTGGGATGGCCTTCGCTGGTGGAGAGGCCGCCGTTGTCGGACATGAAGACGACGATCGTGCGGTCGGTGAGGCCGTTTTTCTCCAGGGCGGCGAAGACGCGGCCGAGGCCGGTGTCGAGTTGCTCCAGCATCGCGGCGTAGGGCGCGTGGTTTTGCACGAGACGGACCTGGCGCTCGCGCTCCTGACCCCACGCATCGGGCGGGGCGGAGAGTTTTTTCTTTTCGTATTTCGCGACGAGATCCGCGCGCGCGCCGATGGGCGTGTGCACGGCGAGGAAGGGCAGATAGGCGAAGAAGGGCTTGTCCTTGTGCGCGTCGATGAACGCGACGGCCTCGCCCACGATGCGGTCGGTGGTCTTGGGGTCGTCGCGGGGATCGGGCGGTGGCGTGGCGGATTTCGGGTAATAGAACTGCCCGGTGCCCGCGAGCTCCGAGGGAAAACCTTGCGCGCCAGGGGAAAATTCACCGCTGCCGAGGTGCCACTTGCCGGCAAAGAAGGTCGCGTAGCCGACGTCGCGCAGCGCCTCGGCGATGGTCACCTCGGCGAGTGGGAGGTGATCGGCGTTGGGCGCGGAGAGGAGTTTGCCTGAACGCATGCCGGGGATGAAATCCGTGATGCCGAAGCGCGGCGGATATTTTCCCGTCATGATACTGCCGCGCGTAGGCGAGCAGACGCAGCAGGCGGAGTAGCCTTGGGTGAAGCGCATGCCGCGTTTGGCGAGGGCGTCGATGTTCGGCGTCTCGTAGAACGTCTTCGGGTTGTTCGCGCCGATGTCCATGTAGCCGAGGTCGTCGGCGAGGATGAAGACGATGTTGGGGCGCGCGGGCGTGGCGGCGGCGAACGCGGAGAGGGAGAGAAAGAGGGAAAGCGAGAGGGAGAGAAGCGCGGCGAGGCGGGTGGGAAGGAATTTCATGAGGTGGGCGCGGGCGGTAATGGAGGGGATCGCGGTGGACGGAAGGCGGGAGGTGTTACACGCCCCAGCCCGGCCGGTAGTCGTAGCCGGGGCCGATGAAGCGTTGGGCGCTGGCGGAATTTGTGACGCGACCGGCGGTGGCGTCCCATTCGAGGCGGGTTTGTGCGCGGATCGCAGCGACACCGAGGAGGGCGATTTCGGCCAGCGGGGCGGCGATGGCGAAATCGGAACCGCAGCGGGCGCCGGCGCGGATGGCGTTGACCCATTCGACGTGCGGGCCGCCGACGAGGCGCGGGATAGTTTTCGGCGGGAGCGCGCTCCGCAGTTCCGCCATTCGGGCATCGGGCAGGAGGCGGGCGCTGGAGCTGTGGGAGCCGACGGCCATGATGCCCTTGTCGCCGTAGAAAATACTGCCGCCGGCGTCGTTGAATTTGAATCCTTCGACGGGCAACGGGGGCAAAATCCCGCCGTCGAACCAGCGCACCGAAACCGGCGGCTGTTCGCCGCGTGCGGCGAAGGCGTAGTGAAGGGTGTTGGTGGTGGGAAATGTGCCCGGCGGGAGCGGGGTCGTCGCGGGTTCGACGGAGAGCGGCGCGCCGAGGTCGAGGGCGTAGACGGCGGCGTCGAGTTGGTGGCAGGCCCAGTCACCGAGGCAACCGGTGCCGTAGTCGGAGTAGCCGCGCCAAGAGGCGTGGCTGCGGATTTTGCGATAGGCGCGCTCGGGCGTGACACCCTGCCAGAGATCGTAGCGGAGCGAGGGTGGTGGGGCTTCGCCAGCGGCCTCGGGATCGGGGCCGAGGTCGAGCGAGTAGGAACCGCCGACGGTGTGGTTCCACGCATGGACGGTGTGGACGCGGCCGAGGAGACCGGCTTGCACCCATTCCCGCGCGAGGCGGATGCCTTCGGCGGCGCGGCCTTGGTTGCCCATCTGCGTGACGACACCGGCTTCGGCGGCGGCGGCGCGGAGGGCACGCACCTCGGTGATGCAGCGGCACAGAGGCTTTTCCATGTAGAGGTGTTTGCGCTGACGCAGCACGGCCAGGCCGATGGCGTAGTGCATGAAGTCGGGCACGCTGACCACGACGGCGTCGATCTGGTCGGCCATTTGTTCGAACATCACGCGGTAGTCGTGAAACCAACGTGCGTCGGGAAAACGCGCGAGCGCACCGGAGGACACTTTGTCGGCGGCGACCTGTTCGCGTCCGCGCACGTGGTCGACGTCGCAGAACGCCACGATCTGCTCGCCCTGCAACGCAGTGAGGGCCGACTTGCCGCGCCCGCCGACGCCGATGAGGGCGATTTGGAGGCGGGAGTTGGCGGGCGTGTCGGCGGCGCGCGAGGTCGCGCGCGTGAAAAGGAGCGAGCCGGCGGCCAGCGCGGTGGTTTGCAAAAATTCCCGACGGGAGGCTGGGGCAGCAAGGGGACGAGTTTTCATAACGACGGGGGGCTGGTCGTCGAGCAAGTCCCCTTGACGCCTGAAAGTCCAGAGCGCGGGCAGTCAACCGTGGACCCGAACTGGTCAGGTGGCCCGACAGGCAGCGCGGGATCGAATCGCTCCAGTGGTTCGTTTGGTTTTTCTCGGTGCTTCGCGGCTAACGGAATGCCGGTGAGGACGCCGCTCGTGAACGAGGGGATGCGTGGGGTCATCTCGTCGAGCAGATACGACAGATCTCATCTTTGCGCGGCCCAGAGTTCAGCGATCGGCACGGCAAACATTTGCGGGCCGAAGGACAATGCCGAGTCGCCATCGTAAAGGACGATACCGCCGCGAAACAACGCTCCCGTTGCGTCTCGCAGTCGGTTGAGTCCACGAAAGTCTCGTTCACTCACCGTCGATGACGCCTTGACCTCGATGCCAGTGATCGAGCGACCGTCGCGTTCGAGCACAATATCGACTTCCAGTTGATCCTTGTCCCGGTAATGGAAAAACCGGTGACTGCCGTCCGTCCAAGAGGCTTGGCGGCGCAGTTCCTGATAGACGAAAGTCTCCAGTAATTGGCCAAAGAGCGATCGGTTTGCCTTCAACGTGGCGACATCGGCACCCAGCAACGCCGCCACGAGGCCCGGGTCGGCCAAGTGCAGCTTCGGCGTCTTGATGAGCCGGCTGAGCCGGTTGTGATGCCACGGCGGCAGGATATCGATGAGGAAGACTTGCTCCAGCAGCGTCACGTATTCGCGGATCGTGGGCCGGCGCAGCGCGAAAGGCCCCGCGAGCTCGCTCGCGTTGAAGAGTCGTGAAGTTTGACCAGCCGCGAGTTCCAGCAGCTTTGGCAGCACCTCGAGCGACCGGATACGCGTCAGGTCGCGCAAATCTCGTTGAGCGATCGCGGCGACATATTGCAGCTGCCATTCGCGACGCCGCCGCTCCGTCGCGCGAGCCAGCGCGGCCGGAAAGCCACCGCTTGCGACGCGTTGAATCAGCTCATCGCCCATCCTGCCCCCGGTGGTCATGGGGAATTTCCCGCCAAAAAGTCGGTCGATGAAACCGGTTCCCGGCTTCCGGCCGCCGATTTCCACCTGCGTGAGCGGCCCCAAGCGCAGGACTTCCATCCGGCCGGCCAAGGAGTCGGCGAGTTTTGGGAGTAAAAGCACGTTGGCCGAGCCGGTCAAAATCAGCCGTCCGGGCCGGTGGGCCGGTCACTCCACCCGGTAGAGATGCGTCTTCGTCCGCAGGTAGAGCGCGTGGCCGGCGACCGCGGGTGAGGCCATGAAACCGTTTTCGAATTTATTCTCCGCGATTTTTTTGAAAGTGCGACCCGGCTCCAGCACCGTCACTTTCCCCGCTTCGCTGCACAAATAGATGTGGCCCGCCGCGAGGAGCGGTGAGGCGGAGTAGCCGCCGGGGACGCGCTCGCGCCAGACCTCGGTGCCGGTCAGCGCTTCGAGGCACGAGGTGATGCCGGTGTCGTCCACCATGTAAATGAGATCGTGATGCGCGAGGATCGACGGTTTGTTTGGCACGTTTTTCTTTTCCTTCCACGCGATCTGCGAGTCCGCCAGCACGCCCTGGCCGCCGAGTTTTACGGCGAGCAGCTGGCCTTTGGAAAAGCCGGTCTGGAAATAGACCAAACCGTGAGCCACGACCGGGCGGCTGCTGGTGCTGTGCTGGCCGCGTTCCTCCAGGCGCCAGATTTCCGCGCCGGTGGCCACGTCGTAGGCGTAGTGGGCTTTGGCGCCGCTGCTGAGCATCACCGGCCGGCCGTCCTGCATTATGACCTGCGGCGTGGAGAAGGCCTTCCGGAAATCGCCGTGCGCCATCGGCTGCCCGGTGTCATCGAGATCCTGGTAGTCCAGCGAACGATTCACCTGCCACACCGTGCGACCGGTCGTCTTGTCGAGCGCCACCACAAACTGAAAATCGCTCCCGTCGAAATGCATCAACAGCAACTCCCCCTGCAGGATCGGCGAGGAGCCGGCGGCGCGGTAGTGATTGCAGACAAAATCGGTCCGTTGCCACAGCACCTTCCCCGTCTGGGTGTCGAGGCACGCGGTGCCGGGAGACCCGAAGGTGACATAGACCCGGCCGGCCTCGATCACCGGCGTGGGTGAAGCGTAGGAGTTGAACGGGTGGCAAAATTGCGGCTCCGCGACGCGGAACACGACGAGGTCCCGCACGATCGCCCCGGTCTCCCGGTCGAGACAGACGACGGACAACTCATGGCCCGACTCGGTGGCGGTCGTCAGCCACACTTGATTGCCCCAGACGACCGGCGACGACCACGCTTTCCCGTGGATCGCCGTCTTCCACGTGACGTGGTCACCCTCGCCAAACGTCACCGGGAGGTCCTTCGCCTCCGCCTGTCCGTCGCCGGTGGGACCGCGGAATTGCGGCCAGTGATCGCCCGCCGGCCCGACCGCGGCGAAGAGTCCGAGGGAGAACCCCATCGTGGCGGCGGACCACCAGCGGAGGAAAGACGCACAACGACGAAGGGTGAAGGGCATAGGGGTGGCGCGATACGAGCGTTGAGATGACCTCCGGACAACTCCGAAAAATCATTTTCGATCAGGCCGTCGGCGGCCGGTGCGACGCGAACTTTGCCTCGCACTTCCGCGGAAGAGGGAATGGGATGAGGGCGAGGCAGCCGCCTGGAGTGCGCCGGAACTTTCGCCCGGGGCGCTGGAGTGCGACCGCCCAATTTCCCCATGATGCTTCAATTCCGATCCCGGGCGGGGCGGCTGCTGCCGCTGCTGCTTTTGTTGTTAGTCGGCCGGCTACTGCCGGCGTTGCCGGCCGCCGAGGCGCCACCGAATATCCTGTTCATCATTTTTGACGACTGGGGCTGGCAGCACGCCGGCGCTTATGGATCGACCTGGGTGAAGACGCCGAACTTCGACCGGGTCGCGCGCGAGGGCGTGCTTTTTAAGCACGCCTTTACGTCCAATCCCAAGTGCAGCCCGTGTCGCGCGAGCATTCTCACCGGCCGGAATACCTGGCAGCTCAAGGAAGCGGTGTCGCACAACGGACTCTTTCCCGAGGGCTTCGCGGTGTATCCGGACTTGCTGGAGCAAGCGGGTTACGCCGTGGGACTCACGGGCAAGGGCTGGGGCCCGGGCGATTTCCGGACGCAGGCCAAGCGCTCGCGCAACCCGGCGGGTCCGAGCTTCGACCGCCACGTCACTTCGCCCATCGCCTCCGGCATTAGTCGGAACGACTACGGAAAAAATTTCGAGGACTTCCTCCAGCAACGAGCGCCAGGGAAACCGTTTTGTTTTTGGATGGGGTTTCACGAACCGCATCGCGGCTACGAGCGGAACTCGGGCGTGCGCCTCGGCAAAAATCTCGCCGACGTCACGGTGCCCGCCTACCTGCCGGACCAGGCGATCGTTCGCGGCGACCTCGCCGACTATGCGATCGAGGTCGAGTGGGCGGATGGGTTTATCGGGAAGGCGCTCGCGACGCTCGAAGCCAGCGGGGAACTCGAGCGCACGGTGGTCATCGTCACGTCCGACCACGGCATGCCGTTCCCCTACGTGAAGGGCCAGATTCACGAGGATGGTTTCCGGCTGCCGCTGGCGATGCGGTGGGGCCGGGGCATCAAGGCCGGGCGCGTGGTCGAGGATTTTATCAACGTGCGAGATTTCGCTCCGACCTGGCTGGAACTCGCCGGCGTCGCGCCGCATCCGCAGATCACCGGCCGCAGTCTGGCGGCGCTGCTGCGTTCGCCGCAGTCCGGCTGGATCGAAAACCGCGCCGAGATGCTCATCGGCAAGGAGCGGCACGACCTCGGCCGCCCGAACGACGCCGGCTACCCCGTCCGCGCGCTGCAAACGAAGGATTTCCTCTACGTGCACAACTTTCACCCGGAGCGCTGGCCGGCGTGCAACCCGGAGACCAATTTTGGCAATTGCGATCCCAGCCCGACGAAAGAGCTCCTCAAGGCGATCGGCGGCTACTACTATGAACTCTCCTTCGGTAAACGACTCCCCGACGAACTCTACGATCTGCGCCTCGATCCCGCGGGCGTGAACAATCTCGCCCACGACCTCGCCCTGGCCGGCACGCTGGCGACGATGCGCGCCCGCCTGATGCAGCTGCTCGTCGAGGAGCACGATCCGCGCGCCCTGGGTAACGCCGCCATCTTCGACACCTATCACTACACCGGTCCGCGGCAGAAGAGTTACGATACCTGGCTCAAGGAGCAGGAGGAAAAATCCGGGCCCGCGGCTCCGGGTGGTCCCGTCGACACGCCGAAGCAGGGCGGAAAAAAGAAACGGGGCGCCGCGCCGGCACCGTAACACTCCTCGCCCGGTGCGCGCCCGCCGGGGTTTTTGAGCCGCGCCCGGCGGGCGCCAATTTCCGAAAACCCATGGCTTGCGGTCGGCGGACAAGATCTTCTCCTTTCTGGTCACGCGTAAACCTCTTCCGCGTGCCCGCACTCACCCTCGGGCTCACCCGGCCGCTGCTCTGCCATGAACGTAAAACCACTGACTCCGCCCCGTTTCTTCCCCACCGGCTTCGCCGTGCTCTGGCTGCTCTGGGGCGCGAGCGCCCTGGAAATCACGGCGGCCAACGCGGAGACCACCGCGACCGTCAGCGGCTACGTCAGCAATGCGGCGACTGGCAATCTCCTCGCCGGTGCGCGGGTCGATCTCCCGTCGCTCGGAAAGACGGCCTACGTCGACCGCACGGGTCGCTTTGCGCTCGAGGGTGTTCCGGCGGGCACCCACGAAGTCGTGGCGTCTTACACGGGTTTGGACCCGCTGAAGGTTTCGCTCACCCTGGTCGCGGGCCAGCACGTCACGCGGAATTTCGATCTGACGAGTGCGATTTACCAGCTCGACACTTTCAAAGTCACCGGTGAGCGCGAAGGCAACGCCGCCGCCATCACGGCGCAGCGCAATGCGCCGAACGTAAAAAACGTGGTGGCCATCGATGCCCACGGAAACCTGCCGAACATGAACGCCAGCGAGCTCGCGATCCTGCTGCCCGGCGTCGCGGGCACGGTGAACGATGAGGGAAACTATAATGGCATGACGATCCGCGGCATCGGCGCGGCGTTTAACACCATCACGGTCGATGGCGCCTTGATCGGCAGTCAGGGCGGCAGCGCCCGCGCCACGCGGATGCACACCATCACGGGGTCGATGTTCGAAAGTCTCGAACTCACCAAAGGCCACACGCCGGACAAAGGCGCGGATTCGCTCGGCGGCACCATCAATCTCAAGAGCCGTTCCACGCTCAGTCTGAAGGAAAAGCGCCGGGTGACCTATAATCTTTCGGCGCGCATCGCGCCCTCGTTCACGCAACAGATTCCCCTCCGGGCCGAGCACCGTTCCCACCCGTTGCTGAACGTCGCCTATCAGGAGGTGTTCGACGTGCTCGGCGGCGACAAGAACCTGGGCGTGGCGGTGAACCTGTTCTACAGCGAACAGGCGGTCGGCTACTTCAGCACCACGCGCAATTTTCAGAATACGACGACCGCGCCGGCCTACCTCTTCGACTACACCACCGAGGACAACTACAACAACCGGAAGCAATCCAGCCTTAACGCCAAGTTCGAGTATCGGCTCTCGGCCGCGACGAAAATCTCGCTCAATACGATCTACAACGACGCGTTCGAGCGGTTCCGGCTGCGCTACAATTTCCATGCGCTGACCGGAGCGAACAACACAGTCCCGAACGCGACGTCGGGCATCGTGCCGGGCTTCACGGCGCGAATCACCGAAGTGCGCGCCGTAGCGGGCTCGAACATCGATATCACCTCGCAGATGTCGCAGTTTTTCCATCGCCAGCGGCACGTCGATTTTGGCGTGGAGCACAAATTCGGGCCGCTCGAGCTGGACTACAACTGGGCCCTCAGCATCGACCACATCAACGGCGGTGGCGGCGATGGCGGCGTCCTGGTGAACCGCAACCTCGCGCCAGTCGGATGGATCCTCGATCGCACGCAATCCGATCTCTACCCGCGTTTCATCCAGACGAGCGGGGCCGATCTCAGCCAAGCCGCCAGCTACCGGCCCAACAGTTTCAATTTTGCCGATACGAAAAACATCCACGAGCCGCGCGAGGTGCGGGGCAACGCGCGCTATCAGCTGCCGACCGCGATGACGCTTTTCTTCAAAACCGGACTCCGCTGGCGTCAGGAAAAAGTCGAGGACCGCAGCAAATCCCGCCGTTATAATTTTATCGGCACGAATGCCGCCCAGCTGCCGACCGACCCCACGATCGTGACGTTGGGCGACCATAAGTCCGGGCTCAAGATTCCGCAGTGGAACGCGAACGCGATTGCGCGGGGCCGCACGCCGGTCGACGCCACGCTCTGGTCCGAGGACCGCTATTTCGCCGAGCAGCAGCATTTCACGAACACGCGCGGCGCGATCGAGACGGTGAGCGCCGCCTATGCGATGACGCAGGGGAAAATCGGCAACACCGGATTCCTCGCCGGTGTGCGCACCGAGAAAACGGACGATGAGAGCTGGGGCTGGGTGCGCTCCCGGGTCCCGACCACGCCCGCGCAGCAGCTCGCTGATCCGGTCGGCTCCGCCCAAAAAGACTACGCGCCGAACCGGCGCGAGCTCAGCGGGAGCTACACGAAGTCATTTCCGAGCGTGCACCTCACGCAGGACGTCACGCGCAACTTCAAAGGCCGCCTGAGTTGGTCGAACAGTTTCGGCCGTCCGCCACTGAGCGGATTCTATCCGAGTGAAACGGCCAACGACCCGGCGCGGACGCTCACGGTTCCCAACCCCAGTCTCCGCCCGCAAATCGCCGAAAATTGGGATGCCTCACTCGAGTATTACTTCGAACCCGTGGGGAACGTGTCCGTCGGCTGGTTTCACAAGACGATCAGGGACTATTTCGTGAATGGCCTCGAGACGGGCAAGGTTGGAACCGGTGCGGACAACGGTTACGGCGGCGAATACGGCGGCTACACGCTGCTCAGTCAGGCGAACCTCGGCACGGCGATCGTGCAGGGCTGGGAGTTCAGCTACCTGCAACAGCTCACGTTTTTGCCCGGGCTGCTCAAGGGCCTGGCGCTGTCCGTCAACTACACCGTGCTCGACACGCATGGCGATTTTGGCGGCACCGTCACACGGGCGACGGGGCAGGTCGCGGGCTTTATTCCGCAGACCGGCAATGTCAGCCTGAGCTGGCGGCATCGCGGGTTTAGCTCCCGGTTGACCGTGAACCGCGTGGGCGACTACCTCCGCAATTTTACCGCGGTCGGGTCCGGCGCGAATCTTTTCACGCGGGCCCGCACCGTGGTGAACACCGGCGTCGCTTATCAGTGGCGGCCAGCCGTGAGTCTTTCGATGGATGTGCAGAATATCTTCAACGAATCGCAGTCGTGGTATCGCGGCACCCCAGATCAGCTCGCGCAGGTTTTTGTCCCGGGCATCACGGTGACGTTCGGCGTGAGCGGGCGGTTCTGAGCTGGGCGACTGGTCCGGCCGGCCTGGCGGCCTTCACTCAGCCTGACTGGCGGACCGCCGCCGCCGGACTCGTGCGGAGAATCTTGAAGTCGGGGCGGAGTTCGGGCTGCGTTAGCCACCATGAAAAAATTTCTGCTGAGGGCTGGTCTGGTGGTGGCTTTGGTCGGTGGGCCGGGCTTCGCGGCGAGCGTGGGCGAAAAATCTGCTCCGGCCTCATCTGCTCCGGCCAGCGGGCTCACCGGCCGGGTGGTCGAGACGATGAACGCTGCGACCTACACCTATGTGCTCATCGACACGGGCGCGAAAAAAGTGTGGGCGGCGGCACCACAATTTGCGGTCAAGCTGGGGGACAAGATCGCCGTGGCCGAGGCGATGCCGATGACCAACTACCAGAGCAAGACCCTGAACCGCACCTTCGCCCTCGTGTATTTTAGCGGGAGCGTGACGGTGAACGGTGCGCCCACGGCGCCCGTCGCCGGGGCGGCTCCGGCGGATTCCGCCGCGCTACCCCAGGGGCATCCGGCGATTCCCGGCCCGGCCAGCCCGCCGCCGCCGGATCTGACCGGCATCAAGCGGGCCGGAAGCGGCCAGACGGTGGCGGAGCTCATCACCGGCAAGGCGAAATTCGTCGGCCGACCCATCGCGGTGCGCGCGCGGGTGGTGAAATTCAACGCGATGATTCTCGGCAAGAACTGGCTGCACTTGCGCGACGGTTCCGGCGTCGAAGGCACGAACGATCTCACCGTGACGACCGCGGCGACGGTCAAGGTCGGCGATTTGGTGCTGGTCACCGGCCAGCTCACGAGCGACCGCGATTTCGGTAGCGGCTACAAATACGGCCTGATCGTCGAGGACGCCAAAGTGGTGATCGAGTAGCGGGTGGGGCGGCGCGTTGGCGTGACGCCGTGCGCGCTGGACGCTTCAGAAGAGCGTGTTGAACGGCGCGTTGTTGTCGCGGGCGAAGTTACTCCTACTGCCGGGGGCGGCGGTAAGCTCGCACCAGGCGCTGACGCGGAAACCGAAACCCGCGACCTCGACCGTTGCCATGTTGGGAAGCCCAGTGGAACCAACCCCGGGGGTGGAGCATGAGCTCGTTGGCGATGATGGCGCGGGACCGGACTCCGGTTCGAGGCGTGCTCTACATGGGGCGTGAAATTATTTGTGGTTCCTCGCTGTTTTCAGTGGGTTGATCGCTGCGTGGTTGGAGCCCCGAAGGGGCGGCATTCGAAAGCCCAGGGCAACGCCCTGGGAATTGGGTTTAATAGAATTCACCGCCCTGAAGGGGGCGACACGAGTGGTTTCGCCCCTTCAGGGCTCGGGTTTTTGCCTCAACATTTCCCAGGGCGTTGCCCCGGGCTTTCAACTTTTCGCCCCTTCGGGGCTCCCTGTCACCGGCAGCTGCCCACTGGAAACAACGCGGAACCTTATTTGTGATATGGCCAAACCAGCCCCCCGACCGATTTTGTTCCAACCTGAAACCATTGCACCGGGAGCGTCGGTGCGCACAGCCTATTTCGTTGGCATGAAAAAATCCGCCCCGCGACTCCCCGTCCTCCTCGCCGTCTGCTTGTTTTGCTCGGGACTGTGCGCGCTCATCTACCAGATGACCTGGCGGTGATCCCCCGAAATCCGGGCCACTTGCGAGGTTAGTCTGCGGCCCTAAAAGGAGCCCAGACCATGAAAGGAAAAAGACACGCGACAGAACAAAAGATCCGCATTTTGCGGGAAGCCGACGGCGGCAAGAGCATCGTGGAAGTGTGCAAGGAGCATAATATCTCCGAGGTCACATTCC
>SIBG01000112.1 GCA_009695305.1 Opitutus sp. | reverse complement strand
GTCCAAGCTCGCTGAAGCCTTGGGGACCAGTCGGGCCGCAGTCAGCCGCGTCCTCGATGAGGAAAATACGTCCATCACCCTGACCACGCTCTCACGCACGGCCATGGCGCTCGGCTGCAAAGTCAGATTGGAAATCGTCGCGGCTTAACCTCTCCCCATTCAACTGCCGGGCTGGCCGCCGTCCGGCCGGAGTCTCGCAAATACACGGCAAACCGAACTCGGCGAAGCGCTGGAGCGTGTTGCTGAAACTGCGCCAACGTCGGCTCGTGACGCTCAAGCGCGACGAAGTGCCATTGGTCAAGGATAAGGTGCTGCCGGTCCGGATCCCCGATTGCCCCCTACTCTACTGCCTGCGCGACGACCTGCCGCTCCTTGCCGCACCGCCCTCCGCGCTCGCCACCGCAGCGGATTCACTGCACCTCCTCGCTCCGCTCGATCCCATCATCTACGACCGCGTCATCACCTCGCGCCTGTGGGCCTTCGACTACATCTGGGAAGTCTACACGCCGCCGCCCAAACGCGTGCGTGGCTACTATGCACTGCCCGTGCTCGCCGGCTCCGACCTCGTGGGTCACATCGATCCCAAGGCCGACCGCCCCAATCGAAAACTACTGATCGTCTCGCGCCAGATTCGCCGCGGCCACTCGGCTACCGCCGGGACCAAACAGCTCGCGGCCTTCCTCGGGCTTCGCACCGTTGCCAGCACCCGACGCTGATTGGTCACGGGCTCCGGCTCACTCCAGCTCCGCCCAGCGCGTAAACGCCTTCGCCAGCTCCGCCTCGATCTCGTGCAGACGCACGGTCGCTTGCGTCACCTCCGCCGCGGGTTTCCGGAAAAACAACGGATCGGCCAGCTTCGTTGTCAGGTTCGTCTGCTCGGTCTCCAATTTTTCAATGACCTTTGGCAGCGCATCCAATTCCGCGCGCTCCCGGTTCGTCAGCTTGCGCGCCTTCTTGGCCGGTCCAGCCGCCGCCGCCTCCGCCGCCTTCGCATCGCGCTTCGCCTTTTCTTCCGCGGCGACGAGTGCCGCGGCCTTCGCTGCACGCTCTTTCTGCCAGTCGTCGTAGCCGCCGAGATATTCGGCAATTTTTCCTTCGCCTTCGAAGACCAGCAGGCTCGTGCAGACTTCGTTGAGAAACGCCCGGTCGTGGCTCACGAGGAGCAGCGTGCCGCCGAACTCCACGAGTAAGTCCTCGAGCAGCTCGAGCGTCTCCGCATCGAGATCGTTCGTCGGCTCGTCGAGCACGAGCACATTGCACGGCTTCGTGAACAGCCGCGCGAGCAGCAGCCGGTTCCGCTCCCCGCCCGAGAGCGCCTTGATCGGCGTGCGGGCCCGGCCCGGCTCGAAAAGAAAATCCTCCAGGTAGGAAATCACGTGGCGCACCTTGCCGTTGATCGTGACCGTCGCGTTGCCATCGGCCACCGCGTCCTGCACGCGCATCGTCTCGTCGAGCTGCGCGCGGAGCTGGTCGAAATAAACCACCTCGAGCCGCGTGCCCTGTTCCATCGTGCCGACCTGCGGCGCGAGCTGGCCGAGCAACAGCCGGAGCAGCGTGGTCTTGCCCGCGCCGTTCGGGCCGACGATGCCGATCTTGTCCCCGCGCTCGATGCGCGTCGTGAGGTCGCGCACGATCCAGCGCTCGTCGTAACGGAAGCCCGCGCCTTCGCACGCGATCACCTTGAATCCGCTGCGGTCCGCCTCTTGCGCGGTCATGGTGGCCTTGCCCGCGCGATCGCGGCGGGCCACTCGCTCGGCCCGCATTTTTTCGAGCGCGTGGATGCGGTTGTTCGCCCGCGAACGCTGCGCCTTCACGCCGCGGCGAATCCACACCTCCTCCTGGGCGAGCTTCTTGTCGAACTGCGCGCGCTCGATCTCCTCGGCCTCGAGCACCGCTTCTTTGCGCGTGAGAAACGTGTCGTAGTCGCACGCCCAGCCGACGAGCTGGCCGCGGTCGACCTCGATGATGCGCGTGGAGAGCTTGCGGAGAAAGGTGCGATCGTGCGTCACGAACAGCAGCGCCTCACCCCACTCCAGCAAAAAGTCCTCCAGCCACTTGATCGACTCGAGGTCGAGATGGTTGGTCGGCTCGTCGAGCAGCAGCAGTTGCGGCTCGTCGGCAAGACCGCGCGCGAGGAGCACGCGGCGTTTTTGCCCGGCGGACAGCGCGGCGAATTCATGCTCGGCCGGCAGGCCCATCTGCTCGAGCAGCCGCTCGACGCGGTCGTGCCGCTCCCAGTCGTTGTGTTCCTCGTAGGCGCCACCCTCGCCCTCGACGACGGTGCGCACCGTGCCGGTCAGGCCGATGGGCACCTCCTGCCGCAGGGTCGAAAACACCGCGCCGGCCTGACGGAAAACCTGCCCGACGTCCGGCGCGGTTTCGCCCGAGATGAGCTTCATCAGCGTGGATTTGCCCGCGCCATTGCGGCCGACCAGGCACACGCGCTCCCCGCGATCAATCTGGAGATTGACGCGATCGAGCAGCGGCGCCCCGCCGAAGCTCAAGCTGACATCGAGTAAACTGACGATGGCCATAAGTAGAACCGTGCAGCGTGGACAACGTCCCCCGTCCAGCGCAAGGTCGGCCTGAAGAAAATGCCGCCGGCCCCCGCCCCCCATCCCTTGCCCCCGCCCCCGCGCTACAACGTCCTTGGCGTCGGCGTCTCCGCCCTGACTCTGGCGCAGACGCGCGACCTCGTGCGGGACGTGCGCGGACAGCGGCAGCGCGGCTACGTCTGCCTCGGCACGGCGCACGGCCTCAGCGAGGCGCACGCCGATCCGGCGCTGCGGAAAATTTTCAACGAGTCCTGGCTCACGACCCCCGACGGCATGCCGCTCGTCTGGCTCGGGCCGCGCGGGGTCGAGCGCGTCTACGGCCCGGATCTGATGCTCGCCGTCTGCGACGCCGGGCGCGCCACCGGGCTCACGCATTATTTCTTCGGCGGATCGCCAGGGGTGGCCGAAGAACTGAGCGTCAAGCTCTCCGCGCGGTTTCCGGGCCTCGCGGTCGTCGGCACCTTCACGCCACCGTTTCGGCCGCTGAATGAGGCGGAGACCATCGCCCTGCGGGCCGACGTCGCGCGCGGGCGGCCGGACGTCATTTGGGTCGGGCTCGGCACCCCGAAGCAGGAGCGGTTCATGGCGGCGCACTGGCGCGAGTTGGAGGCCGGCGTGCTGATCGGCGTGGGCGCGGCGTTCGATTTCCACTCGGGCCGCGTGCGGCAGGCGCCGCGGTGGGTGCAGCGCAGCGGATTCGAATGGCTGTTCCGGCTCGGCACCGAGCCACGCCGGCTCGGCTGGCGCTATCTCAAGACCAATCCCCTCTTCGCGCTGCGCGTGCTTGCCCAGCTCAGCGGCTTGAGGAGATATGATCTGACCACGAACGAGAGGAAATGACGCGACGGATTCGCGGCTCGGCGCGCGCCGCGAGGCTCAAAACAAATTTCCCTGCTGCAGCGCGTCGCGTTTTTCGCCGTCGAGCGTGCTGAGCGCGAGGAGCTGCATCGTCGTGAGCGCCGCCAGCTGCGGATCGCGCGCGAGCGAGCCGAGCAGCAGCGCACCGGCCAGCGCATCGTAGAGCGCGGCGTGGTAATGACGCCGCTTCGCCGGGCAGTGCTCGCCGGCGAGCAGATCGAGCTCCGCCTGCAAACCGGCCGCCGCCACGAGCGTCTCGAGCTTCCCCGAGTCGAGCTGCGGATAGAACTGGGCGTAGAGCCGGGCGCTGTCGACCCACGGCCCCCAATCCACCACGCGCTTTCCCGGCCGCGCGAAATCCGGCACACTCCGGGGATAGGGCCAGACGGATTTGAGCAGGGCATTTTCCACTCCCGCGTAGTGCGCGGCCAGCGGGCCGAGCTCGCGCAGACTCGAAAAATACGCCCACTCGTCCGCGAACGGGGCCTGCGCGGCGAGCGCTTCCTCGCGCAGCCCGTGCACCGCGACGTCCTCGGCGCGCACGCGGCCGGTCGCGCGGCAGAGGCGGGTGCGGGCGTTGACGATTTTCCCGCCGAGCACTTCGACCACGCCAAACTCCAAAATCCCCGACGTGCGACTGCCCTCAAAATCGACGAAGAAAATCGGCTGGGCGGTCCAGGACATGCGAAGACCAAAAGACGAATAGGCCAAAAGACCAAGGGACAAAAACCGGGGCCGCAAAGGACGGTTGACCTTCCGGCGCGGCCCCTTGGTCTTCTGGTCCCCTGGTCCCATGAACCTATCGCCCTACCGCGCCTGCATGATCGAACTCGCCGAGCTGAGCGGCGAATTCATCCGGCCGTTTTTCGGCCAGCCGGGGCTCGTCGTCGAAACGAAGGCCGACCAGTCACCCGTCACCGCCGCAGACCGCGGGGCCGAAGAGCTCATCCGCGCGCGCCTCGCCAAAAAATTTCCGGCGCATGGCATCGTCGGCGAGGAATTCGGCAGCGAGCGCGCCGACGCCGAGTTTGTCTGGGTGCTCGATCCCATCGACGGCACAAAATCTTTCATTACGGGCGTGCCGCTCTGGGGCACCCTCATCGCGCTGCTTTATCAGGGCCAGCCGGTGCTCGGCTGCATTCACCAGCCGATTCTCCAGCAGCTCATGCTCGGCGATGGCACGACGACCACCCTGAACGGCCGCGCCGCCCGTTGCCGCGCGACCACGCACCTCGCGGCCGCCACCTGGCTCACGAGTGATCCGTTCAACCCGGCCAAGCTTCAAAATGGCGCGGCCTACGACGCGCTCGCCCGCCGCGCGAAGCTCGTGCGCACGTGGGGCGACTGCTACGGTTATCTGTTGGTCGCGAGTGGCTGGGCCGACGTGTGCCTCGATCCCATCATGAACCCGTGGGACATCGCCGCGCTCGTGCCGATCATCCGCGGGGCGGGCGGAGTCATCACCGACTGGCGCGGAGGCGCCGCCTATCCCGCGGCATCCACCGTCGCGTGTGCGACACCCGCGCTGCATGCGCAGGTCATCGCCGGGCTGAATCCCTAGCAGGTTGCGACCGCGCGTCGCCGGCTCAGAAACTCAGCGTGAGCGTGACGCGCGCGTTGCGACCCGGCTGGGAGAAGCGCGCGAGATCCGCGCGGCCGCGGTCGAGTTCGCGCACATCCTGCCAGAACCAATACTGCCGGTCCGTGAGGTTGTAGAGCCCGGCGCTGGCGCGGATGTTCTTGGAGAAATTCACATAGCCGGAGAGATCGAAGAGCGTGACACCCGCCGGCACAAACTGCACTGGAGTCGGCGGGCGGCCGTCCCAGAGCGCCAGGATGGCGGTGGCATCCGCGCGCTGCTGGCGCGCGTGGGTGGTGGCGGTGAGGCGCACGCCCCAGTGATCGGTGGCGGCGTAACTGAGCGCACTCACCCACTTGGGCGGCTCGATGGAGTTGAGCGGCCGGTTGTTTTGCAGATTATCACCACGGGACCAGGCGAGGGAGTTCGACCACGTCGCGCCCGCCAGCGATTTTTCATAGTGGCCGAGCGGCAACTCAACGGTGGCTTCGGCCCCGTGGATCCGCGCGCGGCTGACGTTCTTCGACTGGTAGACGACGGGATCGGCCGGCGTGCTGGGGAGCTGCGGGTCGCGCGTGGGGCTGAACGTATCGATGAAGTTGGAGTAGGCGTTGTAGAACACACTCACGACATAGGTGGCGCCGGGGCGGCGGGCGCGCATGCCGAAGTCAAAGCTGTCGCTGGTCTCGGCCTTGAGCGCCGGATTGGGCTTCGTGCGATAAAACACCGGCGGCGTGGTGAGATTCACGATGGAGCCGTTGAGATCTTCGTTGGTCGGGTTGCGGAAACCGCGGTGATAGCGGGCAAAAAACGTCTCCTGCGCACTCACGTGCCAGAGGAGGCCGAGCTTGGGCGCGACGGCCCACTGGTTGAAACCGACCGGGGCGGTGCCCTTGGCGAGATTCTGGTAGGGCGCGTCGTCGGTCACACTCAGGCGATAATGGTCGAGGCGGAGGCCCCAACTCGCGATGTAGCGTTGCCCGGCGTCGAAGGTGACTTCGTCTTGCGCAAAAAACGCATAACGGGCGACGTCGCCGTCCGGGATGCGTTTCAACGGGAAATTTTCGCCGACAAAGACTTTGTTGAGAAACGCGCCAGTCGTGCCGTCGAACTGCGAAAAATCCTCGTTACGGGTCTGTTTCGTCTGCGAGCCGTCGAGGCCCCACAGGATGCGGTGGGCGCGGTCGCCGAGGCGGGCGGCGCTCTCGACTTGCACGGAGCCGGAGAGTCCGCGGTTGCGGAACTCGGAATCGCGCACGCGCAGCCGCGGCACAAACGTCTGCGGCGCGGGCGGCGGCGGACCGACGGGAATCGATTGGCGCGTGACGTAGCTCTCGCGGACTTTCGCCCCTTGCCAGGAAAGGCGCGCCTGGACGTTGCGGAAGTAGCCCGACGGGCTCGTGAAATCGTAGCCGAGCGTGGCGCGGTCGCGCGTGATGCGCTGGCGGCCGGTTTGACCGGCAAAAGTCGTGGTGATGAGGCTGGGGAACGAGGCGTCCGTCGTCTTCGTGAACGTCTCGCCAGTCAGAAAGAGCATGCGACCCTGGGCGGAGGTGAAGTCGACGCGGAAAAGAGCGGCGTCGATTTTAAACTCGGATGGGTCGGCGGGGTAGCTGCCGTTGGGTTCGGCTTGATGGCCGGCGCGGTGAGTGGCGGTGGCGACGGCGGCGAGCGAACCGGCGCGCGCGGCGGCGCTGGCGGTGTGCGTCCACTCGTCCGTGGCGGAGGCGTAGGTCGAGGAAAACCCGGCGAGCAGGTCGCGTTTCGCCTCGGTCAACAGTGCGGTGGGCGCGGGGCTGATGAACGAAAGCACGCCGCCCACGGCATCGGAGCCGTAGAGCGCGGACGCGGAGCCCTTGAGAATTTCGGCCGTGCGGTAGAGCGAGGGCTCGAAGTAGTCGCGACCGATGAGTTGGGCGTTCCCGAAGGTGAATTGCTCGGGCTGGCGCACGCCGTCGACCTGAATGAGGACGCGATTGCCGTCGAGGCCGCGGATATTGAAGGAGCGCGCGGCGGGGAAATTACGCGGGGCGTTGCCCGTCGCCCCGAAGGCCGCGGGCGCGGACACCCCGGGTTCGGCACGGGCGAGATCACGGAGCGAAGCCACGGGGTTGAACAGGTCGTTGAGGCGGATGACCGAAACACTCGCGGGCACATCGGAGACCGGCTGCGCAATGCGGGTGGCGGAGACGGTGATTTCGTCGAGCGCGATGGCGGGGTCAGCGGCCGACTGCGCGCAGACGGCGGGAACCATGACGGCGGCGGCGAGGGCCGCGAGCACGGGTGGGAGACGGAGGATGGACGGCATGGCAGGTGTGGTGAAAGGCGCCGAAGCGCGCCTCAAGCAAATTGGCTGGCCGCGCAGTGCAACAGTTTATCACGGCATGGGCGCCGTTAGCACCCGCACGAGCGCCTCCGGCTGGGCCGCCTAATCGCCCGCCCGCAGGTGCGCCCGGCCTCGGACGCCCCACCAGTCAGTCGCGCGCTTTCGACGCCTTGCCGTAGTAGGGAAAAGCATCCCACCCGTCGAACGCCGGATCGGTGCGGGGATCGCCGGTTTGTTTCATCCACCCCGCCACTCGCGCGCGGAGCTGCGTGAGCGTTTCCGCATAGGCCGGGTTGGCGGCGACGTTGACGATTTGGTGCGGATCGGAGCGCAAATCATAGAGCTCCTCGGCGGGACGTTTGCCAAAGATCAGCGCGATGAACTTGGCGTAGGCGGGATCTTTTTGGTGAGCGAGGAGGAAGTCCTTAGTGAGCGTCGTGTCCACATCGCCAAAGGGCAGTCCGTGCAGAAAAAATACATCGGGGTCGCCCGCGGGCCAGCGGTCGGGGCGGAGATTGCGAACGTAGAGGAAATCGTTCGTGCGAATGGCGCGGACCGGGTAGCTGAGGTGGTCGCGGCGGACGTCGGCGTGGCGTTCGCGTTCGATGAAAACGGCATCGCGAAGTGTAGCGTCGGGTTGGCCCAAGAGCAGGGGCTTGATACTGTGCATGCTCATCTCGGCTGGAGGGCGAAGACCGGCGAGTTCGAGAAAGGTCGGACCGAGGTCGGCGACGTTGACGAAGGCGTCGACCTTGCGGCCGGCGGAGAGATTTTTGCCCCAACGAATCGCGAGGGGCACGCGGGAGCCGGAGTCGTAGCAATTGGCGAGACCGCGGGGCAGCTGCCAGCCGTTGTCGCTGGTGTAGATCACCACGGTGTCGTCGAGCTCGCCGGATTTCTCCAGCAGCGCGAGGGCGCGGGAGGCCTCATCGTCGAGTTTCATCACGCCGCCGTAGTAGTTGAGGAGATCTTGGCGAACCTCCGGGCAGTCCGGCAGCTCGGGCGGAATCACGAGGGAGGCGGCGGTGAGGTGGGCGGAGGCCTCGGCGAGGAAGGGAAGTTTTCCGCCTTTGGTCGCGGTGTCGGTATTGCCGACCCAAAAGAAAAACGGCTCGGCGATTTTTCGTTTCGCGTGAAAATCGGCGAAGCTCGCGAACTTCGGGCCCACGGGATTTTCCTTCCACCCGGAGAGCTCGTGGTTGCCGGGCGCCCAGCCTTTGCCGCTGAAGCCCGTGGCGTAACCGGCGTCGCGCAGGAGTTGGGTGACAACCGGCGTGTCGCGCGGGAAGCCGCTCCACAAGCTGGCGCGCTCGCCGAGCTGGTGGGCGATCTTGCCCGTGAGCAGACACGAGCGCGTCGGGGAGCACGAGGGCACGGGGTTAAACGTGTGCGTGAACACCACGCCCTCGCGCGCGACGCGGTCGAAGGCGGGCGTGCGCGCCAGTGGATCGCCGAGCGCGCCGGCGTTCGGCCAGCGCCAGTTGTCACCGAGGATGAACAGGATGTTGGGCCGATCCGGCTTCGCCGCGCTCGCGGCGGCCAACCCACCCGGGCACGCCAGCGCCAGGAAAAAAACGGTTGCCTTCCAGGAGAGTCGTGAGGTCAGGGAGGGTCTCATAGGCGAATGAAGATTTTTCGTTGAAAGAGGAAACGCATGAGCAGCACCGGGAGCAGCAAAGCCACGAGCGCGATCAGCAAACCGCCCAGGCCCTGGGTGAAGCTGGTATCAAGGAACAATTTCAGGTCGCCGCCGACGAAGCGCGCCGCGATGGCCCCGAAATCCACGAGGTTGTCTGCGAGATAAACCGTGAGGGCGTTGGTTCCGATCCACAGCAATGGGACGCACCATTGCCGCCAATTCCACACGTCGATCAGCAGGTAGAATACGCCGAGCATCATCGCCGAAATTCCGCTCGCGAGCAGGCAATACGACGGCGTCCACAAGCGTTTGATAATCGGGCACTGCAGGCCCCACACCAGGCCCAACCCGACGCCGACCGCTCCCGCCCCGACCAGCCACGCGACTTTCTGCCGCCCGGTCAGCTGGGTGCTAAGCAGGAGCCATCCGGCCATGATGCCGAACAGCGTCGTGGCGATGGCGGGGATCGTGCTAAGCAGGCCCTCGTTGGTGTAGTAGAGATTGCGTTGCTTGCCCGGCAGGTAGCGGAAGTCCACGTAATGCGTGAGATTGTGCCCTTCCTCATAGGTGCCGCGGACCGTCGTGGTCACCTTGGCCAGCAACTTGGCGGGAGACTCGGCCGCCGCCTGAGATCCGCGTTTGCCGGTATTCGAGTGCTCCAGCCGGACATCAGGAAACGGCACGAACGTCAGCAGCGCCCAGTAGCCCACCAGACACAGGGTCGCCGCGATCACGATCCCCCGGCGCGGCAGCACCAGGTAAAGGGTGGCCGCGGCCAGATAGCACAACGCGATCCGGGGCAGGACGCCGGCGAGCTGAACGTCCGGCCAGGCCTTCGACAGCCCACCGTAGTAAAAAATGCCAACCACGAACAGCAACGCGCTCCGCCGGGCGATGCGGATCAGGGCACCGCGGCTCCCGGCCTCGGCGCGCGTGCGATCCAGCGAAAGCACGATGGACACGCCGACGAGAAACAGGAACAGCGGAAAGATGACGTCGAAGAAATGACAACCCTCCCACTGGACGTGCGTGAACTGGTGGGCGAAGGCGGCCATGATCGGGCCGCCGCCCAGAGGTTCCAGGGCTTTGGCCACCTGCTCACCGCCAATGATCCACAGCATGTCGAAGCCGCGCAGCGCGTCGACCGAAACGATGCGGGCCGGGCGTGCGCCTGGGTCAGGCGGTGCGCTCATTTTTTCTTGGCCTGGCCCGCGCCCTTTGGTCCGCCGGCGCCCTCGCCGCCCCATGCCCTGGCGGCGTCATAGTTGGGATTGTTCGTGGGGAGTTGTGCGCCCACGGCCGTGCGCCACGCCGTGAGCTTGGCACGGAGGGCCGCGGCTTTTTTCGGATCGGTCGGCGCGCGATCGGTTTTTTCCCCGAGGTCGTCCCTTAGATTGTAGAGTTCTACGCGGTCGTCTTCAAAAAAGTGAATGAGCTTCCAGTCGCCCTCGCGGATCGCGCTGTAAGGCGTGGCGCTGCCCGGGTGATAGTGGGGATAGTGCCAGAAGATCGCCTCGCGCTGCAGTTGCGCGCCCCCGCGGAGCAGCGCCGCGATCGACTCGCCATCGAGGCCCTTCGCCGGCGCACCGGTCGCGATCTCGAGCATCGTCGGGAAATAATCCACGCTCGTGACGGGTGCTTCGCACACGCTGCCGGCCTTCGTCACGCCCGGCCATTTCACCACGAGCGGCACGCGCACGCCGCCCTCGTAGGCCGAGCCCTTGCCGAGCCGGAGCGGATCGTTGCGCGTCGGGCCCGGATGCCAGCCCTGCGCGTTGACCGTGCCGCTCAGTCCGCCGTTGTCGCCGGTCAGGATGATGATCGTGTGCTCCTCGAGCTTCAGCGCCGCCAGCTGCTTCATCACCGCGCCGACGCTGTCGTCGATGCTCTCGACGAGCGCGGCGTAAACCGGATTGGTCTGGGCGTAGGTTCCGGCCGCGAGCTTCCGGCGGTATTTCTCAATCACCTCGGGCTTGCCCGCGAGCGGCGTGTGCACGGCGTAGTGCGGAAAATAGACGAAAAACGGCCGGTCCTTATTCGTCTCGATGAACTTGTTTGCGTCCCGCGTCAGGCGGTCGCTGAGGAATTCGCCGGGCTGCTCGTCCGGGATGTTCACGATGCCGTAGGGCGGAAAATACGCGCCCGGCTGCCCGCGGTCACACCCGCCGACGTTTACATCGAAACCTTGATGCTCGGGGTAAAAGGCCGGACCACCGAGGTGCCATTTCCCAAACATCCCCGTCGCGTAGCCCAGCGCCTTGAGTTCCTCCGCGATGGTCTTTTCCTCAAGGGGCAGCTGCAGCGTCCACATCGGAATCTTGAGCTTCGCGTAAGGCCGGTTGTGGCCCGCGATCCAATCCGTGAGGTGCAACCGCGCCGGATATTTGCCCGTCATCACCGCCGCGCGCGTCGGCGAACACACCGTGCACGCCGCATAGGCCTGCGTGAACTTCATGCCCTGGGCGGCGAGTCGGTCCACCTGGGGCGTCTCGTAGAGCTTGCTGCCGAAGCAGGCCGCATCGGTCCAACCCCAGTCGTCGATCAGGAAAAAAATGATGTTCGGCGCGCGGGGCGCGGCGGCGGCGGCCGGCCACAAACCCAGCAGCAAAAATCCGACAGCCAGCGCCGCACGGCGGACGAGGGGGAAGTTCATGGGGATAAAGAAGACGGGGGTGATCGGACGGCGGCGAATGGTGATTTTCACCAGACGGGGAATATCTGATTTCAAATTTCCCGCCGCACGTCCAGCCTCGGTGCTCATGAAATTCGGCATCTGCAACGAAATCTTTCAGAACTGGAAACTGGCCGACGCGATGCGCTACGCCAAAACGGCGGGCTACGACTGCATTGAGCTCGCGCCCTTCACCCTCCTCCCCGGCGCCTCCGGCAAATACGTCACAGCCATCTCTCCCGCTGAGCGCCGCGCCATCCGCGACACCGCGGCGCAGATCGGCCTCGAGATTTCCGGCATCCACTGGGTGCTCGTCCAGGCCGACGGCCTGCATCTCACACTACCCGACGCGACCATCCGCCAGCGCACCGCCGACTACTTCGTCGCGCTCGCCGATTTCTGCGCCGACCTCGGCGGCCAGACCATCGTCGTCGGCTCGCCCAAACAGCGCAGTCTCACCGACGGCGTGAGCCATCAACAGGCGTGGGATTGGGCCACCGCGGTCTTCCGCCCCGCCGTCGCGCGCGCCGCCGATCGCGGCGTCACGATCTGCTTCGAACCGCTGGCCCCCGCCGAGACCAACTTCATCAACACCGCCGCCGAGGCCATCACCTTCGCGCAGCAGTTCCACCACCCGGCGATGAGCGTGATTCTCGACGTGAAAGCCATGTCCTCCGAGGTCAAACCCATCCCTCAAATCATCCGCGACGCACGCGGCAATTTTTCCTATTTTCACGCGAACGACGCGAACCTCAAAGGCCCCGGCTTCGGCGACGTCGATTTCAAACCCATCGCCGCCGCGCTCCGCGACGTGAGCTACGACGGCGTCGTCTCCGTGGAAGTGTTTAAATTTGAGGAAGGCCCCGCCGCCATCGCCACGCAGAGTCTCGCGTATCTGAAAAAAGCGTTCGCCCCGTAACCGCCCCGGCCCCCTGCGACCGAGGCGGCCGGCAGCGGGATTCGCCCTCGACCTTCGCCGCGAAAAAAGTCTTCTGTCGTCACCCCGCTTGTTTGAGCCCGCTCCATCGCTCGAGCCTCCCGCCCATCCCCGCCATGAACCCGCCGCTCTCCGTCCTCCGCCTTCACCGTGTCCTATTCGCCTGCGCCTCGCTCGGGCTGCTCGCCCAACTGACCGTGCTCGCGCAGCTCGCTCCCTCCACTGGCGCCATCGCCGGCCGCGTCTTTCACTCCGCCAGTGGCAACTATGTCGAAGGGGCCCGCATCACCGTCGAGGGCACGACGCTCGAAACGTTCACCGCCAACGATGGCACCTTCCGCCTCGACGGCGTGCCCACCGGCAGCGCCCGCCTCCGCCTGTTCTACACCGGCAGCGCCCCGCGCCTTGACACCGTGCGCATCATCGCCGGCCAAACCACCCCGCACGACGTCACCCTCGCCGCCTCCGACCGCCTGTCCACCCCGGTCGGCGAGCCGGTCAAGCTCGACCAATTCATCGTCTCCATCTCGAAGGAAATGGACGGCGCCGCCATTGCGATTAACGAGCAGCGCTTCGCCGCCAACATCAAGACCGTCGTCTCGACCGATGAATTCGGCGCCGTCGCCGAGGGCAATGTCACCGAGTTCCTGAAATACCTCCCCGGTGTCACCGTCGACATGAGCGGCGGCGACGGCCGTTACATTTCCATCGAGGGCGCGCCCGCCGCCAACACCCCGATCACCCTGGGCGGCATCGGCCTCTCGTCGCCCGGCGACAACAACACCAGCCGCGGCATCGAGGTCGGCTTCTTCAATCTCAACAACGTCGCGCGCATCGAGGTCTCGCACTCGCCCACGCCCGACACGCCCGGCAAGGCGCTCGCCGGTGCCGTGAATCTCGTGCCGCGCAGCTCGTTCGAGCGCGCCCGTCCCGTCTTCAACGGCAGCCTCTACCTCCTCATGCGCGACGACTACCGCGGCCTCGGCCGGGGCGCGGCGATGTATCGCGACCCGCGGCAGAAGGTCTGGCCCGGCACGGATTTTTCGTGGATCGTGCCCGTGAACAAAAACTTCGGCTTCACGCTCTCCGCCGGCGCCTCCACGCAATTCTCCAGCCAGGACCGCGCCACCAATGTCTGGCGCGGCAACTCCACCGCCACGGCCGGCACCGCGTTTCCCGCCACCACGCCCGGCCGCCCCTACCTCTCGCAATTCACGATCCAGGACGGCCCCAAGGAATCCGACCGCGACTCGCTCGGCCTCACGCTCGATTTCAAACTCACCGCGCACGATCGGATCGCGTTGTC